>JAOPYM010000157.1 GCA_025964615.1 Actinomycetes bacterium
GGCTCGCCGCGCATGCCGACGGGATCGCCTGCGTCATCGGCGATCCCACATTCCGGGCGACGTCCCGCGTCCGGTCGCTGACCCCGGAACTATCGAAGGGGCTCGAGTTCGACCTGGTCGTCCTCATGGACCCAGAGGCGTTCGGCAAGGGCATCGAAGGAGCGGTCGACCGCTATGTCGCGATGACCCGAGCGACCCAGCAACTCGTCATCCTCACCAGCTCCTGACGGGCCGCTGGGGCGCCAACGTTCGCCAGGGCATTGAGGGCGGAGCTATACGATCTCGGGATGAACGATGAGACCCAGGTGCTCCGACGTTTCCTCGATGGTCAGCGGGACCACGTGCTCGGCATCCTGGAAGGTCTGTCAGAGGAGGAGCTGCTGCGGCCGGTGCTGCCGTCGGGTTGGAGCTGCTTGGGCCTGGTGAAGCATCTGGCGTTGGGGGACGAGCACTACTGGTTCCGGTGCATTGTCGCTGGCGAGCCGTTCGACTTTTTCCCCGGGTGGGACGATGACCGCGGCGACTCCGACTGGCTGTTGGAGCCGGACGAGTCGGCCGAGGCCGTCTTCGATCTGTACCGGGACGAGATCGAGCGTGCGAACGCCATTATTGCCGTCACTCCTCTCGACATGGCGCCGCGGCAGCGCGACGAGCGCTGGGGGGAATGGGTAGTCCCGGACTTCAGGTTCATCATGCTTCACATGATCGAGGAGACCGCCTGCCACGCAGGGCATCTGGACGCGGTGGTCGAGCTCCTCAACGGCCGTCAGTGGCTCGTGGTGTAGACCGCTCCCTGGTTTCTCATGGATTCTGACGAGAAAACCCTGAACTGAGCCCGCTGGCCAGAGCGCGCTGCATGGTCTGGTCGAGCAGGGCAAGGCCATGTTCGCAGGTGGCCCGGTCGGTTGGCAGGATGTGCGCGTGTGCGGTACTGGGCCGTACGTGCTGCATCGGTGAGTCACCGGCGCCGGCCGCGCGCTAGGTGAGGCCGAGCTTAGGCCGGACCCATGCGGCCAGCTTTCCGATCGCGTCGTCGGACTCGGGCGCGTGTCCCGCGGCCATCTGGAAGGTGTGCAGCTGGCCGGGGAAGGCTTCGACCCGGACATCCACGCCGGCCTTGCGGGCGTTCTCGTCGAGTTGGAGGGACTCACCGAGCATTGTTTCGTGGCCGCCGACCTGGATGTACATCGGCGGGAGGCCGGTGAGGTCGGCGTGGAGCGGGCTGGCCAGCGGGTCCTTCGGGTCGGTGCCTGCCAGGAACATGCCCGCCAACGCTTCCACGACCTCCTGGTAGAAGAAGGCTTCGGTCTCGCGGTTGGACTCGAAGGTAGGGCTGCTGACCGTCATGTCCACCCACGGCGATATGAGCATCAACGCGGCCGCGGTGGGCAGACCCAGCTCGCGGGCGCGCAGCATCGTCGTGATGGACAGCCCGCCTCCGGACGAGTCGCCGGTGAGTGCGATGTGCTGGGCCTCGATCCCCTGGTCGAGCAGCCAACGGTAGGCGGCGGTGGTGTCTTCGAGTGGGGCGGGATGAGAATGCGTGGGGGTTTGGCGGTAGTCGGTGAGCAGTGCGCGGGCCCCGACAGCCTTGGCCAGGTGGCCGAAGAGTTTCCGGTGCGTGTAGATCGATCCGCTGACGAAACCGCCGCCGTGCAAGCACAGGAGCACGCGGTCCTCAGCACTTCCCTTGGGGACCGCCCACAGCGCGGGCAGGCCGGCTACTTCGATTTCGAGGTAGTCGATGCCACCGGGCTCGGCCGTCAGCTCACCCCAGTAGCGTTCGACCCTTTCGCGTACCTGCCCAGGAGTCTGATTCGGATGTGCTCTCGCTGCCTGCGTCATGCTGCGCCAGTGGTCCCTGACAGCTTCCGACTGCTTGCTTGCCATCGTGTTCTTCTCCTTATACGCGGGCTCAGACCGCGTTCAATGGATGGTCGTGGCGAACCGGCGCGCCCGTGGTTCAGCCCGCGTTCACGGGGCGGTGGTGGAATCTCATGGCGCCGGGTCGGCTCCTGCGGGCTCAGCCCCAGCGGCGCAACTGTGGTAGGCCTCGAAGAGCCACCTGCCCTCACCCTTGGACAGCACCCAGGTCGCCGATTCCCACCGCTCGGCCGGAGGTTCGGCCTCGCCTGGGAAAGTGGTGGCGCTCCTGGTGATCACGATGGCCGTGTCGTCGCTGAGGAACCGGACGCTCTGAATCGTATGGATGCGCTCCGAGCCCTGCAGGGGCCCGGCGAACGCATTGCCCATGCCGGCCCGGACGTCGGCCTTGCCTCGCAGGTAGAACCCGGGCAAGATCACCGTCGCGTCTTCGGCGTACCACTCGACGAACGCATTCGCGTCACCGTCGGTCCACGCGCTGGACGCCGCGTCGAAAACGGCGAGGACGGCACGCTCCTCATCCTGAATCGATGAGGCGCCGCCAGTCGTGATCGCTGCTGCCCGCCGGTGAAGATCGGAACTCATCTCTTCCCTCCTCCAGAGACTTCCGGGCCGCCACCCGGCGGCCCTACTGAACCGACGCGGCACCCGTGCCGATTTGGACAGCTCCGCGACGCGTTCCGTGCACGGGCCGGGAGCCTCAGCCGACTGCCAGCGCCTCCACTCGGCGTGCGTGGCCCGTTGCTCGGGGACCAGCCCGTGGGCAGCAGGATCTCCTTGACCGCCACCTCACGATGGAGGACCTCGTCGCGGCCGCGGGCCCATCCCGCCCTGGCCGACCGGGTCGATCAGCCGATACCGCCCACCCACCAGCACACCGATGCGCTTCGGGTGCTGGAGCGAGGAGGCGGCCTGATGCGGGTTGTGTTTCAGCTTGTGAGGTGGTCGATGAGCAGCCATGCGCCGACGCCGATCATGGCGGCTCCGGATAGGCGGCTGACGAGGCGGGCTGTGGCGGGTCTGCCGTGCAGGACGGTGCGGGTGACGGTGCCGAGGCCGAGGTAGAACAGGGCGCAGGTGGCCATGAAGGCCAGGCCGAGGACGCCGATCTGCCCGGCGATGGGCCAGGTGCCGTGGGGGTCGGTGAACTGGGGCAGCAGGGCGAGGAAGATGAGCAGGCCTTTGGGGTTGAGGCCGCTGACGCCGATGCCGCGCAGGAATGTGTTCCAGTCGGTTCCGGCCGGGCCGCTGGCCGGGGTGTCGGGGGCGGAGGGGTGGGCGAAGGTCATTACGCCGTGCCACATCAGGTAGAGGCCGCCGACGAGGGTCAGGCCGGTCAGGAAGGGCGGGGATCCGGCGACCAGGGCGCCGACCCCGCCTGCGACGACCAGGGTGACGGCGGCGTAGCCGACGATCAGCCCGCTGACGGCCGGATACACCGAGTGGCCTCGCAGCCCGGCGCTGATGGTGAAGGCCCAGTCCGCGCCCGGCACCGCGATGAGCAGGAGCGCGACCGCCCAGAACGAGAGCACGGAACTGGCTGCCATGACAGGAATCTCCCCCAGATAGAGGCTGATGTGGGAAGAATACGTTTGATCTAGCCGAAAGTGCTTCCAATTTCTACCCTGTTGAAGGCGCAGAATGGAAGGATGTTCTGCATGGATGCGATCGACCGGAAGATTCTTGCTGTGCTCCAGGAGGACGGTCGTCTGACGATCACCGAGCTGGCGGCGCGGGTGGGGTTGAGTGTCTCGCCGTGCCACCGCCGGCTGCGGGAGCTGGAGCGAAGCGGCACGATCCGCGGCTACCGGGCGATCGTGGATCCGGGCGCCCTCGGCCTGGCGTTCCAGGCGCTGGTGTTCGTCACCATGCGCCAGGAGGACCGCGACACCCTGCTCGGCTTCGAGGAAGCCGTCGCCCGCGTTCCGCAGGTGGTGCAGGCTCAGCGGCTGTTCGGCGACCCCGACTATCTGCTGCGTATCGTCACCGCCGACCTCACCGCCTACCAGGAGCTGGAAGACGACGTCCTGTCCGCGCTGCCCGGCGTGCAGCGGCTGAACTCCACCCTCGTCATGAAACACGTCGTGAACGACCGCCCCCTGCCCACGACATAGACCGTGACCGGTATGACCTCAGCGTTGGCCTCGTCTTCTGACCGGCCTGACCTTGGTCAGGTCCACTGCGTGGCGTCACGGTCAGTCAGTTGGAGGGTCAGACCCCGGCGGGTTGACAACCTGCGCGGGCGGCATGTAGAAACCTATTGGTTATAAAACTAAGGGGTTATGTACATGGGTCCGGACCTGCTCGACGCGACTTTCGCTGCGTTGGCCGATCCGACACGGCGGGCGATCCTCGTCCGGCTGGCGTCGGGCGAGGCCACGGTGACGGAGCTGGCAGCGCCGTTCGACATGAGCCAGCCGGCGGTCTCCAAGCACCTCAAGGTGCTGGAACGCGCCGGACTCGTCTCACGTGGCCGTGACGCGCAACGGCGGCCGTGCCGGCTCGAGGCGCGTCCGCTCAAGGCCGCCACCGACTGGCTTGAGAACTACCGCGGCTACTGGGAAGAGAGCTACCAGCATCTCGACGCACTGCTCGATGAACTCAAAACCGAGGAACAGAGCCACAAGCAGCAGGCGACCGGAGATCATTCATGAACGACACCGGATCCCTGATGGTGACGACGCCGACAGACAGAGAAATCGTGGTGACGCGGGTCTTCGACGCACCCCGCCGCCTGGTGTTCGACGCGTGGACCAAACCCGAGTTGCTCAAGCGCTGGTTCGGCGCGCGCGGCTGGAACCTGGTCGTCTGCGAGGTCGACCTGCGCGTGAACGGCACCTGGCGCTTCCTGTCACGCGGTCCCGACGGCACGGACATGGGCCATGGCGGTGTGTACCGCGTGATCCAGCCACCCGGCCGCCTGGTCTACACCGAGTTGTTCGACAACCAGTCCTACCCGGACGAGTCGCTCATCACCCACGAATTCGTCGAACAGGACGGCAAGACCACCCTGACCAGCACACTGCTCTATGCGACCCAGGAGGGCCGCGACATCGTGCTCAGCTACCCCATGGAGCGCGGCCTCGCCGAGGGCTACGACCGGCTCACCCAGCTACTTCAGCAGGGCTGAGAACCAACGATCAGAACACCGTATTCGAGCTGGCGACTGACCAGCTGAAACCGAAAAGAAAAAGGAGTCACATCATGAATTGGACGCTGGAAGTGGTGGTGGTACCCGTGTCGGACGTGGACCGCGCCAAGGCCTTCTACGCCCAGCAGCTCGGCTTCAACGTGGACCACGACACCAGGATCAGCGACGAGGCTCGCATCGTCCAGCTGACTCCTCCAGGGTCGGGCTGCTCGATCGTTGTGGGAAAAGGGATCGTGCCTGACATGCCCCCGGGCTCCCTCCAGGGCATGCAACTCGTGGTCTCCGACATCCACAAAGCGCGTGCCCAGCTCGTCGAGCGAGGGGTGGAGGTCAGCGAGATCCAGGTCCTGGGCGAAAACCCGCACCCTGTAGGAGACGTCCTCGACAACGTCGGGTTCGTCTTCTTCAGCGATCCGGACGGCAACGGCTGGGCCGTGCAGCAAATATCAGCCCGCACCTAGACCAGACTGCCGCAGCCCGTGATCGTTGAGTCTGCGCTGGTAGTGGCAGTGTCGGGCTCGGGTTTGGTGCCGGCGCCTGGACCAGGTTCGTGGAATTCGTCGGGGTGGACAGGTCGAGTCTTCTGGGCGAAGAAACGGCGGATTTCGTTGACGGTCAGCGGGATCAGCTCCTAGCCACCTGCTGAACTGCGCGACGACGGACGCCGGCGGCGTCGGCAGCGCACATCAGGCGGTGAGGCAACCGGCGCATTGGACTGGCGGGCGGCCTCGGCCAGAGTAGGGGATGGTGTCCCCGCAGGATCGGCAGGCGCGCTCTTCCCGGGGCCGGGGGACAGTCGGTACGGATGGGGCGAACGCCGGCAGTGCGTGCACGTGGATCCGCTCTGGTGGCAGTTCCGCGCGGGCGAGGTCGGCCAGGTGCTCGTGGTGGGTGAACACGATCATCTGGAACCGGTCGGCCATCTCGTTGAGTACCTTCAGCGCGGCGCGGGTCCGGTCGTTGTCGAATGTCATGAAGATGTCGTCGACGGTGAAGGGCAGCCCCCGGTCCTCGTCGGCGTACCGTTCCAGGGAGGCCAGCCGCAGCGCCAGGTAGAGCTGGTCGGCGGTGCCCTCACTGAGCCGGCCCGCCTGAACGAGGGCTGAGGTGTCGCGGCGTGCCAGGATGACGGGGGAGTGCCCCTCGTGGTCGAGTTCCAAGCCGCTGAAGTGTTCGCGGGTCAGCTCCCGGAACAGCTGCCCGGCTCGCTCGAGCACGGGATCCTGTCGCGCGTTCCGGTACTCCTCGGCATAGTCGAGCAGGATCTTGCGGGCGACTTCCAGCCGGAGGTACTCCTCGGCCTCTTCGACGAGTGCGGCCCCGGCGATCTCAGCGTCGGCCGCTGCCTGGGCGGCGAGCGCGGATCCGTCGAGCCGAGCGAGTTCCGTCCGCCGGGTCACGAAAAGCTCGGTCTGCTCGTTGCGTTGTGTCTCCAGGTCGCCGATGTGTTCGGCCAGGCCTGCCAGCTCTGCCTTGAGCTGGTCGGGGTCGGTGCGCTGGGCCTGGTCCATCAGGTCGTCCAGGGTTTCCGACACGATGGCGATGGTCTGGGTCAGGTCCGACACCTTGGTCGTCACCTCGGCATGCCGCTCCCGCCGTTGTACGGCCGCGTTGAGTGCCTCGACGGAGTCCACCCCTGTCCTGGTCACCAGTTCGATCAGCTCGGCGGCCAGCTGCCGTGCGGTCTGGCGTGCGCTGTCGAGGTCGGTACGAATCTTGCTCTGGTCGCGCTGTAGCAGACCTCGTTGGTCCGCCACGGCACGGTTCTCTTTAGCCTCCGTATGCAGCCGGCCGACGAGCAGGTAGCGTTCCACATGGTCTGGCGGTACAGGGCGTCCGCACTCGGTGACGATTCGGACCAGCGTCTCGTGGAACCGTTCGACCTGGGCGGCGGCCTGCTCCGACTCGTACTCGATCCGGTCCGCCTCGGACTGTTTGGTCACTACCTGGCCGAGCCGCTCAAGATCGGCGAGCGCCCCGACCGTGTCCCGCTCGGTGGACAGCCCGGCCTCGTCCAGTACCTGCCGCCAGCAGATCGTCCACGCCGCGAGCTGCTCCTCGTACTCGGTGACGAGCGCTGTGGCCTCGGTCAGCTCTGCCTGCTCCATCGCGATCTTTTCCGCGGCGACGGTACGGTCTCCGGCCGCGGCTGCCTGTTCGGAGAGCCTGGCCTCGGCGATCTCCCGCAGCTCGGGCAGCTCCGACAGAACGTTCTGCGCTACCAGGTGAGTGGGGTCGTCGAGCAAGGTCCTGAGCCGGGTGAGGTGTTGGACCGCCTGCGCGAGGAGCGCCTCGCGCGTCGACTCCGCGTCTCCAAGTTCCTTCAGGGCCTCGCGTAGTTCGCGTACCCGATCGAGGGCCGGCGTGGCGGCCTCGGGCTTCGGTACGGGTCCGGCGTACTCCGCCCATAGCCCGGTCCACTCGGCCGCCAGCTCTGCTTCTCGCCGGCCGAGGGCGTCTTGCTCCCTGCCGAGCCCGCCGAGTTCATGCTCGCCCTTGGCGATCGCCGTTTCCGTCTCGCGGACCCGGTTGATGCGTTCCGCGTTCTGGAACATCTGGTCGGCGATCAGGTCGGCGTGCTCGACGGCCCGCGCGTACTCGCCGACCTCTGCGGCTGTAGCGGGCCGGTTCAGCGTGGTCCACAGAGCGTCCCGGGCGGTCCGGGCGTGTGTCAGATCATCGCCGGTGGGTGGGGGGTCGTGCTTGACCAGGGCCGTCAGGTCCAGGCGCTGCTCCGCCAGTCGGCCGTTGAGTTCCTTGGTCTGCTTGGTCAGCTCCCGGCGATCGCGCTTGAGCTGCTTGGTGTCGTCGAGATGTTCGGTGACCTGCTCCTGGGACGCGACGATCGGTACCTGCGCCGATGGGAGCCGCAGCTCAAGCGCGATCGGCTCGGCACGGCCGTGATGCTTGCGTTTCGCCTCCTCAGCGGCGGCCAACCGGGCGAGCAGGTCCTGTGGGATGGCGGTGAGTGCGGCCCGCAGCGGTTCGCTGTCGGGAGTGGGCGGCAGCCGGTCGAGCCGTAGCTCCGCTTCTGCCAGTTTGCGGGTCCGGGCGGTCAGCGCCTGACGGCTCTGGTCCAGTCCAGCGCCGATGGCGGCGCGCTGGTCGTGCAGCTCCCGGGCCCGCAACGGGATGGCTTCTGGCACCCGGTAGAGCCGGCCGTCGTCGAGATCGGCGCCGGGGTGTACCTGAGCCAGCAGCTCGGCGGCCTCGGCGCGCAGGGCGGCGACGGTCCCGGTCGAATGGGCGAGCAGTTGGGCGGCAGCCTGGGTGGCCTTGCGGTCCTGGGACAGGGCCTCTATCTCGTCGGCCTGCGCCAGGAGTGCCTCGTCGACCTTCAGATCCGCCAGCTCCTGGTCGAGGCCGTCGATCCGCGTTGCCGCTCGCTGCGTCGACTGCTCGGCGTCACGGGTTTCTCGCACGAGGTCGGGAAAACGTTCGGCTACATCTTCCGGGGCCAGGACTCCCTCGGCATTGATCTCCTCGAGCTCGGTGAGCAGCTCCCGGCGTCGTGCGAGTGCCGGCAGCGACTGGTCGAGCCGTTCGAGACGAGAGCGGGTGCCGCGCAGCTCCGCCAGTTCCCTGGTCTGCCGGTCGAGCTCGGCGCGTGCGGCCTCGACTTCGCGTTCTTGGGTGATGTAGTGCTCCGGGCGCAGTGATGCCTGCCGTTTGCGCTCAAGGGCCTCCCTCAGCGCTTTGATCCGTACGTTGATCAGTGGCTTGATGCCGGTCCTTTTGTACAGCTCCGCCATCCGGGCCTCGATGGCCTGCTGGGTACGGGTGAGGCTCAGACCGGAGCGGGATGCCGCGAGGGCCTGACCCAGATCGCCGTTGCCCGCCACCAGGGTCTGGCCACCCTGGCGCAGCTCCACGCTGCTCAGCGCGAACTCGGCGTTGAAGGTGGTCCGGTCGATTCCGCCGAGCATGGTTGCGAGTACGGCCTCGTCGATCGGGTTGCCATCCGGGTCGACCAGCGGGGCATTCCTGGATTTGGTGCGGACGATCTCCAGAGCGCCACCGTCGGTACCCTGGAGCAGGGCACCGAGCCTGAGCGCGCTCTTCGCGTGCACGAAGTCGTACGGAGACTGCGGATGGATGCCGTACAACAGTTCGGCGAGTGCCCGCAGGGCCGTCGACTTGCCCGCCTCGTTGGGCCCGGTGATCAGGTGCACGCCGGGCGCGGACAGGTCCAGCGACATGCCGGTGAACGAGCCGAAGGCGGTGAGGTCGTACCTGAGTATCCGCATCAGTTCTCCTGCGACTCGGTGATCATGGCAGCCAGCAGGTCCATGGCCTCATCACCGATGCGGTGCAGCCACTCCGGATCTTCGGGATCGATACCTCCCTGGCCACGGACGTCGGGTGGGAGGGAGCTCCGGAGCAGCGTGCTCTGAGTGATCACCTCGCGGAACCGGTCGTCGTCGACCCGCAGTTCGTCGGCGGTACGGCGGAGATCCGCGATCAGTCCGGCCGATCCCTCGCCGGGAGTGTCCAGGGGCCGTGTCTCGACCTTCACCTTCTCCACCCAGAGTGAGCCGATGTCATTGGCGATGAGCCGGATCTGGTTGACGAACCGTTCCCGCTCCCGCCAGAGCGCCAGATGCGCTGCGGTCCGCCCGGTGACACTGACCCGTACCGCCCGGAGCCGGTCCCCCGCCAGAGCCCGGAGGCTGTCGCCGACCAGGCCGGCCGCGTCATCGAAGTCGGTGGCCGGGCTGACATCCACCCGCAGATGCTCCCAGCGGGCGACGTCGAGGTCACGGTGCTCGGCGGCGGCGACCCGCAGGTCGTCGACCGTGACCAGAGTGCAGCCCTTGGGGCCGGTCTCGCGGGCGTGACGGCCCTGGATGTTGCCCGGGAAGACGATCCACGGGTCCTGCGACACCACCTCGCGAGTGTGCACATGGCCGAGCGCCCAGTAGTCGTATCCCTTGGCCGCGAGCTGGTCCACGTTGCAGGGGGCATATCCATTGTGCGGGGGGCGTCCGGTCAGCGCGGTGTGCAGCAGCCCCACGTTGAACAGTCCACTGAGGGGAGCGGGGTAGGCCAGGGCGAGGTTGTCATTGACCTCGCGCTGGGCGAACCCCTGACCGTGCACCGCCAAGCCGCGCTTCTCGTCGTGGATGGTCTCCGGGCCCTCGGTGTCGAGGGTGTGCACGTTCTCGGGCAGCCGCAGGCGCTTGGTGATCGCACTCTGCGCGTCGTGGTTTCCGGAGATCAGGTAGACCGGGATGTCGGCGTCCCCCAGCTCTGACATCTGGCGGGCGAAGAACAGCCCGGTCTGGTAGTCGAGCCAGTCGCCGTCGTAGATGTCACCGGCCAGCAGCACCGCGTCCACGGACTCGGCTCTGGCGAGGTCGACGAGGTTCTCGAGGGCGCCCCGGGATGCGGTGCGCAACTCCTCCGCGGGGGCACCCTCGTAGGCCGAGAGGCCGCGCAGCGGGCTGTCGATGTGAAGGTCGGCGGCGTGCAGGAGTTTCACCGGCAGGTTCCTTCTCTGATCAAAGTGACGGCAAGCGTAGGTAGGGGCGGGAGTGTGTGGAGGGGGAACCGGTAAAGCCGTGGCGGTTGTCACCTCGTGGTGAGGGTCCACATGCCGTCGGCGTGCACGGTGATCAGGAAGGTGCCGTCGGGCAACTGGACCTCGCCCGCGTAGTGGCCTATCTCGTTGACCAGGTTCTGGCTACCGTCCTCGGTGTAGCCGTCCACGATGAGGTCGGCGGTTCGACCCCGCCCCTGCCCACCTCACTGACCAGCCCAAAAACCTCGGAGCCCTGAGGCCCGGGGGCAGGTACGGCAACGGCTGACGCCCGGCCTATGCGTGTTCTGGCGGGACCGTGAAGAGTCAGCTTCATTTTTCTGGGGGGATGGTATGCATCTGAGTCTTCCGGCGCAAGTGGTGGGGAGCACTGTCCCGTCATGCACCTTTGGAGTACGAGAGTGCCGCGCCAGGAAGAGATTTGATGCGCATCTTCCCTTCACGACACGCAGGTGTCATAGTGACGTGCTATGTCCGCCGATGGCCTATGGATCTGATTCATTCTGGCCTGCCGCCTCGGCAGACCTATCTCCACCAGCGACGTCTCGGAGAATTCATGCATCGACGGTCCCAGCGCCCGGCCGCACTCCTGATGGCCATCGGCGTACTGCCAACGCTCCTCGCGGCTGCCGCCATCGGTGTCGGCGTGGCTCCCGCCTCAGCCGCATCCGCCCCCATCGTCTACTCCGTCGCCCCTAACGGACAGGGATCCACCTGCTCGACCCAAGCCCCGTGCGCACTGCTGACAGCGCAGGGCCAGGTCCGACAGGCGACAAGTACGATGGCCACGGACATCAACGTCGTGCTGGCCGATGGGACGTACCGACTCAACGGCCCCCTCACGTTCGACCCCGCAGCGGGTGACTCCGCGACTGGCGGTCACACCGTCACCTACGAGGCGGCTCCCGGCGCCCACCCGGTCGTCAGCGGCGGCCAACAGGTCACCGGGTGGAGCCAGACGTCCAACGGCGTGTGGGCCGCGACGGTCCCGGCGGGCACCGACACCCGGCAGCTCTACGTCGACGGTGTTCGCGCGAACCGCGCGTCCGGATCGGCGCCCACCAGCTTCACCCGCACAGCCACGGGCTACACGACCTCCAACACGACTCTCGCCGGCTGGCAGAACATCTCCAACGTCGAGTTCGTCTACAACGTCGCCTGGACGCAGATGCGCTGCGGGGTCGCGTCGGTGTCGGGGACCACGGTCACGATGCAGCAGCCGTGTTTCGACAACTCCACGAAGAAGCAGTACGGCGTGAACGCCGGCCTTCCGAGCTCCATCGAGAACGCGAAGGAACTGCTGAACAACCCGGGAGAGTTCTACCTCGACAAGCCGGCACACACCATCTACTACCTGCCCCGTGAGGGCCAGCAGATGAGCACCGCCGACGTCGAGATCCCGCGCCTGCAGAACGTGATCACGGGCCACGGCACCGCGTCGAATCCGCTGCGCGGCCTCGCCCTCCGCGGCATCACCGTCGAGTACGGGGGCTGGACCTCCCCGAACGCGACCGACGGCTTCTCCGAAGTCCAGGCCAACCTGCACCTCACCGGTGCCAACGCCTGGCAGAATCAGGGCACCTGCGACCGCTTCTCCAGCACCGCCCCCGGAACCTGCCCCTACGGCAACTGGACGATGACCCCGGGCAACGTGACGTTCGACCACACCGACGGGCTGACGTTGGACGGCAACACCTTCCAGCACCTCGGCGCCGCCGGCCTCCAGTTCGGCCAGGGCGTCGACAACTCCTCGGTCACGGGAAACGTCTTCACCGACATCTCCGGAAACGGCGTTGAGATCGGCAACGGCAGCGACGCGAACCCCGCCGACGTCACCGTCCTGCCCACCGGCAACACCGTCGCCGACAACTGGATCCACAACATCGCCGTCGAGTACACCGGAGGCGTCGGCATCTTCCAGGGCTACACCCGTAACGACACCATCGCGCACAACCAGATCAACAATGTTCCCTACAGCGGCATCAGCTCGAACTGGGGCTGGGGACGCACACCCACCGAGACGTCCGGCAACAAGATCTCCAACAATCTCGTCTTCGACTACATGCAGCAGCGCTACGACGGCGGCGGCATCTACGTCCTCGGGCAGGAAGGCACCTCGCTCGCCGGCGGCCTGGTCATCAGCGGCAACGTCGTGCGCGGTGCCGGGGGTGGCGGTCAAGCCATCTACACCGACGGCGGCAGCCAGTACGTGACCATGACGGGCAACGCCGCCTACGGCAACAACACTCCCTCCATGGGCGGATGCAAGGAGGGGACCACCACCCCCTACGGCGACTTCTCCTTCACTGGTAACTATTTCGAGAACCTCACCCCCGACTGGACCTGTGGCAACCCGAGCAACACCAACATCAGCTCCAACACCCAGGTCTCCTCTGGCGGCGTCGGCGTGCCGGCGACTGTGCTGGCCAACGCCGGTCTCGAAACGGGATACGCGGGCATCGCGGCACCGCCGGCGGGCGTGGCACCGACCAACCTCGCGGCCCACAAGCCGGTCGTGGCGCAGTTCCTCGACGGCAGCACCGCACAGCTCCAGCCGGGGGAACAGCTGACGTACGCAACGGACGGCGACCCCGCCACCTACGTGCAAGCCAGCGGACAGTTCCGGTGGCAGCTCGTTGTCGACCTGCAGCAGGCTCAGACCCTGGGATACATCACGGTCGGAATGCCCCAGCCCCATTTCGCAACCGACTTCCACGTGGACGCCTCGACCGACGCCACCACCTGGACCACCGTCGGCACCGTCCACAACAGCGGGTGGGGGAGCATTCCCGTCGAGTTCACCACGCCACTGACCGCCCGGTACCTGCGCGTGGTCGCTGACAAGCCGGACAACTCGGGCCAGCGAGGGGACCAGATGGCGATCAGCGAGATCGGTGCATACGCCCCCACCAATGGCGGCAACAACCTTGCGCTGAAAAGCCCGGCCCAGGCGCTGTTCATCGACGGAACCCAGGCCGACATGCAACCGAACTCCGCGCCGGCGCTCGGCAACGACGGCGACCCGTCCACGTTCGCGCAGGCAACGGGACGCTACCGGTGGTCGCTGCAGGTAGACCTCCAGCAACCGCAGTCGATCAACGTGGTGTCCGTCCTGATGCCCGTCGACAAATACGCGACCGCCTTCCACGTCGACGTCTCCCTCGACGGCTCGACATTCTGGACGGTCGCGCACCGCATCGACAGTGCCGGAGGCACGACTGGCGTCCAGCTGGACCAGCCCGTCACTGCCCGCTATGTGCGGGTCATCGCCGATCGCCCGAATGGCGGAGGCCAGCCCGGCGGGCAGATGGCGATCAGCGAACTCGCCATGTACGGCACCAGATAGGGGCGAGCACCCGGATGCGCGGCCCAGGCCGGCCACGCATCCGGGTGTGCTCCGATGCGTCTCCATGATCGTGCCGAATGCGCGCCGAATCCGGCTACGGCACGGAGAGTGCCCAGGCCAACGCGATTACGCCGTCGGTCTGTAAGTCCGCCGGCTCAGCGGTCGCCTCGTCGAGTTCGTGGACAGCATTGCCCTCCTGGGCCATGCTGATGGTGTTCCGTTGGCCCGGGAGGTGCAGAGTGGATAAGGACCCTCCACCATGCGGTAACTGCAAGGGCTCGGGCAAGATCACTTACCAGCGCCCTAAGAAGCAGCCAGACGGCACTGTCATCTGGGTGGACAGCATCGAGAACTGCGACGTGTGCGGAGGAACCGGCAAGTGCTCGTGAGAACGAAGGTCGCTCATTGTGGTACGACGCCGTGTGCCTGGTGTGATCGTGACGACTGGCTTTGCCGGGGCTGCTCGGGTACGGGCTGGTGGCGACCGGAGAAGCCGACGCGCGATGTAACCGGCGTCATCGGCTGGGTGCGCGTAGACGAACCCTGTCGCATGTGCGGCAACACCGGCAAGGAGCACAACCCTCTTACCGACAGCCGCCCTCCTCGTTGATTCTG
>JAOPYM010000181.1 GCA_025964615.1 Actinomycetes bacterium
TCTCGTTGACTCGTGGCGTTTCCCGCACCTTTTCTTCAAACGGTGCGGGAAACGCCAGCCTCTATTGGACGGGCCAACGGGTTGCGGCGGTGCTGCTGGTGGTGAGCTCCTGGGCGTCGGAGCGGAGCCAGCGGAGGGCCTGGCGGATGCCGGAGATGTGGAGCAGCGCGCGCTGCAATGGCGTGAACTCGTCCAGGCCTACGCCGGACTCGACCTCGGAACGGCGGCAGCGGACCAGCACGGACAGGTGCTCGTCGAGGTCCGCCAGCTCCTCCCGCAGATCCAGGGTCTCGTCCGCTACGAGGACGGGGGGTGGGTGCGAGACGGAGTCGGCGGCCGTTTCCAGGTAACCGGCGACCCGGTCGAGGATCTTGGGTACGGGGCCCGGGTCGGAGAGTTCCTCCTCGGACATCCGGGAGACCGCGGCCAGGTGGCCCCGGATCCGGTGCGCGGCGTGCTCGGCGTCCCGCAGCGCGGTGATCCGGTCGGTGTCCGGCAGCCGTTCGTGGGCCAGCCGGTGCCGTATCTCGCTGACGTCGTCGATGGCCCGCTCGGCGGTCATGATGCTCTCGAGGGCAAGGCGGGGGGACGCGCCGTCGACCACGGCGGTGGCCGCCCGCACCAGCGCGGCATGCGTGGTGAGCAGCCGGTCCAGCCGGGCCGGGAGGAGTTCGGCGACCCCGGCGGGCCAGAGCAGCCGGGCGGCCAGGAAGGCCAGGACGCCGCCGGCGATGGTGAGTGCGACGCGCAGCCCCGCCAGCGTCCATGACGAGGGTGTTGAGAACTCAAGAAGCATCATCGAGATGGGGGTACCGAACACCGCCCAGTAGGAGTAGTTCACCGAGCGGAGCGTGAACCCGATGAGCGCGTTGACGAACAGGACCAGGCTGGCACCGACCTGGCCGGGGGCCAGCGCGAGCAGCACCGCGGCCACCACGCTTCCGACGATGACGCCGCCGATGCGCTGCACGATCCGGATACGGGTCTCCCCGTAGGTGCCCCGCAGGCTGAACAGCACGGTGATGGTCAGCCACTGGCCGTGCGGCTTCCCGAATACGGTCACCAGCGTCATCGCCGTCCCTACCGCCAGACCGACCCGGGCGGCCCGCCGGAACTCGGGGGACCGGGTGATGATCGCGCG
This sequence comes from Actinomycetes bacterium, assembly GCA_025964615.1. GTDB lineage: Bacteria > Actinomycetota > Actinomycetes > Streptosporangiales > Streptosporangiaceae > RYN-227. The sequence continues at coordinate 1,142 of JAOPYM010000181.1, forward strand.
GGTCAGCCGCTTCCAGAGGGAGCCCGGATGCGGGGCGGTGGGCAGCCGGGGGGCGGCGAACCTGACGCGCAGGCCGCCCTCCGCGATCCGGCCGGCGGTCTCCACAGCCGCGGCGATCCGGTCCACCGCGCGCCGCACCTGGGCGACCAGCGCGGCGGCCACCAGGTCGTCGTCCCCGGCCAGGGCCGCCAGGTGGATCCGCTCGGTCTGCTGCGTGAGCAAGTTGACCGCCGCAGAGCCGGTGCTGCCGAGCGGGGCCTGTCCGGGGGCCTCGACCGCTCCGGCGAGCAGCCGCACCCGGGTGGCCAGCGCGGTGATCACGATCTGGGTCTCGGTGGGCGGGCCGTGCCGAGGGGGGTGCTGGTGCGCGGCCTCGACCAGGGTGCGCAGCGCACTCGTCTCGGCCAGGATCTGGGCGAGCATGTCGATGAGGCGCTCCGGCCGGGTCGGCTGCTCGTCCTCGCGGCCCGACCGGTACAGGCCGAACGTCGTACGGGCGGCCGACACCGCGTGCAGGGCGTGCCGGTACGAGCGCTCCCAGCTGGGCGGACGGGCCACCTCGGCCAGAACCGGATCGTCGACCCGCACGTAGCGGGAGTATGCCGCCGCGCTCTGCGCCACCGCGTCCAACGCCCCGGCCACCGCTTCGGCCGCCTCTGACAGCGCGTCCCGGAGCGGGCGGAGCCGCCGGGCGGGCCACGGCGCCAGGAACAGCACGGTGAAAAAGAGGCCCCCGGCCAGCTCCAGAACCCCGTAGTACAGGGCGTCCGGGGTGTGCGGCCGGATGCTGGTCAGGAGGACGGCGAGCGCGATGGGGTTGCCGATCGACGGCAGCCCCGCCCCGGCTGCCACGGTGCAGGACACGATCAGTGTGGCCAGCCAGGGATGCCCGTTCAGCAGTCCGCCGACCGTGCCCCCCGCGGCGATCATCAGTGTGGAGACCAGGAGGGACCGGCCGCGCGCGCCGTACGGACCGGAGGGGGCCGTGAAGGCGACCACATAGGCGCCGAGCGAGATCATCGACCCCTGGTCGGGGTGCCCGCTGAGGGCCCCGGCCAGCAGCGGGACCGCGACGGCGGCGGAGGCGGTGAGCCCGTAGAAGGGGGCCGCGCGTCCCTCGATGACCGCGAACGCCTCCCGCAAACCCCCCATGATCATCCTCTACCCAGCGGCCGCACCGCTCATAGGTCGGACACCGAGGTCAGGCCGTCGCGCGGGCCAGGACCTCGAGCGGGTTGGTCAGTACCTCGGAGAAGGCCAGCTCGGCGGCGCCGACCAGGGTGGCGTCGTCGCCGAGGGCGGGGGTACGGAGGCGTACCCGCTCCCGGGAGACCGCGAGCACGTTGGTCGCCATCCGGCTGCGTACCTGGGCGGCGGAACCCAGGTAGATCTCCCGCAGCGTCCCCCCGAAGATCACAAGGCCGGGGTTGAAGATGTTGACGAGGTTGGCGACGCCGATGCCGAGCCAGTCGCCGACCTGGTGCAGTGCGTCCCGCGCGGCGATGTCGCCTCGATCGGCCGCGTCCACCACGGACCGTACGGCCTCCCGGCCGATCAGTTCCGGGGACCGTTCGGCCGCCGCGAGCAGGGCCCGTTCGCCCACCTCGGCCTCCAGGCAGCCGTGCGACCCGCAGCCGCAGGCCAGTCCGCCGACCGGTTTGACGACCATGTGGCCGACCTCGCCGCCGTACCCGCCCTCACCGCCGAGCAGCCGGCCGCCGACGATGATCCCACCGCCGATGCCGACATCCCCGTGCAGGTAGATCAGGTTGTCACAGCCGACCCCGGCCCCGCGTTCGTGCTCGGCCAGCGCACCCAGATTGGCGTCGTTGTCCACCGAGACCGGCAGGCCGAGCCCAAGGCGGCGGCTCAGCTCGGTGCCGAAGGCCTCGTCCACCCAGCCGATGTTGGGCCCGAACCTGACCATCCCGTCCGACCGGCGGACCATCCCGCAGAAGGCCGCCCCGGCCCCCACGCAGACCGTGTCGGACTGGGTCTTGCGGACCATCTGCCGGGCGAACCCGGCCAGTACGCCGACCACGTCCGCAAGTTCGAAGCCCTCCCGGGGCCGTACCATCTCCCGGCGGTCGAGGACCGTTCCGCCGAGCCCCACCCGGGCCGCGATGAGCCGGTCCACGCCGACGTCGAAGGCCAGCACGTACACGCGGTCGGACTCGGGCCGCACGACCAGGGAGGGCCGCCCGGCCCTGCCGGTGTCCTTCGGCAGTTCCTCGCGGACCAGACCGGCCCCGGTGAGCTCCGCGGTCAGCGCCATGATTGTGCTGCGGTTCAGGCCCATCCGGTCGGCGAGCACGGCACGGGAGGCCGGGCCGCCGAGGTGGACATGGCGAAGCAGTGTGCCGAGGTTGTGCCGGCGGATCTCCTCCGGTGAGGGGCCGGCTCGCATCATTGAGGCCTTGCCATGTCGGGGGAGGTCATCGCTTGGCGGTGCGGCGCCGGGACAGGGCATCGACCCCGGCGGCGAGCAGCAGGACGAATCCTGTTACGACGTATTTGATCCCTGAGCTGTAACCCATGAGCCCCATGCCGTTGATGATCACCGCTACCACCGCGCCGCCCAGGACGGCGTCCAGGATGCGCCCCTTGCCGCCGAACAGGCTCGTACCGCCGATGACCGCCGCGCCCACCGCGTACAGCAGCACGTTGCTGCCACCGGTGTTGGGGTCCACCGAGTCGGCGCGCGAGGCCGCGATGACGCCGCCGATGGCGGCCATGGTCGAGCAGATCACGAACGCCGAGATGCGCAGCGCGTCGACGTTGATGCCGGCCCGGCGGGCGGCCTCCTGGTTGCCGCCGACGGCGTAGATGTGCCGGCCGTACTTGGTGCGGCGCAGCACGAAGGTCAGCCCGACCAGCAGCACGCCGATGATCGGCACGATGATCGGGACGCCCTTGAGCGAGACGATGATCGCGTTGCGGCTGCGCTCCTGGTTGAGCACGTACACGGCGGTCCCGGCGATGGCGGTCAGGATCCCGACCCGGAGCGCGATCAGCGTCAGCGGCTCGGCGGACAGCCCGCGCTGCTTGCGCCGGCGGGCCCGCCAGAGCTGGGTGGCCGCGTAGCCGAGGACTCCCAGCGCCAGGGCGGCCCAGCTGAGCGTGGGCGTCATGTTGTTGTTGGAGATCGCCAGGATTGTGGAGTCCCGGATGGAGATGTTGGTGCCCTCCTTCAGCATCAGCAGCACGACGCCCTGGAAGGCGAGGAAGGCCGCCAGTGTGACCACGAAGGAGGGGATGCCGAGTTTGGCGACCAGGACTCCGAGCGCCAGGCCGATGACCGCGCCGGTGACCAGCGAGGCGAGGACCGCCGCGTACCAGGGCCAGCCGTGCTGGGTGAGGAGCACGGCGAGCATCGCGGCGCACACCCCGCTGGCGTACCCGGCCGACAGGTCGATCTCGCCGAGCAGCAGCACGAAGATCAGGCCCATGGCGATCACCGTGAGGGCGGCGCCCTGGGTCAGCAGGTTCGCGAAGTTCAGCGAGGACAGGAAGACCGGTCGCATGATCGAGAAGGTCGTGCAGAGCACGAGCAGGCCGAGCACCGCGGGCAGCGCGCCCAGGTCGCCGCCACGGATGCGGTCGAAGTAGCCGCGGCCAAGGGACTTCAGGGTGACCGGCGCGGCTGGGCTCTTGGAGGTGACCACGCTCATGCTTTTGCTCCGTTGCCGTTCTGAAGGCCCAGGTCTCCGCTGCGACCCGACGTGATCAATTCCACGATCTGCGCGTGCGTGATGTCCGAGGTCTTGAGCTGGGCGGCCATCCGGCCGAGGTAGAGGGCGGCGATGCGGTCCGAGACCGCGAAGACGTCGTTCATGTTGTGCGAGATCAGGACCACCGCCAGGCCGTTGTCGGCCAGCCTGCGGACCAGTTCGAGCACCTGGGCGGTCTGCGCCACGCCGAGCGCGGCGGTCGGCTCGTCAAGGATCACGATCTTGCTGTTCCAGAGCACGGCCTTGGCGATCGCGACGGTCTGCCGCTGGCCGCCGGACAGGCTGGAGACCAGCTGCCTGATGGACTGCACGGTACGGACCGAGAGCCCGTCGAGGGTCTTGGCCGCCATCTCCTCCATCGTGGCCTCGTCCAGAACCAGGCCGCTCTTGCGCTCCCGGCCCAGGAACATGTTCTGCACGATGTCCAGGTTGTCGCAGAGCGCCAGGTCCTGGTAGACGATCTCGACGCCGTACCCGGCGGCGTCGCGGGGGCTGTGGACATGGACCGGTTCGCCCTCGATGAAGTACTCGCCCGCATCGATCGGGTGGATCCCGCCGATGCACTTGACCAGCGTGGACTTCCCGGCGCCGTTGTCGCCGACGAGTGCGGTCACTTCACCGGGATAGACGGAGAAGGCGACATCGTGCAGGACCTGAACTGGGCCGAAGCTCTTGTCGATCCCGCGTAGTTCCAGGATCGGGGTCGCGGTCATGGTGGGCGGCTCCTCGTGTGGGACAGGCGACCGCGGGTCCCGGGGTGTGGAGGACCCCGGGACCCGCGGTGGTCGGGTGGCTACTGGATTCCGGCCTTGGCGCAGAGCGCGGCGAAGTTCGCGGTGCACAGGTCGGCCTTGCTCACGAAGCCGTCGTTGATGACGTCGGTGATGTTGTTCTTGAAGATGGCCTCGGGGGTGAGCAGAACCGCCGGGGTCTTGGTGCCCTGGTTGTCGACGGTCGTCGGGGCGGTGTCCTTCTTGCCCTTGGCCAGGTCGATGGCCAGCGCCGACGCGGCGTCGGCCTCCTTCTTGACGGCCTTGTAGACGGTCATGCACTGGTCGCCCGCGAGGATGTTCTGCAGGCCCTGCACGGTGGCGTCCTGGCCGGTGACCGGGACCTTGCCGTTCAGCTTCTGCTTCTTGAGCACGGCGATCGCGGCGTTACCGAGACCGTCGTTGGCCGCCAGGACACCGGCGATCTTCGGCTGCGCGGTCAGCATCTGCTCGAAGATCGTGCCGCCCTGCACGTTGTCCCAGTCCGGCACGGACTGGTTCGGGCCCTTGACGTACTCGCCCGAGGCGTACTTGGGGTCGAGGACGCTGTTGTAACCGGCCGCGAACAGGGTCGCGTTGTTGTCGGTCGGGGAGCCGTTGAGCTCGGCGATGACCGGCTTGGTGGCCTTCATGTCGGTCAGGCACTTGCCCAGGCCGTCGCCCTGGAGCTTGCCGACCGCGGTGTTGTCGAAGCTCACGTAGTACTGGGCGGAGCCGCCCAGGGTGAGCCGGTCGTAGTCGATCGTGGCGACGCCCTGCGCCTTGGCCTTGTCGAGCACGGCCTTGCCGGTTCCGCTGTCCAGGTTGACGATGATCAGCACGTTGACGCCGCTGGTGATCATCTGGTCGGCGATGGTCTGGAACTGACCCTTGTCGCCCTGGGCGTTCTGGATGTCGTACGCGACACCGGCAGCCGTGAAGGCGTCGGTGAGGTACTTACGGTCAGCGGTCTCCCAGCGGGCCGAGGACTTGCTGTCCGGCAGGATGACGCCGATCTTCGGCTTCTTGGCGGGGGCGGCCGTAGACGGCTTGCTGCTCGAGCTGCAGGCGGTAAGGCCGAGAAGTAGGGCCGCCGAGGTGGCGGTGAGGAGGAGCCCCTTGCGCATGTGCAGGGTCCTTTCTGGGGGGGTACGGCCCGACGGGCGGGACGATAGATCTTCGGGGTGGAGTTCGAGCGGCGCGCGTGGGTGGTTTGCCGGGTCTCGGCAGGTCCGCCCGTTTGAATGTTGTGTCAGGGAACATATGTCGCAGGTCACCTGGGGCGCTAGTACCTCAGAGGGGGTATTTGTTGGATGAGATAACAATCAGGTGACGTGTCCGCAATACGGACGAAATGTTCGCGGGGATCTGGACATCCAAGATCTCTCCGCAGGTCAGCGGAACGCAGAGGGACCCGTGACGTCGCCGTCACGGGTCCCTCCGGGTGTTTCAGACCTGTGGGTCCTCGGCGTCGGCGGCCTCGACGTCCTCACGCGAGATGCCGAGCAGGAAGAGGATGGTGTCCAGGTACGGCACGTTCACGGCGGTGTCGGCGGCCTGCCGTACCACCGGCTTGGCGTTGTAGGCGATGCCGAGGCCGGCCGCCTGGAGCATGTCCAGGTCGTTGGCCCCGTCGCCGATCGCCACGGTCTGGCTGATCGGGATGCCCGCCTCGGCGGCGAACCTGGCCAGTGCGCTCGCCTTGCCCGCGCGGTCGATCACCTCGCCGACCACCCGCCCCGTGAGCCGCCCGTCGACGATCTCCAGGGTGTTGGCGGCGGAGTAGTCGATGCCCAGGTCTTCCACCAACGAGTCGGTCACCTGGGTGAAGCCGCCGCTGACGATGGCGAACTTGTAGTCGAGCCGTTTCAGCGTCCTGACCAGGGTACGGGCCCCCGCCGACAGGACGATCTGCTCGCGTACCCGGTCGATCGCTGAGGCGTCCAGACCGGCGAGGAGCGCCACCCGCTCGCGCAGCGCCCCCTCGAAGTCGAGCTCGCCCTTCATCGCCGCCTCGGTCACCTTGGCGACCTCGGCCAGGCAGCCTGCGTGCTCGGCGAGCAGCTCGATGACCTCGCCCTGGATGAGGGTCGAGTCCACGTCCATCACGATCAGGCGCTTGGCCCTGCGGTGCAGCCCGGCCCGCTGTACGGCCACGTCGACCTGCTGCTCGGCGGCCTCGATCGCCAGTGCCGCCCGCAACTGGTCGGGATCGGCACCGGAGACGTCCATCTCGATGGTCGTCACCGGGTAGTGCGAGAGCCGCTCGATGCGGTCGATGTTGGCACCGTTCGCCGCGATCCGCCCGGCGATCCCGGCGATCGCCGCGGGCAGCAGCGGCGCGCCCAGGATCGTCACGTGCAGCCGGCCCCGGCGATTGGGGGCGATCTTCTTCCCGGTACCGGTGGAGAGTTCGACCTCCATCTCCAGGTCGGCCGCGATCCGCTCGACGGCGGTCAGGACCTGTCCGATATCGGTCGCGGTGTCGTAGGAGAGGAGGACGCCGAGAATCAGGCGACCCCGGATGACGACCTGCTCGAGATCGGCCACCTTCACGGGGAAACCGGCGAGCGTACCGAAGAGCCGCGACGTGACCCCCGGGCGGTCGCGGCCGGTGAGCGTGATGAGAAGCGTGCGCTGTGACCCGTTCATGCTGCCTTCAAGGTACCTGGCCGCGATGGAGTGACTCGCACCTGGTCGCCGTCTGACGAGTGTTGTAACCGGATGCATACACCCAGGTCACACAGCGTTCACTTGAGGGTCAGGACTCCCTCAGAGTGCTGTGGATCACACGTGGAATCCCATGTGGATCAGCGGGTGAGGATGAGGTTGAGGTCGCCGAACTCGTGCCAGAGGTAGTGCTCGCGGAGGGCCTGCGCATAGGTCTCCTCCAGGAGTGAGGTGCCCGCGATGGCGGTGAGCATCATCAGGTGCGAGGACTTGGGCTCGTGCAGCCCGGTGAGCAGCCCGTCCACCGCCCGTACCCCCGCCTCCGGCGTGATGACGTGCTCGGTCCAGCCGGACAGCGGCCGTACCTCGCCCGACGCGGAGACGGCCGTCTCCAGGGCGCGCACCACGGTGGTGCCGACGGCGATCACCCGGCCGCCGTCCGCGTGCACGTGGTTGACCAGCGAGGCGGTGACCGGCGGCACCGAGAACCGTTCGGCGTACGGCGGTTCGTGGGCCTCGGGGGAGGCGACGCCGGTGTGCAGGGTGAGGGGGGCGAGCAGCACCCCGTGGGAGACAAGGCGGGTGACCAATTCGGTGGTGAAGGGCCGGGCGGCGCTGGGCATCTCGGCGCTGCCCTCGTCGCGGTCGGTCGCGAAGACCGTCTGGTACGTGGCGGTGGGCCAGTCCCGGCGGACGTAGCCGTACCGGATCGGCACCCCGTGCCGGCGGAGATAGGGGACGACATCGGTGCTCAGCCGGCCATGCCAGAGACGGTCCGTGCGGCGGGAGACCAGGGTGAGGGTGACACCACCGGGCAGCGGGAACCACTCGCCGGGCGAGCCGCCCGAGTAGGGCACCGACGCCTTCCCGGACCGGCGGCGCAGTTCCACGATCCACTCCCTGGCCGGATCGCCGGAGGCCAGCGGCGTGGAGAAGTGCACCGACAGCCTGTCGAGCCGTACCGCCGAAGGCAGGGTCGAGGAGGTGTTGACCACCAGCAGGTCCCCTGGCCGCAGCAGGGTGGGCAGTTCGCGGAACTCGTGATGGGAGACGAAACCGGGGCGGCTGAGCAGCAGCCGGACACCGTCCCGGTCACGGCCCCGGGCCTCGGGCGGCTCGTGCGCCTCCAGGGATGACGGCAGGGCGAAATCGATCATTTCAGAGTCTCCAGAATGGCGGTCACAAATCCCCCGCCCGATACCGCCCACTCCGTTGACCCGTGGCGTTTGCCGCACTGTTTCCGGGAACGGGGCGGGGAACGCCACGAGTCAACGGGTTGATGAGGCGGAGGAGGGCGGTTGCGGACTCGCCGGGGAGGGGGAACTGGAGGGGGTCCTCGTCGGGCATGGCCTCGGCGAGCATCCGGGTGCGCATCTCCCCCGGGTCGGCCCACCAGACCCTCACCTCGGGCTCTTCGGCGGCGAGCACGTGGGAGAGCTGTTCCAGGGCGGCCTTCGTGGCCCCGTAGCCGCCCCAGGTCTCGTAGGCCTCGACGGCCGCGTCGGAGCTGATGTTGAGGATCGCGCCGTTGCTCGCGCGCAGGTAGGGCAGCGCCCCCTGAACGAGGGCGAGCGGCGCGAGCACGTTGACCGCGAAGGCCCGTTCCAGAGCGTCGAGCGGATACTCGCCGAGGGGTTGCATCGGGCCGAGCACGCTCGCGTTGTTGACCAGCAGGTCGAGGCCGCCGGCCTCCTCGACCGCGCCGATCAGGGCCGCCCGGTGCCACGAGTCCGCCAGATCCCCGGCGACCGCGGTCGCCCCCAGCTCGGCGGCCACCACGGCGAGGTCCTCGGCGCCCCGGGCGTTGATGATGAGGCGCCAGCCGTCGCGGGCCAGCTCGGTGGCGAGTGCCCGCCCGAGCCCCCGGGAGGCGCCGGTGATGAGTGCCGTTCTGTCCGTCATGCCCTGGACGTTATGAGCCCGGCCCGGTTCCGGCATCGGCCGATGGCCTCGGTCAATGGTCCTGGTTTTCTGGCGCTCGCTCCGCCCACGCGGCCCAAGCACCCAGGTACTACCAGGATTTTCCAAGCCTGGCGCGGGAGGGTGACACGGCGCGGCGGAAGGTAGGTCCGGAAGGTGATCCAGGCTGGTGGAGCGGGCGAGTACGGTCTGGGTTGTGGACACTGACCTGGACCGGGACGCGACGCTGCACGCGGTCAGCTCGGCCGTCCTCGCGGTGACCCGGCACCTGTCCGTGCACGAGGTATTCCAGGTGATCGTACGGGCCGCCGCGCAGCTCCTGGACGCCAGGTACGCGGCGCTCGGCATCCCCGACGACCAGGGTTCCTTCGCCGAGTTCGTGGTCGAGGGGATCTCCGACGAGGAGTGGGAGGCGATCGGCCCGCTGCCCCGCCAGCACGGCATGCTCGCCGTCATGCTCGCCGACGGCAAGGTGCACCGCCACAGCGACATCCGCAGGGAGCCCGGCTTCGAGGGCTGGCCGCAGGCGCACCCGATCCTCAAGGACTTCCTCGGCGTCCCGATCCGCAGCGGCGACGACGTCCTCGGCATCATCTTCCTGTCCAACAAGAGGGCGCCGGGGGGCTTCACCGAGCGCGACGAGGAACTCCTCACCCTGTTCGGGGCGCACGCGGCGATCGCCCTCACCAATGCCAGGCTCTACGAACGGCACCAGGAACTGACCGTCGTACAGGAGCGCAACCGCCTCGCCAGGGAGCTGCACGACGCGGTCGCCCAGAAGCTGTTCTCGCTGCGCCTCACCGCGCAGGCCGCGGCGGCGCTCGCCGACCGTGACCCGGTCCGTACCCGGCGGGAACTGGTGCAGGTGGAGCGGCTGGCCGCCGAGGCGCTCGAGGAGCTGCGCGCCGTCATCTTCGAGCTGCGCCCCGCCGATCTGGCGGGCGACGGCCTGGCCGACTCGCTCCGCAAGCATCTGGAGGTACTGGCCCGGGTGCACGGTACCGAGGTGACCTTCGAGACCTCGGACGTGCCGCCGCTCGGCGAGGACTGCGAGACGGCGCTGTTCCGGATCGCCCAGGAGGGGCTCTACAACGCGCTGCGGCATGCGCACGCGACCGTGATCAGGGTGCGGCTGCGTGGTGCGGCGGACCGGGTGGTGCTCGAGATCGAGGACGACGGGGCCGGATTCGACCCCGTCGCGCGGGAGACCGGCAGGGACGGGCTCGGGCTGGTCTCGATGCGCGAACGCGCCGTGGCGGCAGGTGGTTCGCTCACCATCGCATCGGACCCCGGAACCGGTACGGTCGTGCGGGTGGAGGTGCCGCGTGGCTGACCGGATACGGGTGCTGATCGCCGATGACCACCCCGTCGTACGACAGGGTCTGCGCACGTTCCTCGGTGTCCAGGAGGACATCGAGGTGGTGGGCGAGGCCGGCGACGGAGTGCAGGTCGTGGCGTCCGCGCGGGCGCTGGATCCCGACGTGATCCTGCTCGACCTGAAAATGCCCGGCGGCGGCGGCCAGGGCGCGCTGAACGAACTGCACGCCACGGGAGTACGGGCGAAGGTTCTGATACTGACGAGCGTGACCGAGCGCGCCCCGGTCCTTCCGGCGGTACGGTCGGGGGCGGCGGGATTCCTCTACAAGGACATTGACCCGCAGGCCCTGGTGCAGGCGATCCGCTCGGTTCACGACGGGAACGTGCTGCTGGCGCCCGAGGCCGCGCAGGCCGTGCTGCGCGGGAAGCCCGCGGAACGTGACATCGGCACACTGACCGAACGGGAGCATGAGGTGCTGGTCCAGATAGCGTACGGCCGGTCCAACCGGGAGATCGCCAGAGCTTTGGTCGTCTCAGAGAAGACGGTCAAGACTCATGTGTCTAATCTGTTCAGCAAGCTCGGCGTCCAGGACCGCACCCAGGCGGCCCTGTACGCCGTCCGCCATGGCCTCGCAGAGAACCTTTGATGAATGTGACTATTGCCTACGCCGCGGGCTCTGACATCGGATGCAACCGCGAGAACAACGAAGACTCGGCCTACGCCGGGCCTTGGCTGATCGCCGTCGCGGACGGCATGGGCGGGTATGCCGGTGGCGAGGTGGCGAGCTCCACCGTCATCGACACGCTCCGGCGATACGACGCCGAGGTGCCGGCCGAGCAGCTGGTCGAGACGCTCGGCCGGGCGGTCACGCAGGCCCATCAGACCCTGCGTGGCGTGATCGAGCAGCATCCCGAGCTTGACCGGATGGGTACCACCCTGACCGCGATGCTCTGGTCGGGCGATCATGTCGCGCTGGCCCACATCGGCGACTCCCGGGGTTATCTGCTGCGGGACGGCGAGCTGTTCCAGATGACCCAGGACCACACCATGGACAAGCTGCTCGGCCCCGAGGGCGGCGCGTCACCCCGGCTCTCGCACATGCTGTTCCGGGTACTGGACGGCAATGACGACCGGGAACCTGACCTGACCCCGCGTACGGCCAAGCTCGGCGACCGCTACCTGCTCTGCTCCGACGGGCTGACCGGCCCGGTCGGCCCGGAGGCGCTCTACGACGTGCTGACCAGCGAGCCGGACCGGCGCAACGTGGTGCAGCGCCTGATCGAGCTGGCCAGGGACGCCGGGGGACCCGACAACATCACCTGCGTCGTCGCCGACGTGGTCGACACCCCGGTCCCCATGCCCCCCATCGCGGTAGGCGCGGTCGCCGCCCCGCGCTCTAACTGACCGGGTCGAAGGCGCTGTTGTACGCGGCGACCTGGGCGCGCCGGACGGCTCGGTCGAGGAGCCGCAGCGCCTCGGCACGGCGGCGCATCTGCTCGGCCGTCAGGTTGTGACCGGCCAGGCCGTGCGCCAGGTCCACGACCCGGGTGAGCCGTTCGGCTTGCGCCGCCACCCGGTGGGCCCGGGCCGGATAGCCGGGGGCGAGCCCGCTGGCCGGTTCGTCGCGGAGCGCGGCGAGGGCCCCGGCGATCTCGGGCCGTCCCTGCGCCACATCGTCGACGGTCACCAGCGCGGCCGTGGCCTCCCGTAGCGCCATGGCCAGCTGGTGGTCGGCCTCAGGCAGGGACGGCACGTCGGGCTCGCCCGGACGGGCCGCCAGAACGGTCCAGCGGACCCCGCTGTAGGACGAACCGCGCAGGTCGGCGGCCGGGATCAGCCCGGCGCACCGGTCGCCCAGGTTCACGATGACCGCACGCCCCGCGTCGATGGCGGCCATGTTCAGCTCGGGCGGCCCGGTCAGCCCGAGCGGGTCACCGGGGATCGGGAGGGCGAGCCGCAGGGAGGTCATCCCGTCCACCCTGAGCTCGGCCAGGCCGCGCCGCAGCGGGCTCTCGGCCTCGGTGGTGAACATCACGTTGGGGCCGCTGGACTTCTCGACCGCGTCCACGGCCTCGTCAAGCCCCACGTGGCCGCTGAGCCAGGCATTCCCCCAGGCGACCAGGGCTCCGGCCGCTCGGGCCGTAGCTGTCTGGGAGGGCTTCTCGACGTGCATGCCGACCACCATATGCGCTTCGGATGGCGTAGGTTCGTCCCCGGAGTATGTGATTGGTGGCCGAACGGGGCCCGGTGATCCCGGGTGCGTGCGGCCACCCTGCTTGGAAAGGGCGCAATGGCCGGGGAAGTACTGCGGCTGCAGGGCGTGGGGGTCCGGCGGGACGGGGCGGCTCTGCTCCGCGGCATCGACTGGACGATCAACGAAGGCGAACGATGGGTCGTCGTCGGCCCGAACGGGGCAGGGAAGACCACTCTGCTCCAGGTCGCGGCGACCATGCTGCATCCCACTGAGGGAACGGTGCAGATCCTGGAGGAGACGCTCGGCCAGACCGACGTCTTCGACCTGCGGACCCGGATCGGCATCAGCAGTGCGGCGATCGCGGAGAAGGTACCCGTCAACGAGAAGGTCATCGACCTGGTGCTGACCGGGTCGTACGCCATTCTCGGCCGCTGGCGCGAGGAGTACGACTCGACGGACGTGACCCGGGCGGTCGAGCTGCTCGACGTGCTCGGCTGCTCGCACCTGCTCCGGCGCAAGTTCTCCACTCTCTCAGAAGGGGAGCGCAAACGGGTCCAGATCGCCCGTGCGCTGATGCCCGATCCGGAGCTGCTGCTGCTCGACGAGCCTGCGGCCGGTCTCGACCTGGGCGGCAGAGAGGACCTGGTGGCCAGGCTCGGCGCGCTGGCCGATGACCCGATGGCCCCGGCGATGGTGCTGGTCACGCACCATGTCGAGGAGGTCCCCGAGGGTTTCACGCACGCGCTGCTGATCCGCCGCGGCGGTGTCGTCGCGGTGGGCAAGGTCGACGAGGTCTTCACCCAGGAGCACCTCACCCGCTGCTTCGGTGTTCCGCTCCGGGTGGAACGCCAGGACGGCCGCTGGTCCGCCCGCGCTGTCCGCTGAGCGTCGCAGGGCGCGGTGTGAGCACAGTGAGCGTCGTTGTAACGTCTGGTCGTTAAGGTTCGTACGACCGGCCGGGGCGTGTTTGTGAATATGTGGCACGCGGTGATCATCTTCGCCGCGGGGGTGAGCGCGGGTGGCATCAACGCGGTGGTGGGGTCGGGGTCGCTGATCACCTTCCCGATCCTGGTGGCGCTCGGCTACCCACCGGTCGTGGCCAACGTCTCGAACAACATCGGGCTGGTCCCGGGTTCCTTCGCGGGGGCGTACGGCTACCGCCGCGAGCTCAGCGGCCAGCGGGAGCGGCTGCTCAGGCTGGGCGCCGCCTCGATGCTCGGCTCCCTCCTCGGCGGCGTGCTGCTGCTGACGATGCCGGCCCAGGCGTTCAAGGTCGTCGTACCGGCGCTGATCGTGGTGGCGCTGGTCCTGGTGGTCGTGCAGCCCCGGCTCAACGAGTGGATCATGGCGCGCCGGGAGGTCCACCATGGGCACGGCGGTCCGGTGCTGTGGCTGGGCGTCTTCGTGGCGGGCGTTTACGGCGGCTACTTCGGGGCGGCCCAGGGGATCATCCTGATCTCGCTGCTCGGGATCTTCCTCGACGACACCATGCAGCGCATCAACGGTGCGAAGAACGTGCTGTCCGGAGTGGTCAACGCCACCGCGGCCGTCCTGTTCGTCATCCTCGCGCACCCCGACTGGATGGTCGTGCTGATGATCGCGCTGGGTTCGACGCTGGGCGGGTTCATCGGTGCCTCGGCAGGCCGCAAACTGCCGCCGCTGGTACTTCGCACGATCATCGTGATCGTCGGTCTCGTCGCGATCGTCAAGCTGGCACTGACCTGAGGTTGGCGGGGGGTTTGGGTGGGTATACCTCGAATATACGTTCGAGGGGGTGCCAGATGAAGGGTGACAGGGTCGAGATCGTCATTGACGCGGGTGAGGAGACCCGGACCTACGAGATGATCGCCACCAGGGCCGGGCGGCGCGTTGAGATCAGCAACAGGCGCGGCGTCATCGAGGTCACCGAGGTCACCCGTACCGGAACCGCGATAAGGACGGCCAGGTTCATGGCCAGCCGCGTGCTGGCCCTGGTCGAGCACCCCGTCGCCGCCAACCAGGAGACCCCCGAAGAGCGCATCCTGCGCGACGCAGCGGGTTAGGCGCCATAAGCAGGCTCAGCCCAGGGGGCGGACCTGGACGATGCCGTCCTCGCGGACGCGGGTCGCGAAGGCCGGCTGCGGTGCGGTGGCCGGGCCGTACACGACGGAGCCGTCGTCCACCCGGAACGTGCTGTCGTGCCAGGGGCAGACCACACAGAGCTCGTCGGCCCGTTGCACCACGCGGCCCTGGTGCAGCGGGCCGCCCAGGTGGGCGCAGCGGTCGGCGAGCACGTGGATCTCGTCGCCGGTGCGGAGCACGAACAGGCTGATGTAGCCGAGCCGCCGGTGTACCGGCCAGCCGTCGGGCAGATCGGCCGCCGCGCACAGGTCGTGCCACCCGAGCGGTACCAGGTGGGTGACCGACTCGGCGTGGTTGGCTCCGGCGGCCTGCCGGAAGGCGAGGTGCCCGCCGAGGTAACCGCCGGCGAGCAGCGCGCCGAGCCCGGCGAACCCGAGGGCCTTGCCGGCGGACGTACGGCCCTGGGACCGGGCGACCAGGGACGCGGCGTACAGCGTGCTCGCGGTGGCGGTGCCGAGCGCGTGCACAAGGCCCACCCGCTGCTGCTCCTGGTGCAGCACCGACCAGTCGGCTAGACCGGTCAGCGCCGTCGGCACCGCACCGGCCAGGCCCGCCGCGATCAGGACCTGCGAGGCCTTCTCGGTGCCGGGGAGCAGATCGAGTACGGCGGCGGAGACCCAGGCTCCGACCGGGAGGTCGGTCAGGGGCGGGTGGGCCGGATGCCCGGTGGGCACTCCGTGCAGGGCGTTCTTGATCGGGCCCGGCCGCAGCACCCGCTTTACCAGCACGGTGAGGGAGCGTGTGAGCCCGTCCAGCCGGTCGGTCCGTTCGAGCCGTTCCGCGACGTCCACGGGATGGGCACCCGGTAGCCGTCCGGGCCCGCCCCGGAAGATTCTGCCTACCCGTCCGCCGTTCACCGGTCCCCCTCGTACTCGGAAGGCGTCTCCTCGGACAGTAGCCTGCAGATCAGGCGACGGCCACTGGCGGGGTTCCGCATCGCGCTCCGCGGGAAACTGGACGCCACCGGTCAACCCTTGTGGAACAGCACGATCCCGTACCGGCGGGCGACCGCATTGAAGCCCATCGACTTGAGCTTGTGGTAGGCGGCCCACTGGTCCGGCGCGGGCGGCACCTTGCCCCACAGATGGGTGTCCACCACGACCCAGTCGACCGGATCCTGGGGAGTGAACCGGGGGAACAGGATGACGTGCGCCCGGTCGGTCAGCTGCGGGGCCAGGTAGTTGGAGGCCGCGATCCGGGCCCCGTTCGGCACCATGCCCAGCACGTGCCGTACCGCACTGGTCCGGTTCGAGTCCAGGAACCCGGTCGTGACCAGGTAGTTGTCGAAGTAGACGGGAGCCGCCACCAGCGCGAGGACCAGGCTCAGCGGCACGACCATCCGCCCGTACCCGCGTATCCATCGGTGCCGGTTCGCGATCAGGCGGGGGACCGCGTCGATCAGCGCGACGAACACGATCGGCATCAGGATCGCGTTGTAGTGCGTCCGCCCGATGCTCCAGTACTGCTCGTACGGGCTGGTCAGGCGCCAGAGCAGAGTCGGGATGGCGATGATCATGATCGGGGAGAACAGGGCCGCCCCGGCCGTAACGCCCACGACGCAGAGCAGCAGCTGTACCTTCGCCATCGGGGTCAGCAGGGTCGCCGGCAGCGTGATGATCGTGTGCAGGAAGCTGCTGCCCCCGGTGACGTTGCCCCAGTACGGGTAACGGCCCAAGGGGTTCAGCGCCGGGATCACCAGGCCGACGATCACCGCCATCACCGCGAACCCGCCGACGGCCGTCATGACGCCCAGGCGGCGCTGCCCCTTCAGGAACACGTACAGGCCGACCGCGGCCACCGTGACACCGAGATCCTCCTTGACCAGGAGGAGGAGCAGCGACCACGCCACCGCACGCCGCCAGCGTTCCTCGGCCAGCGCGCACGCCGTGAACGCGGCGATCGGCACGGCGAACGCGATCTCGTGGAAGTCGAAGGAGACCAGGCCCATGATGCCCCAGGCCAGCCCGTAGGCGACGGTGACGGCGGCGCCGGGCCGGGTGCCGAGCCTGCCGATCGCGAGCCGCCCCACCGGGATGATCGAGACCGCCATCAGCCCGGCCTGCGCGGCCAGCAGCAGGTAGGCGCTCGGCCAGACCCAGTAGAACGGGACCAGCGAGATCAGGATCGGGTGGAAGTGGTCCCCGAGCAGGTTGAAGCCGGGCTGTTTGAGAGGCACGATCGGTGCCTGGAAGTGCGCGTAGGCGTGAATCGCCTGGTCGAAGATCCCCAGGTCGTACGCGGTGGTGATGGCCGTGCGCTGGCGCATCATCGAGTACCACGCGTACGCGAGGAACATCACACCGGCGACCGCCACCGGAAACCACTGCCGAGCGGCCCGCCACTCGAGATGCCGGGGCCCGTTGATGGCCGGACCGGACAGGGTGTCCTGAGTCAGTGCAAGCTCCATGAATCCCACTCATAATTGCTGAAAGTGGGGGGAGTCTATCCGGGCAAACCCTCCAGAACCGCCGCGATTCGCACCGGGACGCCATTGAAGATCGCGTTTCCGGACAGCGGGTCGATCTCCTGTTCGTCCGTCAGCGTGTTGACGTTGACACCCGCGTGCTCGGTTGCTACATGAATACGCGTACCCGGGGAGCTGTGCCCCCAACCGTGCGGGAGGCTCACCACGCCCGGCATGATCTCGTCGGTGGGCTCCGCGGTGGCCGTCACGGTCCCGGCCCGCGAGACGATCCGTACCAGCTCCCCGGCGGCCACGCCCAGACCGGCGGCGTCGGCCGGATTGAGCTGCAGGGTGCAGCGGTTGGAGCCGCCGACCAGCTCGGGGACGTTGTGCAGCCAGCTGTTGTTGGAACGCAGGTGGCGGCGGCCGATCAGTACGAACGGCGCCCGCTCCTCGTCGAGCCCGGCACGCAACCGGTCCACGTCCGCGGCGAACGACGGCGGGCAGAGCTCGACCATGCCGGAGACGGTCTGCAGGACCTCGTCGAGGCGCGGTTCGAGGGCTCCCAGGTCGATGCCGTGCGGGTGGTCGTCGCGCAGCCGCCGCAGTGTGAGCCCGTCCGGCGTGGCCCCGAAGCCGTCGCCGTACGGGCCGAGGCGCAGCATCAGGTCGAGCCGCAGCTCGGCGCCGGTCGTGCCCTCCAGGAGGGGCCGCAGCTCCGCGGCCTTGCGCCCGTGCACCGGTGAACCGGCCATCTCGGTGGCCTTCGCCAGTGTGGTGCCGATGATCAGCTCGTCCAGGGCCTCAGGGCCTCCGTCGTCCAGGCCGGAGGCGATCACGGCGAGGCGGGCAAGGATCTCCGCCTCACTCGGCCTGCCGTCGGGCAGGGCGACCGACGGTGGCGAGTACCTGGCGTAGTTGCGGACCGTGAAGCCGAGCAGCGCCAGGTCGTAGTGCGGGGTCTGGGTCGGCCTGGGCGGCGGCAGCACGACGTCGGCGTGCCGGGTCGTCTCGTTCAGGTACGGGTCGACGCTGACCATGAACTCCAGGGCCGGGAACACCTCGTCGAGCCGGGCACCGTTCGGTGCCGACAGCACCGGGTTGCCGCCAATGGTGATCAGCGCCTTGATCTGGCCCTCGCCGGGAGTCCCGATCTCGTCGGCCAGGGTCGCGATCGGCAGCTCGCCGTTGACCTCGGGCAGGCCGCGTACCCGGCTGGTCCACCGGCCGGTCGTGTACGGGCGGTGCCGGGTCCGGTAGACCGGGGTATGCGCGGGCTTGGGGAACATCGCGCCGCCGGCCCGGTCCAGGTTGCCGGTCAGCGTGTTCAGTACGTCCACCAGCCAGCTCGCCAGCGTCCCGTACGCCTGCGTGCACGTCCCGATCCGGGCGTAGACGGCGGCCCGCTCGGCCCCGGCCAGGTCCCTGGCGATCGTCCGGATCGTCTGCGCCGGAACGCCCGTGATCGGGGCGACCGTCTCGGGGGAGAACTCCACGGCCAGGGCCCGCACGTCGTCGAGGCCGGTCACCCGCCCGTCCAGGTGCGACGATCCGATGGTGACGAGGTCCTCGGCGAACAGCGTGTGGACCAGGGCGATCAGGAAGTACGCGTCGGTGCCGGGCCTGATGAACAGGTGCTCGCCGAGTCTGGCGGTACGGGTACGGCGCGGGTCGACCACGACGAGCTTCCCGCCACGGGCCCGCAGCGCCTTGAGCCGGCCGGGGAAGTCGGGGGCCGAGCAGAGGCTGCCGTTGGACTCCAGCGGGTTGGCGCCCAGCATCAGCAGGTAGTCGGTGCGGTCCAGGTCCGGTACCGGGATGGCCATGATGTTGCCGAACATGTGGCCGGAGCTCACGTGCTTGGGCATCTGGTCGGCCGTGCTGGCCGAATAGACGTTGCGGGTGCCGAGCGCCTTGATCACGGCCGAGCCGTACAGCGGCCCCGCGATCGAGTGCGCCGTCGGATTGCCGACGTAGATGGCCACCGCGTCCTTGCCGTAGGTGTCGACCACCTTGCGGATCCCCCGCCGCACCGCCTCGAAGGCGTCCGCCCACTCCGCCTCGACCTGGCCGATCAAGGGAGCCTGGAGCCGGTCGGGGTCGCCGTCCAGGCTGCCGAGCGTGGCGCCCTTGGGACAGATGAAGCCCTTGCTGAACGGGTCGGCCGCATCGCCGCGCACACCCGTCACGCGGTCTCCGTCGAGGGTCAGTTCCAAGCCGCAGAGGGCCTCACACAGCGGGCAGGTGCGGAACGCCGTACGGCTCATGGGATCTGCTCCAGCATGAAGTTCCTCGGGGTGGGGTTGCGCCTCTACATCATGACCATCTGGAGAGCTACCGTACAAGTAAGGGCATAGCGCCCTTTCAGGAGCCGCTCAATGGACGCGTGGGTCGTATGGCTGATCATGGCCGCCGCACTCGGGGTCGCGGAGCTGTTCTCGCTCGGCCTGGCGCTGGGCCTGCTCGCGGTGGCCGCGGCGGCGGCCGGGGTCTCGGGTGCGCTCGGCCTGCCCGTGGGCCTGCAGCTGGTCGTCTTCGGTGCCACCTCGGTCGCCGGCCTCGTGGGCGTACGGCCCGTGGTGCTGCGCCACATCCGCCAGCCGCCGTCGCTGCGCAGCGGCGTCGCCGCGCTGGTCGGCAGGGAGGCCACCACCCTCACCGAGGTGTCCCGGCACGGGGGTACGGCGCGGATCGGCGGCGAAGAGTGGACGGCCCGGCCGTACGACCCGGATGCCGTGATCCCCGCGGGCGCGACCGTGGACGTGCTCGCCATCGAGGGCGCGACCGCCCTCATCTACCCTCGGGAGCTGTCATGACCGGTCTCATCGTCATGCTCATCGCCGTGGCCGCGGCGGTCATCGTGCTGGCCACGACCGTGATGCGCTCGGTCTGGATCATTCCGCAGGCGCGGGCGCGCAATGTGGAACGGCTGGGCCGCTACGACCGTACGCTGCAACCGGGGATCAGCTTCATCGTCCCGTTCGTGGACCGTGTAAAGCCGCTCATCGACCTGCGGGAGCAGGTGGTGGCGTTCAAGGGACAGCCGGTCATCACCGAGGACAACGTGGTCGTCCTCATCGATACGGTGCTGTTCTTCCAGGTCACCGACCCTCGGGCGGCCGACTACGAGATCGTCGACTACATCAAGGCGATCGAGCAGCTCTCGGCGACCCAGCTCCGCAACGTCATCGGCACTCTCGATCTGGAGGCCACCCTCACCTCCAGGGACCGGATCAACACCGCGCTGCGCGGGGTACTCGACGGAGCGTCCGGAAAGTGGGGGATCCGGGTCACCCGGGTGGAGATCAAGGCGATCGAGCCGCCGCCGTCCATCAAGGACGCGATGGAGAAGCAGATGCGCGCCGAACGGGAGAAGCGCGCCGCGATCCTGACCGCCGAGGGCGTCCGGCAGGCGAAGATCCTCACCGCGGAGGGCGACAAGCAGTCCTCCATCCTCAAGGCCGAGGGCGCCAAGCAGGCCGCGATCCTGGAGGCGGAGGGGCAGGCGCAGGCGATCGAGCGGGTCTTCACGGCGATCCACGTGAACGACGCGGATCCCAAGCTGCTCGCGTACCAGTACCTGCAGGTGCTGCCGAAACTGGCACAGGGCGAGAACAACACCATGTGGATCATCCCGGGGGAGCTCACGGGCGCCCTGCAGGCGGTCTCCAAGGCCTTCGGCGGGACCACCGAAGGCGCGATCAAGGTCCCCACCCCTCGGGCCACCGGCGAGTCCTCGGACCGCGCTTCCGATCAGGCCTCCGTCGCCGCCGCCGACCGTGGCCCCGCGGAGCTCTCCGGCGCCGCACTGTTCGAGATCGACGCCCCGGTACGGGCCACTCCGCCCTACGAGCTCGCTCCGGACGACAGCGCGGTCAACTGACAGTGATCCCCGCCGGGCTCAGTGTTCTTCGGCGAGGATCTCCGCGAAGGTGTGTGCGAGATCCTCCTCGCTGGGCAGCACACCCACCTCACCCCTCGTTGAGTCGTGGCGTTTCCCGCACCGTTCGGCGATTCCGTGCGGGAAACGCCACGAGTCAACGAAAAAGAAGGTCGGGGGGTCGGGCCTTCTTATTTGGGCGGTGGGTCGGCTGCCGTTGATTCAGCTGCCGTTGATGCCGAGGCCGGAGGCGACGCGGTCGCCGAGGTCCTTGGCGACGTTGCGCCAGTACTCGACCACGCGGAGCTTCATCTCCGCGGTCACGGCCGGGTTACTCGCGTGGCCGACGATGTTGGACACCAGGTGCTCCTTGTCGGTGTCCGACAGCACCTTCTCCCAGAGCGCGCGCGGCTGGCCGTAGTCGTCGTCCTCCGAATGCAGGGTGTACGCGCTGCGGACGATCTCACCCGCGACGCCGTACACCTCGCCGCCCCACAGCGACGGGTCGGCGACCGGGCCGCCCACGGTGTTCGGCGCGTAGACCGGGTCCGTCGAGTTGACGTAGGTCATCGCCCCGTCCTTGTTGTAGGTGTGGACGGGAACCTTGGGCCGGTTCACCGGCAGCTGCAGGTAGTTCGGGCCGATCCGGTACCGGTGGGTGTCGGGGTAGGAGAAGAGGCGGCCCTGCAGCATCTTGTCCGGGGACGAGCCGATGCCGGGCACGAAGTTGGCCGGTTCGAACGCGGACTGCTCGATCTCCGCGAAGTAGTTCTCCGGGTTCCGGTTCAGCGTGAACTTCCCTATGTTGATCGGCGGGTAGTCGCCGTGCGGCCAGACCTTGGTCAGGTCGAACGGGTTGAAGCGGTAGTCCGCGGCGTCCTCGAACTGCATGATCTGGATCTGCACGGTCCAGGACGGGTGGTCGCCGGCCGCGATGGCCGACGACAGGTCACGGATGTGGTGGTCGGGGTCGGACGACGCCAGCGCGTCGGCCTCGGCGGCGGTGAGGTTCTTGATGCCCTGGTCGGTCTTGAAGTGGTACTTGACCCAGAACTTCTCGCCGCCCGCGTTGTACCAGAGGAACGTGTGCGAGCCGTAGCCGTTCACGTTCCGCCAGGTCGACGGGGTGCCCCGGTCGGACATCAGGAAGGTGACCTGGTGCGCCGACTCCGGCGAGCCCGTCCAGAAGTCCCACTGCATGTTGTTGTCGCGCAGGTGGGTGTCCGAGCGCCGCTTCTGCGAGTGGATGAAGTCGGAGAACTTCTGCGGGTCCCGGACGAAGAAGACCGGGGTGTTGTTGCCGACGAGGTCGTAGTTGCCCTCCTCGGTGTAGAACTTCATCGCGAAACCGCGCGGGTCGCGGGCCGTGTCCGCGCTGCCGAGCTCGCCGGCGACCGTCGAGAACCGCAGCAGCATGTCGGTCCGGGCGCCCTTCTGAAAGAGCTTGGCCTTGGTGAACTGGCTGACGTCCTCGGTGATCTGAAGGTGGCCGTACGCCCCGCCGCCCTTGGCGTGCACGACCCGCTCGGGCACGCGCTCACGGTTGAAGTGCGCCATCTTCTGGATCAGGTAGTGGTCCTGCAGCAGCAGCGGGCCGTCGGGGCCGACGGACTGCGAGAACTCGTCGCTCGGCGCCGCGATGCCGGCGTTGGTGGTGGTAGTTGGCCTCTCGGTCATGGCGTGGTGTCCCCTCGTTGAAGTTGACTACGCTGACAGTCGGGACAGGTGCCCCAGAAGATGACGTCGGCCTCGTCGATCTGGTAGCCCGCGCTTTCGGCGGGTTCCAGGCAGGGCGCTTCGCCTGCCGCGCAGTCGGCGTCGGTGACCGCTCCGCAGCTTCTGCACACCAGATGGTGGTGGTTGTCGCCGACGCGCCGCTCGTACCTGGCCGGACTGCCCGCGGGTTCGATGCGCCGCAGCAGGCCCGCGTCGGTGAGCGCGTTGAGCGCTTCATAGACGGCCTGTGTGGAGA
>JAOPYM010000188.1 GCA_025964615.1 Actinomycetes bacterium
CATGCCGGATCGCGAGGTGCAGGAGAGTCGTGTTCGTCCCCACCCAGCTCCCCGAGAGAGACACCGAGGGTGGGCCCCCACTCGGGTCCGTGTCACCAGGGGAAAAGTAGCTCTACGTGACCGGGGATGTCGGTAAGGTCATCGTGCAACCAGGTACAAGCGTTTGAGCTACTTTGCCCCTGGTGACAGCTACCCGAGTGAGGGCCGTGTTGGCCGACGGCGTCGACGCTTGGTCGGGCTTACCGTTCCATGGATCGCACGGAGGCGTGGCGGGAGCGCGTCAGCGGGGTGGGTTCGGCCGCAGGCGGCTCAGGCGCGCGACAGCCGCTCGGTGAGCAGGGCGCGCAGCTCCAAGTCCTCGCTGATCGCAGTGACGCCTCCCCAGTAGCTGTGGCGGCGGTCGTCGGCCAGGACGTTCCTCATGATGGCGAGATGGCCATCCGGTAGACCGTCCACGCTGGCGAGAGCCCGAGCGGCGGCCATCGCGACGGGGAGCGGGCGGCCTTCGAGGAGTTCCTTGACAGGGCGGATCAGGACGTGGGCGCCCTCACCCGGATCGTCGGTGATCTTGATGAGGGCGTGGGCGGCCTCGTGGGCCGTCCAGCCATCGAGGGCCTTGGCCAGCAGCCGCAGCGTCGGGACGTGGGCGGTGGCGTGCGGGCCGAGGTCGCCGAGGCGGCGGGAGACGTGGTGGTCCTCACCGAGGCGGGGGCCGAGGATCCGCAGGGCCGGCTCGGGATCGCCGGTCACCCGGAAGTGCGCCCAGGCGATCTCGATGAGCGTCCTCCGCTCGCCCGTGCCGAGCAGCCGTTCCAGCTCGGGGGCGGCCTGCGCTGCTTCGGGGCCGATCGCGCCGATTACTCCGGCCGCCCGGCCCCACTCGTCGTCGTCGAGGAGCGAGGCCAGCTCCGGGACGACCCGCGCGACCTCGGAGGCTCGCGTGGCGGCCCACTCGGCGAGGCTCTCCAGCAGGGACCGCCGGAGGTCGCCGGCAGAGCCCGGGCGCAGATGCGGGGAGATCGCAGGGATCAGGAAGTCCGCCCAGGGCGCGCATGGCGTCAGCAGCTCCGCGAGCGCGGGCGCGCTCGGCCAGAAGCCGAGCTTCCCGGCGCGCTGTCCGTAGAGCCTGTAGCCCGTCTCCCGCCGGGCGAGTAGGGCGAGGAGGCCGGGGACGGCACGGTCGTCACCGGACCAGGCCAGGCCCCAGAGCGCGACGTCCGCCGACGGCCCGTCCAGGTGGGCGGCCATGAGGTCGGCGTCGCGGGCGTCCTCGCGACGGGCGTGCGCGGCGAGGATCCCCAGAGCAGGAGTCGGATCGTCCAGGGTGTTCACGCAACCGCGCAGCACGGAGAGCAGGCCGGGCGCACGCGTGTGGACGAGCGCTTCGCCCGCGACACCGACGGCCGCGACGCGCAGGCGCTGTTCGGGGTGGGCGAGCAGGGCGACACAGACCGCCTCATCGCTCCGCCGGTCGAGATCCCGCAGCACGTTTGCGACCGCATGGGCGGGGTCGCGCGAGGCGAGGTTGCTGTGCGGCAGCGGGACGGGCTCGGCGGTGAGCCCCGCGACGATCGGGGTGATGGGGACCGGGCGGCCGGGGAGCGCCTCGGCCAGCGCGAGGGTCGCGTACATCGCGTGCTGCGCGTCGGCGCCGTCCGCTTGGTCGCGGAGGAAGACGAGAATCTCGGGCAGGACGGCCGCCGAGAGACGCTTCGCGAGGCGACCGAGAGCGAGCAGCGTGTCGATCCGGACCGAGGCGTCGGGGTCGGGCCACCCAGCGACGAGGGCCCGGGCGACCTCGTCGGGGTCCGCGATGTCCTTGCAGAGCGCCCAGATCGCACCCGTCCGGACGGCCGGATCCTGGTCACCGAGCAGGGCGAGCAGGCTAGGGCGCGCCCGCGCCCACGCCCGAGGCCAGTCGGCGGCCACGAAGCGGGCGGGGACCACCGCAGCCGTCCCCGCGAGGCGCGCGAGGATCTCCAGCACCTCCGGACGGCACGGGACGCGCGGCGACCCGGCGGCCTCCATGAGGAACGGCAGGATCGCCGGGGCGGCCGTGCAGACGAAGCCGCCTTGGTGGTGGAGCTCGTTGAGCAGCTCGTCGACGGCCTCGAAGGCCTCGTCGTCGACGAGCAGGGAGCGCACGAGGGCGGGTACGTCGCAGCGGCCCGAGTAGGCGTAGGTGAGCTCGCCCCACGGGATGTCGTCGACGCCCTCAAAGATCACGTAACGACGATATCGCCCGGCCGGACCGGGAAGAGGCGGTGTACCGCGGCGGACCGGCAGGTAGCGTGGCCTGTTCTGCTGAGGGAGGCATGGCGTACGCGTGGTGCTCTGGTTCTCGTTCGGGCGGAACGCCTCCCAGTCGCACATCTCACCGGAGGTTCCGGGCTCGGCCAGCTGTGCCGAAAGCATGGATGTGACACCGCTGTCCGGACGTTGAACGGCGGTCACGCCGCCGCAGGTCGTCCTGTGTTAAAACCTGGTGTCACAAGTATGTGTCAGAAGCCGGGTCACGGTGTCAGCTTGTGAGACGGTGGCGTGCATGGATCTCGCGTACGCCCGGGTCAGCACCACCGCTCAGGATCTCGCCCGGCAGATCGATGTGCTCCGCGCCGCAGGGATCGCGCAGGAGCACATCTACCTCGACAAGCGGACCGGCGCGAACATGGACCGGGACGGGCTGATCGCGCTGCTCGGTTTCGCCCGGCCTGGCGATCGAATCAACGTGCTCACGCTGGACCGCCTCGGGAGGAATATGCGGGAGACCCTCAACCTCGTCCACGACCTCACCGAGCGCGGCGTCTTCTTGCGCACGCTGGGCGACAAGCTCGCGGTCGACACCAGCGACCCCGGGCCCGGCACCGACATGGCCATCGCGCTGCTGGCGATGTTCGCGCAGATGGAACGGATCTACATGCTGGAACGTGCCGCCGGCGCCCGCGCGTCCAAACAGGCACGCGGGCTGCCGACCGGACGGCCAGCGAAGCTGAACGCCACCACCCGGGCCGGTGCCGCGCAGCGGATCAAAGACGGCGCGATCCCCGAACAGATCGCCGCCGAACTCGGCATCAGCCGCTCAACGCTCTACCGAGAACTCCGCAAGCACCGTGCCGGCCGCGCGGGCGGTCAGCCGGAACAGACGCCCGGCCAGTGACGCAGCACTCTGGCCGGTCAGCTGGCCTGGTCAAAGTCGAGTCCTGGCACGGGCCCGAGGTCGAGCTGCTTGCTCATGTCCAGCTCGAACTTCCCATACAGGTTCAGATGCGACCAGAACAGGGCCGACAGGCCACGCCGGTCGGCGTCGGTCAGCTTCTTCTGCCATTTCGGCTCGGCCAGCACGATCTGGACCATGCGGGTGTTGAGGTAGACGATCGCGGCCTGGACCAGGTGCAGGGCCAGCGCGGACACCTCGACGTGCTCGCGGTCGTCGCCGGTCAGGTCGCCGGCCTTGCCGTAGAAGAGGTCCTTGTTCGCCGAGTTCCAGTTCTCCACCACGTTCAATCCCTCGTGGATCTCCCGGCGCAGGTCCTCGTTCGCCAGGTAGTCGCAGATGAACATGGTCCTGATCACGCGGCCGAGTTCCTCGATCGCCCGGTAGGTCGGGTGCTTCGGCCCGCCGCGGGTGAACCGGCGGAGCATCTGGTGGGCCTCGGCCGTGCCGAGCCTCAGCGCGGTCGCGTACTTGATCATCTGGTCGTAGTTGTTCGCGATCAGGTCCCAATCGATCGTCTTGCCCGACAGGACCCCGTCCAGCTCCGACCACGCCTCGCCCTCGGTCAGGCCCGGCCGGTACAGACGCGCGGACCCGATGTTCTTCAGCCGCGGCAGCAGCTTGAAGTCCAGCAGGTGACTGAACGCGAACCCTACGATCGAGGCACCGTGGGTGTCGGTGTACTGGCGATCGATCTCCGCAGAGGTGAGGTGCCGGAGCAGGCCCTCGATCATCGAGGCGACCTCGGAGTCCGTCGTCGACCGGACCTGGCTGTAGATACAGACGTTCTTACGTTCTACGTGCCAATACACCATAATTCCGGCACCCCCATACCGCTGGTGCCACTCGGTCATGTGGTTCGCCGACCACGACCCGAACTTGCGGGAGTCCGACGCGCACGCCGTCCCCGGCCCCCACAGATCGGTGTCCCGGGCCTCCAACGTGGCGTTCACCACGGTCCGGATCGCCGCCCGCAGATTGTCGCGGTTGACGAACAGCCGGCGGGTACGCCGGAGCGCGGCCTCGGTGTCGGCCTCCATCCCCGGGATCGCCGCCGTGCCGTCGGCGACCCGCTTGATGCCCATGTTCGTGCCGAGCCCGAACGTGCACAACAACAGCCTGCGCTGGAGCACGGCCGCGTCGGTGACGGTCCGGGAAGCCACCGAGGTGAACTCACCGGTGAACTTCGTTGCATGGTCGACGTTCTTGATCAGGTCCAGGAGGTCGATGACGCCCCAGCGTCTCGCGATCTCCTCCTTCAGCTTCTCCAGGTTCTCCGGCTCCGGCTGCTTCCCCACAGGCGGGACGCTGATCCACGGCTCGCCCTTCTTCTTCGTCACCTTCACCCCGCCCGTCGTGCCCTTCTTCAGCCCCTTGTTCAGCGCGTTCAACGCCGCGACGTGGCGTTTCTTGAGGTCAGCGACGAAGTCAGCGGGGTCGCGGGGCTTCTTCAACGCCTCGTAGTGCACGTCCCGGTTGTCCTCGAAGTCGACCGGCAAGTCGTGGTCAGGGTTGCGCCAGGTGTTCCCGCCCTCCACCCAAATCTCCCGCCTGCGGATCGCCTTCCGCAGCGCGACCAGGACACAGAGCTCGTAGGGGATGCGCTCGACCAGCCAGGTCTCGGGGTCGACGACCGCTTCCTTCCAGTCCTCGGGCACCACGTGCTCGAACGGCACCACGTCGGAGGCGGCATAGAACTCCTCGTCGGAGTCGGCGTACCGGTCCAGCAGGGCCAGGGCGTCCATCACCGGCCGAAACACCTCGTTGTTGCACCCGAACGTCACCGCGCGCAGCAGCTTGGGCAGGCCACGCCGGTAGTGGTGGGAGTAGGAACCGCGCAGCTTGGTCCGCACCCTCGTGTTGAACTGCTTCTCGTTCGCCTTGGCCTCGGCGATGATGTCCTCCAGCGTCCGCTTCCCCACCACCGGATACAGGGCGGTGCGGACGAGCTCCTCCGGCAACGCCAGGGCCGCGGTCGCGAGCTTCACCAGGATCCAGTTCTTGCCGGCCACCCGCCGGAACTCGGCGTTGAGCTCCCCCTCGACCTTCTTCTCGGCCCGCACACTGATCTTGTGCACGAGCTGGATCAGCAACTCCACGAGGCCGTCGGTGATCTCGGCCTGCCGGACGTGACACAGCGCGGCCAGCAGCGTGACGCGGATCGGCTGCGGAGCCGTCTCGAAGTCCGAGGGGTACATCTTCATCGCCCGGGCCCGCCACCCCGCCACCACCTTCTCCGACACCCCCTCGAACAAGCTGGCCGGCAGACCGATCGCGCTCACCCGCTCCAGCTTCACGATCTCCGCCAACAGCGTGTCCAGCTGGAACGACCCCGGATCCTCCTTCAACTCCTGCAAAAACGCCCGCCTGGCGGCGGCCTGGACCGCCTGCTCCTCAGGCTCACTGACATCGGCGCCCTCACTCCCGGCGTCAGCGCTGGGGGCAGGGTCCTCAGCGACGATCAGCTCCTCCAGCTTGCCGACCGACAGTGCTGACAGCCGCGCCACCGTCGTCTCGGTGAACTGCCGCTCGAACATCGTCTCCGCCGAACCCAGGACCCGCTCGATCCTGGTCGTCTTCGGCGGCTCGATCCTCTCCTCCCGGCACCGGGTCACCAGCGCCGCCCGCAGCCGATCCCGAGACATCTCCACGGGGCAGATCTTGTCCGCGAGCCAGTCGGCGAGCTTGTCCTCATCGCCCACCGTCGGCTCACGGAACCCGTGGAAGTCCCGGACCTGCGCCCGGTGATTCTTGATCGTCCGACCGGACCAGTCGTAGGCGGCGAACAGCTCCGCGTCGACCTTGACCTGCCCGGCCATGAACTCCACCGCCGGCCGCGGGATGTCCTCCCGGCGCGGGAACCGCGCCTCCAGCTCGAAGAATTTGAGCATCAACCCAAATCCCAGCCGAGTCGCCCCGGACTTGTTCGCCAACAGGACGAGCTCCTCCTGATCCAGCGTCCAGCACTCGATCAGCTCTTCTAGCTCCCACTCACGCTTCACGCCCGCACCTTTTCTCCCGATCTGCAACGAAGGTCGGAAGAAACATGCTTCGTAACCGAAGGGCTACCGATCGGTATGACCGAGCCGTGATCACCGCGTAGCGAAGCTGCAACAGAACTCTCAGTTACATTGCCCCGGCGCTCGCCCTGGACAACCCATCACCAACTACGCAGACACCGATCACGCAGAGCTACTTTGCCCCTGGTGGCAGCGACCCGAGTGGGGGGCCCAACAGGTGGGGTCGGTGCCGGGGAGGGCGGCGGTGAGGGTGTCCCAGGCGCGTTGCATGCCGGCGGCCAGGCAGCCGTCGACGACGGCGTCGGTGCCGAGGGCGCTGACCCGCACGTCGGGGACGGCAGGGGCGAGGTGGCGGAGCTCGGCGGTCACCGCCTCGGCGAAGCCCGGGGCCTGCCCGATGCCACCGCCGAGCACGATCATCTCGGGGTCGACGACGGTGACCACTGAGCAGATCGCCTTGGCCACCAGAAGGGCCTCCTGCGCGACCACCAGGGCGGCACGTTCGTCGCCCTGGGCCGCGGCGGAGAAGACCCGGCGGGCGGAGACCGGGCCCCGCATCCCGGCCCGGCGGGCGGATCGGACGATACCGGCCGCGGCGGCGGCGGACTCCATCGCGCCGCGCCGCCGGACGTCGCGTTCGTCCCCGCCCTGGCCGTTGCTCAACGGCAGATAGGCGATCTCGCCGGCGACGCCGTGCGCACCGCGGCGGAGCCTGCCGCCGAGCACCAGGCCCATCCCGATGCCGGTGCCGACCGAGACGAACGCGAAGTCCTCGACCTCACGGCCGTGCCCATGGGCATGCTCAGCGAGCGCCGAGACGTCGATGTCGTTCTCCAGCATCAGGGACGGCCCGAACGTCGCGCGCAGCTCGGTGAGCACACCGGGCCGATCCCAGCCGGGCAGGTTCCCGGCCAGTGCGATGACGTCGCGGCGTGGGTCGTAGACGCCGGGGCTGCCGATCACGGTCTGGGTCACCGAGTCCAGCGGCACTCCCGCATGGTCGCACAGCGACAGGCCCAGTTCGATCAGCTCGGCGATGCGCCCGGCGGCGCTGGCCGCCTGCACCCGGGCGGAGATCCTGGCGCGAATGGTCCCGCCGAGGTCCATCAGGGCGCCTCGCAGGTACTGCCGGCCGATGTCCAGGCCGAGGACGAAACCCGCCTCTGGATGGACCTCGTACAACCGGGCCGCCCGGCCGGGCAGCCCGGTGCGCTCGCCGGCCCTGCGCACCAGGCCGGCGAGTTCGAGGTTGTCCAGCGCGAGCGACACCGTCGGCTTGGAGAGCCCGGACAGCCGCGCCAGCTCGGCCCGGGACACCGACGAGGAGCTGCGGATGTGACCGAGCAGGATCTGCTCATTCAGGGCACGAATGAGCCCCGGACGTGCGGCGGACACTCCGCCGGTGGCCACGCTCACTGACGCCCCCTTCGCTGCGGTGATCGTATCGATTCGTAATCACTTCGGGGGGCTTGTGAACCCGAATTTGGAAGGCTACTTTCCTAACTAACTCCTCGCAAGGTGGACTTTGAATGACGATTGACACCATGGTGGCCTCCCAGGACACCATCCACGGCGGGTTGTCGTGATGGCGGCTCCGCTCGTTCTCGGCCTCGACTTCGGCGGCACGAAGATCGCGATGGCGGTCTGCGAGCCGTCCGGCGAGCGCATCGCGCGGTACGCGATCAACAGCGACGGCGCCGACGGCGCCCGGATCAGCTTTGATCGCGGCGTCGTGGCGGCCCGGGCGCTGATGGCCGAGTCCGCGCCGGGCCGCGACCTGATCGCGGTAGGCGCCTCCACCTTCGGCATCCCCTTTGACGATCATGTGGAACTGGGTCCCGCGATCCCCGGCTGGGAGGAGTTGGAGTTCGGCAGGGAACTGCGCGAGGCCTTCCCCGGGGCGAGGGTCACGATGACCACCGACGTCAAGGCGGCCGCCGCCGCCGAGGCCCGCTGGGGTTCTCTCGCCGGTTGTGATCCGGCGGTCTACCTCAACCTTGGAACCGGGCTCGCGGTGGCCATCGTGGTCGCCGGCCACGTCGTCGCCGGTGCCCATGGGGCCTCCGGCGAGGTCGGTTACAACCTGCGGGCGATCGCCGACGTGGGTGCGGCCCTGGACCAGCGCACGATGCTGGAGGAGACCGTCAGCGGCCTGGCCCTCGGCCGCCGGGCGACCCGCGAACGGGGCTGGGCCACGACCGCAGAAGAGGTGTTCATGGCCGGCCCGGCCGACCCGGTGGCCGCCCGGCTGGTCCAGGAGTTCTCCGACGAGCTGGCATACCACCTGGTCAACCTGGCCATCCTCGTCGATCCACAACGGATCGCGGTCGGCGGGGGGATGGTGCGCTCTTTCGAGCGGATCAAGCCCGCGCTGGACAGGGCGCTGCGAGCAGGTGTCCCCTACCCCCCAGAACTCGTGCTCGCCGAGTTCCCCTATGACGCGCCCCTGATGGGTGCCCTGGCGCTGGCGGTCGAATCGGCCCAGGAGCTGCTCGGTGAAGAGGCGTCGGTATGACCGCGGCAGCGCTGCTGTGGCGGCACAACAGCCCAGCTGGGCACATGGCTCCGGGGGCGAGCGAACAACAGGGCACTCCCATCGAAAGGGATCCGTCATGAAGAACCGCCTCAGAACTCTCGGGGTGATCACCGCGGTCGCATGCTCACTGGTCGTCACCGCGTGCGGAGGCTCTACCACCAAGTCCGGCCGGGGCCGCACGCTGACCATCTCCAACGAGAACGGCGGCCTGTGGACCTGCGGGTTCAACCCGTTCAACACCTCCACCAACCTGCTGTCGACCGGCAACGTGTACGAGCCGCTGGTCTTCGTCAACACCCTGCAGAACCAGAAGGTCACCCCGTGGCTGGCCAGCTCCTACGCCTGGAGGAACAACAACAAGACGATCACCTTCACCATCCGGGACGGCGTGAAGTGGAACGACGGGCAGCCGATGACGGCCGCCGACGTCCTGTTCACCTTCAACCTGGTCCACAAGTTCCCCGCGCTCGACATCAACTCGATCTGGTCGGTGATCGACACCGTCAGCCAGCAGGCAAGCAACATCGTGGTCAACTTCAAGACCGCGGCGGTGCCGTACTTCTACTACATCGGCGACCAGCTGCCGATCGTGCCCGAGCACATCTGGTCCTCCATCAAGGACCCGGCGACCTTCGCCGACGAGCACCCGGTGGCGACCGGCGCGTACATGGTCAACCCGTGCACGCCGCAGAACATCACCTACACGGCCAACCCGCACTACTGGCAGCCCGGCCTGCCCAAGGTCGCCAAGGTGCTCTACCCGGCGTTCACCTCCAACGACCCGGCCAACACCTACCTGGCCACCGGCCAGGCCCAGTGGGGCAGCCAGTTCATCCCGAACATCGACACCTTCTACACCAAGAAGAGCAAGGATCACCACACCTGGTCGCCGCCGACCGCGCAGGTCGTGCTGTTCCCCAACGAGAAGGTCGCGCCGCTCAACGACCCCGTGGTGCGCCAGGCGCTGGCGTACGCGACCGACCGCAACAAGGCCTCCAGCATCGGTGAGGGCGGCCAGGAACCGCCGGCCAACCAGCTCGGCGTCGTCAGCCCGACCTTCGACAGCTGGATCGACCCGGCCGCGAAGGCCGCCGACACCTACACCTACGACCCGGCGAAGGTCGCCACCCTGCTGGAAGGTGCGGGCTACAAGAAGGGCTCGGACGGCATCTACGCCTCGCCGCAGGGCAAGAGGCTGTCGTTCAGCGTCATCAACAAGGGCGGGTACTCCGACTGGGTCGCCGCCATGAAGGTCGTCCAGGACGGCATGAAGGCCGCGGGCATCGAGCTCAAGGCCAGCAACCTGTCCGACGACGACTTCAACAGCAAGCTGTTCAACGGCAACTTCGACCTGGCCTACTACTCCGAACCCCTCGCCGGCCCCAGCCCGTACTACGAGCTGCGCGCCTGGCTGTACTCGCAGGGCAGCGCCCCGATCGGAAAGCCCGCGACGTCCAACTTCGAGCGCTACGAAGTCAAGGCCACCGACGCGCTGTTCGACAGCTTCGCGGCCACCGGCGACCCGGCGACCCAGAAGCAGATCATCGCTCAGCTCGAGCAGCTCATGCTGAAGGACGTGCCGATCATCCCGGTCACCCAGTCGGTCAACTGGTTCCAGTACAACACCGCCACGTTCACCGGCTGGCCCACGCCCGACAACCAGTACGCACTGCCCGCCGCCTTCCAGTACCCCGACATGGGCCAGGTTCTCCTCCACCTGCAGCCCAAGTAGCAGAGAAAGGTCCACAGGGTGAGCCGATGAGATTCGTGCTCCGTCGTCTGGGTTTCTTCGTGCTCACCCTGTGGGCCGCCCTGACAATCAACTTCGTCATCCCGCATCTGCTGCCCGGCAGCCCGGTCATCTCGATGATGGCCCGCTACCACGGCAAGCTGCACGGCGCGGCGCTCAAGGCGGTCGAGGCCGAACTCGGGGTCGACACGCACGCGAGCCTGCTCTCGCAGTACGCCGGTTACCTCAAGAACAGCGCGACGCTCAACTTCGGCACCTCGGTGCAGTACTTCCCGACGTCGGTCACCAAGATGGTCGGGCCGGCGATCCCGTGGACCCTCGGCCTGGTCGGTGTCACCACGGTGCTGGCCTTCGTCCTCGGTACCGCCATCGGCGCCATCGCCGCCTGGCGGCGGGGCGGCAAGGCCGACAGCATCCTGCCGCCGCTGTTCGTGATCGGCACCGGTCTCCCGTACTTCTGGGTGGCCATCATGCTGATCATGCTGTTCGCGGTGATCAACCCCTGGTTCCCGACGGCGTTCGGCAGCGACGCCGACATCACCACCGGCTGGAACGCCGAGTTCATCGGCAACGTGATCCACCACGCGGTCCTCCCGGCGGCGGCGATCCTGATCTCCTCGATCGGCACCTGGGTGCTGACCATGCGCAACACCATGGTCACGACCCTGGCCGAGGACTACATCAGGATGGCCCGCGCCAAGGGCCTGTCGTCGCGGCGCATCATGATCGACTATGCGGCCCGCAACTCCATCCTGCCGAACCTGACGGGGTTCGCGATGTCGATGGGATTCGTGGTCAGCGGCGCGGTCCTGGTGGAGTACGTCTTCGCCTACCCCGGGATCGGCTACATGCTGGTGCAGGCCGTGGAGAACGAGGACTTCCCGGTGATGCAGTTCCTCTTCCTGCTGATCACGGTGGCGGTACTGCTGGCGGTCCTGGTCGCCGACATCGTCACCGCACTGCTCGATCCCCGAACCCGGTCGGCGAGGTAACCATGGCCACTCTCGACATGTCCGCCCAGCTGCGAGCGCCCCGCAGGCGGCGCATCGCCGGCGCCAACCTGTTCGCCTCGATCCGGGGCAACGGCAAGGCGATGGCGGGTCTGCTGATCCTGTTCGTCTTCCTCGTCCTCGCCGCGGTCCCGCAGTGGTTCGCGCCGGGCGACCCGGCGGCCTCCATCTACGGCAGGTCGCTGGGGATGTCGGCCCACCACGCGTTCGGCACCACCGCCTTCGGGCAGGACATCATGGCCGAGATGA
The DNA here is from genome assembly GCA_025964615.1 of Actinomycetes bacterium. GTDB lineage: Bacteria > Actinomycetota > Actinomycetes > Streptosporangiales > Streptosporangiaceae > RYN-227. Next base: position 11,780 of record JAOPYM010000188.1, read on the forward strand.
TCCACGGCGCCAGGCCGGCGCTGGAGATCGCGATCATCTCCGGGCTGTTCGCCACAGTGCTCTCGGTCCTGATCGGGGTGTCGGCCGCCTACCTCGGCGGAATCTGGGACAACGTCCTGAACCTGCTCACCGACGTGTTCCTGATCATCCCCACGCTGCCGCTGGTCATTGTGATCGCCGCCTACTTCGGCCACAGCGGCACCACCGTGATGATCATGGTGCTGGTGATCACCGGCTGGTCCTACGGAGCCCGGCAGCTGCGCTCCCAGGCGCTGTCGCTGCGCAACCGCGACTTCCTGCAGGCCGCCCGGGTCCGCGGGGAACGACGCTCGTACATCATCGTGTTCGAGCTGCTGCCGACCATGACCTCGCTGATCGTCGCCAACTTCCTGGGCGCCGCGCTCTACTCCATCCTCACCGCGTCCGGTCTGGAGTTCCTCGGCCTCGGCGACCCCAACAGCGTCGACTGGGGCACGATGCTCTACTGGGCACAGAACGGCGCCGCGCTGCAGACCGAGCAGTACTCCTGGGCCGCCGTCCCCGGCCTGTGCATCGCTCTGCTGGGCACCGCGTTCGCACTGCTCAACAGTGCCTTCGACGAGATCAGCAACCCCGCCCTGCGTCCTGTGAGGAGGATCCGTGCCAAGCGCACCAGTTCTTGACATCCCGTACTCGCCGACGACCGGTCCACTGCTGGCGGTACGCGATCTGACCGTCGAGTACGCCACCCCGCGCGGCTCGGTGGGTGCCGTCGACAACGTCAGCTTCGACGTGGCGGCAGGGGAGTTCCTCGGCATCGTCGGGGAGTCCGGCTGCGGCAAGTCCACCCTGCTGTTCGCCATCGCGCAACTTCTCAGCCCGCCCGCCGGGATCACCGCCGGCAGTGTGACCTTCAAGGGCCGCAACCTGGTCGGCATGACCGACAAGCAGCTCGGCGCGGTCCGCTGGCGGGAGATGTCGGTGGTCATGCAGAGCGCCATGAACGCCTTCAACCCCGTCAAGACCATCGGCTCCCAGTTCCGTGACGTGCTGCGGGCGCACGACACCAAGGACGACATCGCGAAGCGGTCCCAGGAGGTCATGCGGCTGGTCGGCATCGACCCGGTCCACCTGGGCAGCTACCCGCACCAGCTCAGCGGCGGGATGCGGCAGCGGGCGATGATCGCGATGGCGCTGCTGTTCACCCCCGACCTGGTGATCATGGACGAGCCGACCTCGGCCCTCGACGTGGTCGCACAGCGGTCGCTGATGGTGCAGACCAAGGAGCTCCAGCGGGAGCTGGGGTTCGCGATCATCTTCGTCACCCACGACATGTCCCTGGTCAGTCACTTCTCCGACCGGCTGATCGTGATGTACGGGGGGCAGATGGCGGAGGCCGGGGCAACCAGGAAGGTCTTCGACACTCCTGCGCACCCGTACAGCAAGGGACTGCTCGAGGCGTTCCCGTCGATCCGCGGGCCGCGCGTGCCGCTGCTCGGCATCCCGGGCAGCCCGCCGGACCTGGCATCGCCGCCGCCCGGCTGCCGGTTCGCGCCACGCTGCCCGAGCGTCATGCCGTCGTGCACGCAGATCGAACCCCCGCTGTACAACGTCGACGAGGTGCTCGTGCGGTGCCTGCTGCACGCCGAAGAAGGTGCTCTCCATGGCTGAGCCACTGCTTGCGGCCAAGGGCCTGACCCGGCACTTCCAGATCGGCGGGATCTTCTCGCGCCGCAACCTGCACGCCGTCGACGAGGCCGACCTCACCATCAACGCACGGGAGATCGTCGCGCTGGCGGGGGAGAGCGGCAGCGGCAAGAGCACCATCGCCCGGTTGCTGGCCATGGTGTACCAGCCGACCGCCGGCGAGATCCTCTTCGAGGGCAGGCCCCTGTCGAAGATGCGGTCCCGCAAGGAGGTGCTGAACTACCGCAGCCAGGCACCGATGGTGTTCCAGGACCCGTTCAGCTCCCTCAACCCGGTCTACCGGGTCTCGCACGGCATCCTGCGCAGCATCAAACTGCACCGGCCCGAGCTGAACCACGCGCAGCGCCTGGCGGAGGCCGAGCGGGTGCTGACCCAGGTCGGCCTCACCCCCGCGGCCGAGGTGATGGGGCGCTACCCGTACGAGCTGAGCGGCGGGCAGCGGCAGCGCGTCGGGTTCGCCCAGGCGCTCGCCTGCAAACCCAAGATCATCCTTGCGGACGAGCCCGTCTCCATGCTGGACGTGTCCATCCGGATCGGGCTGCTCAACCTGATGGCCGAGCTGCGCGAGAAGGAGGGGGTGTCGTTCCTCTACATCACCCACGACCTCGCCAGCGCCCGCTACGTCGCCGACCGCCTGGTCGTGATGTACGCCGGGCACATCGTCGAGCAGGGACCCGTCGAGGATGTGCTGGCCCGGCCCAAGCACCCGTACACCGAACTGCTGCTGGCCACGGTCCCCGACCCCCGGGCGCCGCTGTCGGACATGGCCGGCGCCGACCGGGGCGAGCCGCCCAAGGTGGTCGATCCGAAGCCGGGCTGCCGGTTCCGGGAGCGCTGCCCGGTCGCCGTCGCCGAATGCGCGACCGTCACGCCGCGCCTGCGGGTGCTCGGCGGCGGGCACACCGCGGCCTGCCATGTCGCGGTCGCCGACACGATGTTCATCCAGCCCGCGCAGCCCTCGAAGGACAGAACCGCATGAAGCTGACGGTCGTCGGCGGCGGGTCGACGTACACCCCAGAACTGATCGACGGGATCGCCCGGCTGCGCGACCGGCTGCCGGTCACCGAACTGGTCCTGGTGGACCCGGACGAGGACAGGCTGCCGCTGGTCGGCGGGGTCTCCACCCGCATCATGGCCGCCTACGGCCACCCCGCCAAGGTCGGCTGGACCACCGACCTGGACGACGGCCTGGACGGCTCCGGCGCGGTGCTGCTCCAGCTGCGGGTCGGCGGGCAGGCCGCCAGGGACAGGGACGAGACCTGGCCGCTCGAGTGCGGCTGCAAGGCGGCGCTGCGCGGCGGGCGCGACCGGGTCGTCGATGCACTGCTCGCCCACCCGATCATCGGGCAGTACGACCAGGCCACGAAGCTGGCCGACCGGTTGATCGCGGAGAACCGTGCCCATCTCCCGTGGGTCACCGCGTGAGGGGGGAACTTCCCGCGGTACTGGCGATCGACGGGGGAAACAGCAAGACCGACCTCATCCTGGTGTCGGCGGGCGGTGATGTGCTGGCCACCGTCCGGGGCCCCGGATCGCCGGCTCCGAACGCCGGCACGCTCGGCCCGCTGGTCGCCGAGATCGCCCGGCAGATCGGGCACAGCGGATCAGGGCCCCTCGCCCGGCACACCTCGGCCTGCCTGGCCAACGCCGACCTGCCCGAGGAGGAGCGGCAACTGGAGGCGGAGATGGGAGAGCGGGGCTGGTCGGTGTCCACCCAGGTGCGCAACGACACCTTCGCCGTGCTCCGGGCCGGTACCCAGCGTCCCTGGGGGGTGGCGGTGGTGTGCGGCGCGGGGATCAACTGTGTCGGGGTCGCGCCCGACGGCCGTACGGCCAGGTTCCTCGCCATGGGGCAATTCACCGGTGACTGGGGCGGCGGCATGTGGCTCGGCAACGAGATCATGTACTGGGCGATGCGCGCCGAGGACGGGCGGGGCACCGACACCGCCCTGCGGACCGGCGTAGCCGCGCACTTCGGGGAGCGAACCGTGCACGACGTCGCCGTCTCGATCCATCTGGGCAGGATCGGAGACGACGATCTCGTCGCGCTCACCCCGGTGCTGTTCGAGGCCGCGGAGGCGGGCGACCTGGTCGCCGCGGACCTCATCGACCGTCAGGCCGAGGAGATCTTCCTGATGGCGCGGGTCGCGATGGCGCGCCTGGACCTCACCTCGACCGACACCGATGTGGTGCTGGGCGGCGGCATCCTCGCGGCCCGCCATCGGCTGCTCACCAGCGGGGTCGAGGCCCGCCTCAAGCGGGAGGCCCCGGCGGCGCTGCCCCGTTATGTGGAGGTGCCGCCGGTCGTGGGGGCGGCCCTGCTCGGCCTGGACCGCCTGGGCTTCGGTATGGCGGCCCAGTCGCGACTGCGGGACTCCTACCTGGACCGTGACACGGTCTAGTCGTCATCCGTGCGGGGCGATGATGAAGGTCAGGTTGCCGAATCCGATCTCGTCGCCCGGCCGCACCCGGGTAGGCCCGGCGAGCCGCCAGCCATTGACCCTGGTGCCGTTCATCGAACCGAGATCGGCCACCATCCAGCCGGTGTCGTTGCGGTACAACTCGGCGTGGAAACGGGAGACGGTCAGGTCCGTCAGGATGAAGTGACAGCCCGGCGCCCGGCCGACGAGGATCCGCCCACTACCCGCGGGCGGAAGGGAGAGCCGGGGGAGCCGAGGGGTCCTCCAGGCCGACTGGACCCGCGCGGTCATCGCCGAGAACGAGGTCACGAGGCCGGTCAGCCGGCCCACCAGGCGGCTGCGCGGCGGGAGATCCTGGACCAGGTCGGACAGCTCGACCCGGCTGCGGGCTCGCAGCACCAGATCGACCCGGCGCTCGAAGGTGTCATGCGACATCCGGCCTTCTGCGACGCGATCGCGCAGGGCCTCCAGGGCACGGTCCCGTTCAAAATCGGACGCCCGCACCGGATATGAGGGCACGCCGTCCATACAGCGAGTATTCAGACCCGGGACGCCACTGTCCAGTGATGGCCCTGGTCTCACTCAGACGAGCGCCTCCTACCGGCTCGCATCGGTGCTGTGCGGAGGGCCCGTGACGAGTGGCGCGGGCGCCGGGGCCTCAGCCGTCCACGGCAGAGCCGAGAGCCCATGCCTGCGGCGCAACAGCATCCACAGCGCCGGGGCCGCCAGCAGCACGCCGAGCAGTGTCCACACGACGCCGGTGTTGGACACGTTGAACATCTTCAGCGCCGAGGCGAGCAGCACAAAGGCGAGCGCCCGGCGGATCAGCCCGCCCGGGGCCCGCGCGGAGATCCGGGAGCCGAGGTAGACGCCGGGCAGTGAACCGGCCAGCAACGCCACGGTGACCTCCAGCTTGAAGTCGCCGAACAGCAGGTGACCGAAGGCCGCGGACATGACGAGCGGGATCGCCTGCACCAGATCGGTACCGACCAGCTGGTTGGCCTTCAACGCCGGATAGAGCGCGAGCAGCGCCACGATGATCAGCGAACCGGAGCCGACAGAGGTCATGCCGACGACCAGACCTCCGACGATTCCGATCAGAACGGTCGGGATCGGGCGTACGGAGATGGCCGCGGGTTCGATCGCGGCGGGCTCTCCGGGGGCCGCGGTCCGGCGGCCGGTGGTGCGGTGCTCCGCGCGGTCCCGCATCGCCAGATAACCCCGTACCGCCAGACCGGCCGCGGCGATCAGCAGCGCGACGCCCAGCGCCCGCTGGATCACCAGCTGGACGTTCGTGCCGTCGCCGAGGGCGCGGGCGATCAGCACCCCGCAGAACGCCGCAGGGACCGACCCGGCGCACAGCCAGCCGACCAGCCGCAGGTTGACCGTGCCGCGCCGCAGATGGACCAAGCCGCCGACCGGCTTCATCACGGCCGCCGCGACCAGGTCACTGGAGACCGCGGTCAGCGGCGGAACCCCGAAGAACGTCACGAGCATCGGCGTCATCAGGGCGCCGCCGCCCATGCCGGTGAGCCCGACGACGATGGCGACGAGGAACGAGCCGAGCGCCATGGTGTAGTCGAAGTGCATCGGCGGATACTACCTCAACCGTAGGAAATGTCGGATTTGATGCTATACGACGTACAGCGACAGGGTCTCCGCGACGCAGGCGGGGCGTTTCTGGCCCTCGACTTCGACGGTCATCTTGACGGTGGCGAGCTTCCCGGCAGGGGAGTTCTTCAGGTCGGTGAGCTCGGCACCGCCCCGGACCCGGGCGCCGACCTTGACCGGGCTGGGGAACCGGACCTTGTTGAGGCCGAAGTTGATGCCCATCGTCAGCCCGCCGATCGAGAAGATCTCCGTCATGAAGACCGGCAGCAGGGCCAGCGTCAGGTAGCCGTGCGCGATCGTGCCGCCGAACGGGCTTTCCGCCGCGCGCTCGGGGTCGACGTGAATCCACTGGTGGTCGTCGGTGGCGTCGGCGAACAGGTTCACCTGCGGCTGGGTGATGTCCCGCCAGGGGCTGTAACCGAGGTGCTCGCCCTTGGCCTCGGCGAACTCGGCCAGGCTCGTGAAAGATCTCATGATCCGATCCTGGCGAGCGCCCGGCGGGTCGTACAGGACCGGGGCCGACAAGACCGGCGTGGCCGCTCTTGTCGGCTGGGCCCGCTGTCACCCGGCGCCGTGACCGCCCTTTCCGCCCTGGAGGGCGGGTCTGGTCCCGATGACGACGGTGGCGTGCAGCTCGTCCGACGTGGCCACCCGCGCGATCAGCCCGTCTCGGGTGACGGTTTCGACGGCCTGCGGCACCTGGCGCTCGCTGGTCTCGAACAGCAGGTGGCCGCCGGGTGCCAGCCACAGCGGCGCCGCGGCGGTCACCCGCCGCAGGACGTCGAGCCCGTCCGTGCCGCCGTCGAGCGCCACCCGGGCCTCGTGTTCGCGTGCCTCCGGGGGCAGCAGCCCGATCTCCTCGGTGGGTACGTAGGGCACGTTGGCGAGCAGGACGTCGACGCGGCCCCGCAGCGCGGCGGGCAGCGGGTCGAAGAGGTCGCCCTCGTACACCCGGCCACCGGCGGCGGCGAGGTTGCGCCGGGCGCACCGCACCGCGGCGGGGTCGATGTCGGCGGCGTGCAGCTCGACCTGCTCCACGGCCGCGCCCAGTGCTGCGCCCAGCGCGCCCGAGCCGCAGCACAGGTCGACGACGACAGATCGTGGCCCGGCGAGGGCGGCGGCCTCGTGGACGAGGAATTCGGTACGGCGGCGGGGTACGAAGACTCCGGGGTCCACGGCTATGCGCAGGCCGCAGAACTCCGCCCAGCCGAGGACGTGTTCGAGGGGCAGGCCGGCGACTCGCTGGTCCACCATGGCGGCGAGGCCGGCCGGTGTGCGTGCCGTGGAGATGAGCAACTGGGCTTCGTCCTCGGCGAAGACACAACCGGCGGCCCGGAGCCTGCTGGCGATGGCGGAGGGAGGGGGAAATGACGGTGAAGCCGACATGAGAGCCTTTCGGGATGCCTGTGGGCGCTCCCGCGGTCATCTATGCCTGATGGACCGCACGGTCGTGAGATGAGAGCGCCCGACCTGATACAGCAGTCATGGGTCTCACCTCCTCGGCACGTTCACTGCTGGGGCCGGTAACGCTACCAGAACCGAGGCGAAGCGCCGCTACCCTCGCTCTGCATGAGGCGTCTGACCTGCGGGTATGCCTCCCGGCGCACCCACCGGTGCGGCAACGAGGGGGATCAGGCGCATGAAGGCCGTCCAGTACGTCGAGCACGGCAGGCCCGTCGAGGTCCGCGACATCGCGGTCCCCGAGCCGGGGCCCGGTCAGGTGCTGCTGAAGGTCACCGCAGCGGGGGTCTGCCACTACGACCTGTTCGTCATGGACCGCCCGATGGCGGAGTTCGGCCTCACCGGGCCGCTGACCCTGGGCCACGAGGCCGCGGGGACGGTCGCGATGCTCGGCGACGGGGTCACCGGATTCGATGCCGGCGACCCCGTCGTGGTGTACGGGCCGTGGGGCTGCGGAACCTGCCACGCCTGCGCCCAGGGCAAGGAGAACTACTGCACCAGGGCCACGAAGCTCGGCATCCGGCCGCCGGGCCTGGGCGCTCCCGGCGCGATCGCCGAGTACCTGCTCGTCGACGACCCACGGCATCTGGTGCCCATCGGTGACCTGGACCCGGTGAAGACCGCTCCGCTGACCGACGCCGGCCTGACGCCGTACCACGCGATCAAGCGCTCGCTGCACAAGCTCTACGCGGGCAGCACCGCGGTCGTGCTCGGGGCCGGCGGCCTCGGCCACATCGGGGTGCAGTTGCTGCGTGCGCTCTCGCCCGCGCAGGTGATCGCCCTGGACGTCACCGAGGACAAGCTCGACCTGGCCCGCCACTGCGGCGCCCATCTCGCGATCCGATCCGACGACCGGGCCGCCGGTATCATCCGGGAGGCCACCGACGGCCTGGGCGCGCAGCTGGTCCTGGACTTCGCGGGCGTGCAGCCCACCGTGGACCTCGCCGTGCAGTGCGCCGCGATGGACGGCGACCTGACGATCGTGGGCATTGGGGGCGGGGTGCTCTCAGTCGGCTTCGGGCTCCTGCCGTACGAGTGCTCGGTGTCGACCCCCTACTGGGGCAGCCGTCCCGAGCTGATCGAGCTGATCGAGCTGGCCCGGCAGGGCGCGGTCAGCGCCCATGTCGAGGAGTACGGGCTCGCCGACGCGCCGGCGGTCTACGACCGGCTGCACCACGGGCGCATCAAGGGCCGGGCGGTCATCCTGCCGGGACGCTGATCCATCTTGGCCAGCTTGAGCTGGATGAGCTGATAGTCGGCGATCGGCCTGCCCCAGGCGACGCGGGTCTTGGCGTACTCGACCGACAGCTTGAGGCACTCCTCGATGACACCGAGCGCCATCGCCGCGACGCCGGCCCGCTCGGTGACGAAGTTGGCCTTGGCGGACTCCTTGCCGGTGCCGCCGCCGGTCAGCAGCCGGTCCGGGCCGGCCTTGACGTCGGACAGGAACAGCTCGCCGGTGGGGGAGGAGTGGCAGCCCATCTTGCGCAGCGGCTGGCTCTCCAGTCCCGTACCAACACTTCTTCGTCGGACCACTCGATCACGGCGTACCTCATCCTCGGCGAACCTGCGCTTATTTGGGTCTCTAAGAGATCTACAAAGTAAAGGCCCGGGGCGATGTGACATCAGTGATCCCGCCGTTTTGGTCAACCTCTATGATCAAGGCCATGACCTGGGCGAACAGGGAATCGGCGCAGGATATCGGGCTGTTGACAACGATCGGGAAGCCGGTAGGTTTGCTCGAAGTCCAGCGCGGACTGACCTGATGACAGGGGATTCACGTCGCCGACCGGACGTCGCGCCACCGCCAGGCGCGCCCGCGCGGCACACCCTCTTCGGGCGGGGGTTGGACCCGGGAAGGGCTCGGACATCCAGTAGACAACGGCGTCCGTTCTCACCGCCTGTGAGAACGGCTCCGGCACCACCGATGTCCGGGCCCCTTCCGTCCCTTTCCCTGGTCGAGGCACTCACCATGGACCGATACCGTTTCGGCAGGGTTTGTGAGTGAGGAGCAACGGTGGCGCAGGAGACCATGGCCGTGCCCGGCGAGACCGCCGTCCCCGGGCCGGTCGCGCCGGTGACGGCCCGCTGGATCCGGGTGGCCGGGGCGGTGGCGGCCGGCCTGCTGATGTTCCTGGCCTTCCCGCCGAACCCGCTGGGCGCCTCCGACAATGGGCTGTGGCCGCTGGTGCCGGTCGCCGTGGCCGTGTTCACCCTCACGATGCGCGGCCTGCGTGCCCGTACCGCCGCCTGGCTGGGCCTGCTGACCGGACTCGTCTTCTTCCTGGCGCTCCTTGACTGGGCCCGGGTCATCGGCCCCGACGCCTGGGCCGGGCTGAGCCTTCTCGAGGCCGCCTACCTCGCCCCCCTCGGCGCCGCGGTCGCCGTCGTCGCGAGGTTGCGCTGGTGGCCGCTGTGGACCGCGGCCCTGTGGGTGGGCGAGGAGTACGTCCGCAGCCGGTGGCCGTTCGGCGGCCTGCCGTGGGGCCGCCTGGCCTTCGCCGAGACCGCCAGTCCCCTCACCCCTTACGCCTCGCTCGGCGGCGCCCCCCTCGTCTCCTTCGTCACCGCCCTCATCGGCGCCCTCCTCGCCCTCGCCTGCCTGTCGTTGAGTCGTGGGGGGGCTCGCGGTGGCGGGGGCGCTGGGGCTTGGGGTGGCGGGAATGGTGATCCCGACGCCGACGGACGGGCGGCAGGTGACCGTGGCGGTGATCCAGGGGAACGTGCCGCGGTCCGGCCTTGACTTCCTCGGGCAGCGCGCGGCCGTACTCGACAACCACATCAGGGCCACCATGGAACTGGCCGACGAGGTCCGCCAGGGCAAGGTGCCCAAACCCGAACTCGTCATCTGGCCGGAGAACTCCAGCGACCTCGACCCCTACGCCGACCCCGTCGCCCGCACCAAGATCGACGCCGCCGTCAGAGCCATCGGGGTACCGGTGCTCGTCGGCGCCGTCATCGAGGCGCCGGACGGCCGGCACGTGCAGAACCGCGGCATCGTCTGGGACCCCACGACGGGCATGGGCGCCTACTACACCAAACGCCACCCGGTGCCCTTCGGTGAGTACATCCCCTTCCGCAGCCTGCTCACGAAGATCATCACCCGGTTCGAGCGCATCCCGCAGGACTTCCAGCCGGGCACCTGGCCCGGCATCATGCAGCTGGGCCCGGTTCGCATCGGCGACGTGATCTGCTTCGAGGTCGCCTACGACGGGATCGTCAGGGACGTCGCGAAGGCGCCGCTGCTGGTCGTACAGACCAACAACGCCACCTACGGTCACACCAGGCAGATCTGGCAGCAGCTGGCGATGTCGCGGCTGCGCGCCGTCGAGCACGGAAGGACGGTGCTGGTGGCGGCCACGAGCGGCATCTCGGCGATCATCGCCCCCGATGGGCGGGTTGTGCGGCAGTCGGCCGAGTTCAGACCGGATATCCAGGTCGCCCGCGTACCGGTGCGCACATCGCGTACCCTTGCTGATCAGCTGGGACCGGCCGCCGAGTGGGCGCTCGCGCTCGTCGGGGTCGGTTCTGTGGCGGCGGCCGGACGAGCCCGGCGCAGACATGAACCGACAGATACAGAGAGGGCCTGACCGGTGGAGATTCAAGGGGACATCGGACGGGTCCTGGTCATCATCCCGACCTACAACGAGCGGGAGAACATCGAGAGCATCGCCGGCCGGGTCCGCGCCGCGGTCCCCGCCGCGGACGTGCTGGTCGTCGATGACAACAGTCCCGACGGGACCGGTTCCCTCGCCGACGAGATGGCCGCCGATGACGAGCAGATCAAGGTCCTGCACCGCAGCGGCAAGGAGGGCCTCGGCGCCGCCTACATCGCCGGGTTCCGGTGGGCCGCCGAGCACGGCTATGAGGTCATGGTCGAGATGGACGCCGACGGCTCGCACCAGCCCGAGGAGCTCCCGCTGCTGCTGACCGCGCTGCAGGACGCCGACCTGGTGCTCGGCGCCCGCTGGGTACCCGGCGGCAAGGTCGTGAACTGGCCGAAGTCCCGCGAGGTCCTCTCACGTGGCGGCAACACCTACGCCCGGCTGATGCTCGGCATCCCGCTGCATGACGCCACCGGCGGCTACCGGGCGTTCCGCGCCACGACCCTGGAGAAGATCGGGCTTGACGCGGTCGACTCGCGTGGCTACTGCTTCCAGGTGGACCTGGCGCTGCGGGCGCTGCGGCAGGGCCTGCGGGTCGTCGAGGTCCCGATCACGTTCGTGGAGCGGGTGCACGGCACCAGCAAGATGAGCCAGAACATCGTCGCCGAGGCGATGTGGCGGGTCACCGTGTGGGGCGTCCAGGGCCGCCTGGGCCGCGGTCGCTGAGCCCGCCGGGGAAACGAATCCGGGGGCCTCGGCGTTGACCAAGGAGTAAGGATCCGCTCCTACCCGATGATGGGGTCATGCTCGCGCTCGCGTTGCTCATCGCTTTCCTGGCCGTACCGATCCTGGAGATCTACGTCATCATCCAGGCCGGCGCGGTCTTCGGCGCCGGCTGGACGGTTCTGGCGCTGCTCGCCGGAAGCATGCTCGGCGGCTGGATCATCAAACGGGAGGGCCGCCGCGCGTGGCGTGCCCTGCAGGGCGCCCTGACAGGCGAGCTGCCCGACCGTCAGCCCGCCGACTCCGCCCTGGTGATGGCGGGCGGGCTGCTGCTGCTGATCCCCGGGTTCATCACCGACGTCCTGGGCCTGGTGTTCGTGCTGCCGCTGACCCGGCCGCTGGTCCGCCGGGCTCTGGCCGGGTACGTGTCGCGCCGGATCCGGATCGGCCAGGAGCGGCTGGCCGACCAGGGCCTGGTCTTCCCCGTGGAAGTGGAAGACCAGGCGCGGCACGAGGTGATCCGCGGTGAGATCGTCCGGGAGGACGGCCCCGAGACGTGAGAGCGCGATACGGGCCGTACCCCCCTCGGCGGGGGGGTACGGCCCGTATCGTCTGCCCGGTGGAGCCCTACGCCGTCTTCCTGCGTCCGGCACGGAGGATCTCCAGCCGCTCGGCCAGGACCTCCTCGAGGTCTTCGACCGTACGGCGTTCCATCAGCATGTCCCAGTGGGTACGCGCCGGCTTACCCTTCTTGGTCTGTGGCATTTCCCCGTCGGTCCGCAGCGCCGTGACGCCACAGTTGCGGCATTCCCAGGTCATCGGCACTTCGGCTTCGGCGGCCAGTGTGACGGTGAATCGGTGGCTGCGAGGGCAGGTGTAATCTATCTCCTGGCGTGGTGCCAGATCGGTGTTGCGATCGTTCTCGTAGCTGGTCGCTCCGAGCCTGGTACCACGAAGTGCGCGCTCGGCCATCGTCAGATGCCTCCCCAGACGGCTTTCGGTCTCATTCTGGTCAACGCTCGATACCGTCACAAGATTCCCGCCCGGGCACCGATCCAACCCTGCCTTTCCGTTCCGGACGCCCTCTTCCGCGTTGATCTTCGCGGCGGTCAGGTTCCGGGGGGCTTGCGGGTGGTCAGGATCTCGTCGATCAGGCCGTACTCCCTGGCCTGCTCGGCGGTGAGGAACAGGTCCCGTTCGATGTCGATCTCCACCTGCTGCGGGCTGCGGCCGGTGTGCCGGGCGAGGATCTCCTCCAGCTGCGCCCGGACCCACAGGATCTCGCGTGCCTGGATCTCCAGGTCGGCCGAGACCCCGGACATGCCCTCGGTGGACGGCTGGTGGATGATCATCCGGGAGCTGCTCAGGGCGGCCCGCTTGCCGGGGGTCCCGGCGGCCAGTAGCACGGCGGCGGCCGAGGCGGCCTGGCCGATGCAGGTGGTCTCGATGCCGGGCTTGACGTAGCACATCGTGTCGTAGACGGCCGTCATCGCGCTCAGGGAGCCGCCGGGGGAGTTGATGTAGAGGCTGATGTCCCGGTCGGGGTCCATGGCCTCCAGGGCGAGCAGCTGGGCGACGATGTCGTTGGCGGCGGTGTCGTTGGCGGCGGTGTCGTCGATCGGGTGCCGAGGAAGATGATGCGGTCCTCGAAGAGCCGGCTGTACGGGTTGGTCTCCTTGACCCCGTAGCTGGTGCGTTCGACGAAGGACGGCAGGACGTAGCGGCCGTTCACGATCCGACCTTGTCGATGGAGTCGATGACGTGGTCGACGAAGCGGTACTCCCTGGCCTGCTCGGCGGTGAACCAGCGGTCCCGGTCGGAGTCGCGTTCGATCTCCTCGACAGGGGTCGTCGGTGTGCAGAGCGGTCCGTTCGGATTATGAGCGATGCTCTTCGTCCGGCTGAGCGTCGAGGTTTTCCAGCCACTCAAGGTCGGCGACCGGGACAATGGCTGCCACCACCCTCCCGCGGCGGGTCAGGGCTATGCGCTCGTCGCGGTAGTTGGCTCGGTTGACCAATTCGGTCAGCAGCGATCGTGCACAGGTCACCGGCATCTCCGCACTGGTCCCTGCGGCAGACGTTTCGTCAGCCGGGCGCGGTATGGACTTCCGGTCAGCGACGTTGAAGATGGGGTTCTCGACCCGAATGGCCTCCAGTTCCGCATCCCGGGCTGCGTCCCTGGTCGCCAGATGGCGTACTGATAGGAACGCGGCAGATCGCCACCAGCTCGAGTACCGCTGGTGACCGCCCCACCTGGCACGAGGATCCCAGGTTGTGATCCCGACATAGAGCAGGCGCCGTTCGGAGTCGTAGAAGCGGTACAGGATGTGGTACACGTCGAATCCGTACTTCGCGATCTCGACAGGAAGTGCGAGTTCGCTCCGTCGTGAGTTTGGATCGAAGGGCCGCATACCCCCAGGCGTCTGGTACGGAACCACGGTCATCCGGTCGGTTCGGTTCGCGGAGTCGGGCATGATGGTTCCTCTCGCAGGCTAGGAGATCGAAAGCGCGCCGTAAGTGTGGCGGGTACGGACATTTGACCGGATGTCTGTGCATATGGCAAGCGAAAGGGTCTACCGAATTGCATGATCGTAGTTAATTCGTCATCGTGGGATCCGGAGTGGCGATCCTGGGCTGACCTCAAGATCGAAACTTACTGTGTAAAGCCAGGGGCCCAGAGCCCTCTGACCGCAAGGACGTGCCGGAGGGCGACGAGGTCGTCGGTGAAGATGCCGTCGACGCCGAGGTCGAGGAGCCGGTTCATCTCGGCGGGCTTGTTGACGGTGTAGACGTGCACCTTCAGGCCGAGGCGGTGGGCCTGGGCGATGA
>JAOPYM010000231.1 GCA_025964615.1 Actinomycetes bacterium
CCGGTGGCGCTGCTGCTGGTCTCGGTACTGCAGTTCCTGACCGACGACGACCAGCCGTACGACGTCGTGACCCGCCTGCTGTCGGCCCTCCCACCGGGCAGCCACCTGGTCATCTCGCACGCCACCGCCGACTTCCTGACCGCGAAAACCGGGCTCGCCGGGGAACGGATCTATGTCACGGCCGGCATCCCGCTGCAGCTCCGCACCCATACCGAGATCGCCCGGTTCTTCGACGGTCGCGACCTCATCGACCCCGGGCTGGCACCCATCTCCCAATGGCGCGCTGACGCCGAACCGCACCCCCGCCCAGCACCCGCCGAAGCCGCCCTATACGGCGCGGTAGCCCGTGTGAAGCCGAAAGGCTGATCCAACCTCGGCAGCCGGGCAGGTTAAACGACAAGAACCTCACGCCCCATACGCTGCGCCACTCGACCGCGATGCACCTCCGCCATGCCGGCATCACAGGTATCGGAGTGGCCGGAGACCTGGACGCGAAAGCGTCGAACGCCAGTGGAGCCGACCATAAGACCCGCCGCCAACACCCCGGCCTTACGGACCGTCTGCCCCGAAAAGGGCGACTCACTGAGATTCATTGATACCTCGGTGAACGGTACTCGGCTACCTCGTCGCCGAGCGTACGCTGCGGCCGCTGCACAAGGTCACCACCACCGCCCGGCGGCTGTCGGAAAGCACCCTGCACGAGCGGATCGGCCTCACCGGCCAATGGGCTATGAATACGTATAAATATTACTTATGCGCTTCTTAAGGTACACATAAATCTTCCACATAATGCAGCAGGCACAACTGGCCTCGCCAATTCTTCGTCAAGGCCTATCAGCGTGTCCTCGCGCTGACGGGCTGGCGAACCGGGGGTATTGACAGGACCTGCCGCCAAGGCTAACGTCGACGTAACTAATAGGAAGGTTTCCTATTAGTTACGTCCTCGGGGGGACGCTGGCCCGACCTGGTCCCGCCGAAGGGAAGTGCCCGTGCCGCACCGCTTCCTCCTCCTCCAAACGACGTGTGAACGCCGCCGTTCGACGGCCGGTCTCGTGACGCTCGGGCCGTCCTGCTTCGCCAGACGGCCGCACGCGACCCCACGCCCGATCAACCGTCTGTGGCCACCGTCGATCCGACCAAGGAGGTGACCATCACCGAGAACACACCTCTGCTTCCTTGACCTGCGTATGTCTCTCCCCCTGGAAGGCCAGAGCCCATGGCTATGATCGCCGAACCCCCAGGCCACAGCCACAGACGCCTGCGGCGGCGTACGCTCCTTGCCGCGTCCACCTCAGCACTCCTCATGATCGCCACAGTCCTCACCACCGGCACGCCGACGGCGCATGCCGCGGGAGAGACCGTCAACATCTGGCTGACGAGCACCAATGACTCCGGCGGCCGCAGTGTCACCCGCGGCCTCCAGCAGCAGACTCCGATCTACTTCGGCACCGGCGGCAGCGCGAACCAGACGATCAGCGTCGACGAGAACACCAGGTACCAGCAGTTCACCGGCGGTGGTGCATCGTTCACCGACACCGCCGCCTGGCTGATGCAAAGCAGCGGAGCCCTTACCTCGACCACCCGTACTCAGGTGATGCAGAAGCTGTTCGACCCCGTCAACGGCATCGGCCTGGGCTTTCTGCGCAATCCGATGGGCGCCTCAGATTTGGCTCGCTACAGCTACTCCTACGACGACATGCCCGCCGGGCAGACCGACCCGAGCCTCAGCCACTTCTCCATCTCCCACGACCTCGCCGACATCCTGCCGCTGACCAAGCAGGCGCGGCAGCTCAACCCGGCTCTCAAGGTGATGGGCACGCCATGGAGCGCCCCGGCCTGGATGAAGGACAACGGCGACTTCAACAACCCCGGCTGGCTGCAGTCCCAGTACTACCCGGCCTACGCACAGTACTTCACCAAGTTCGTCCAGGCGTACCAGGCTCAGGGCGTCCCCATCGACTACGTCTCCGCGCAGAACGAGCCCACCTGCTGCTCGGGTTATCCGTCGATGAGCTGGAACGGCTCCGGGCTGGACTACTTCACCAAGAACAACCTGCTACCGGCCTTCCACGCAGCCGGCCTGTCCACCAAGGTCCTTGCCCTGGACTGGAACTGGGACACGTACAGCAACTATGGCGCGCCCGTCGTCGACGACTCCGCCATACGGAGCGATTCGCTGTTCGGTGGCGTCGCCTGGCACGGCTACGGCGGCAACGTGAGCCAGCAGACGACGGTGCACAACCAGTACCCCTCCACCGACGCCTACGACACCGAGCACTCCGGCGGCACCTGGGTCAGTAACCAGCAGCAGGAGGACATGCACAACATCGTCGACTACACCCGCAACTGGGGTAAGAGTGTCGTCAAATGGTCCCTGGCCGTCGACCAGAACATGGGACCGCACAACGGCGGCTGCCCCACCTGCACCGGGCTGATCACCGTGCACAACGGCGATAGCCTCAGCGGCCTCGTCGATTACAACATCGAGTACTACGACATGGGCCATCTCACCAAGTTCGTCAGGCCCGGCGCCTACCGGATCGACTCGACCGCCAACACCGCGGTGCCGAACGTGGCCTGGCTCAACCCGGACGGCTCGAAGGCGCTGATCGCCTACAACGACAGTGGCAGCACGCAGTCCATCAAGGTCAACTGGGGTGCCCAGTCATTCGTCTACACCCTTCCGGCCCAGACGAGCGCCACCTTCACCTGGAGCGGCACCCCGAGCAGCACCCCGACCGGCCAGATCACCGGCATCGGAGGGAAGTGCGTGGACGTGGCCGGAGCCAATTCGGCGAACGGCACGGCGGTACAGCTGTATGACTGCAACGGCACCGTCGCCCAGCAGTGGACGGTGGGGACCGACGGCACCATCCGGGCCCTGGGCAAGTGCATGGACCTCACCTCCGGCGGTACCGCCAACGGCACCCAGGTGCAGATCTACGACTGCAACGGCACGGGCGCCCAGCAGTGGGTGAGGGGCGCCACCCAATCCGTCGTCAACCCCGCCTCGGGCCGATGTCTGGACGCCACCGGGGTCAGCTCGGCCAACGGTACCCGGTTGCAGATCTGGGACTGCTCGGGAGGCACCAACCAGCAGTGGACCCTGCCGTCGTGACTCCCCGCTGCCCCCCGACCCGGTCCGTACGACGGCCGGCCGCCAGGTAGGAACCTCCCCAGCTAGTACGAATCCTTTGTGAAAGGTGAAACCATGCCCAGACCACGCCGACCACGACGCGGCGTACGGCTGATCCTGGCCTCCCTGCTGCTCACCGGCCTGAGCGGCGTCGCCGCCGCGGTCACCGTCCACGCAGCCGCCCCGGCGGCGGCCGCCACCACCGCCACCTTCACCGACGATTTCAACGGCCCCGCGGGCAGTAGCATCGACCTGAGCAAGTGGCGCGTGGAGACCGGCGACAACGTCAACAACCACGAACGCGAGTACTACACCAGCGGCACCCACAACGCCGCTCTGGACGGCCAGGGACACCTGGTGATCACCGCACGCCGTGACAACCCGAGTAACTACCAGTGCTGGTACGGGACCTGTCAGTACACCTCCGCCCGGTTCTCCACTGCGGGCATGTTCACTCAGGCCTACGGCCACTTCGAGTCCCGGATGCAGCTGCCGAAGGGGCAGGGGATGTGGCCCGCCTTCTGGATGCTCGGCGATAACATCGGCACCGTCGGCTGGCCGAACAGCGGCGAGATCGACACCATGGAGAACGTCGGCTACGAACCGGGCACGGTGCACGGCACCCTGCACGGCCCCGGCTACTCCGGCTCCAACGGCCTCGGTGCCGCCTACACCCTGCCGGGCGGGCAGAACTTCTACGACGGCTTCCACATCTTCGCGGTGGATTGGGCGCCCAACTCGGTGAAATTCTCCGTCGACGGGAATGTCTACGAGACGCGAACCCCGGCAGACACCAACGGCAACCCCTGGGTGTTCGACCATCCCTTCTACCTGATTATGAACCTCGCCGTCGGCGGGTACTGGCCCGGCGATCCCAACGCCAGCACGGTCTTCCCGCAGAATCTCGTCATCGACTACGTGCACGTCACTACCGGCGGCACGGGCTCCAGTACCGGCCAGATCACCGGGTATGGCGGGAAGTGCGTGGACGTGGCCGGAGCCAATTCGGCGAACGGCACGGCGGTACAGCTGTATGACTGCAACGGCACCGCCGCCCAGCAGTGGACGGTGGGGGCCGACGGCACCATCCGGGCCCTGGGCAAGTGCATGGACCTCACCGCCGCCGGTACCGCCAACGGCACCCAGGTGCAGCTGTATGACTGCAACGGCACAGGGGCGCAGAAGTGGCAGGCGAGTGGCGGCTCGCTGATCAATCCGCAGTCCGGCCGGTGCCTGGACGCCACCGGCCCCAGCTCGGCCAACGGCACCCGGCTGCAGATCTGGGACTGCACCGGCGGCGCCAACCAGAAGTGGAACCTCCCCAGTTGAGACACCGCGCCGGCGCCCGGGGTGCTCCGGGCGCCGGTGCGCGCAGGCCGACCCAACGACGACGCAGAGGACCGCAAGCGGTCGACGAGGGCACTGCACCAGCC
>JAOPYM010000398.1 GCA_025964615.1 Actinomycetes bacterium
GTCAGCGTCTCGCCGTGGCCGCCGAACAGCACCTCCTGGTGCGCCACCAAGCCGGCCAGCCGGACGGAGTGCACGCGCACATCGTCCACGCTCGCGCCCCGCGCTCCCGGCAGCTCCTGCTTGGTGGCGTCCGGAGGAGCGCCAAGCCCAGCCTTGGCCCTGGCCTCGCCGATCATGGCCGCGGTGCGCAGGGCCGTTCCCGACGGGGCGTCCATCTTGTTCGCGTGATGCAGCTCGATGACCTCGGCGGAGTCGAAGAAGCGCGCCGCCTGCGCGGCGAACGCCATCATGAGCACCGCGCCCACCGAGAAGTTGGGCACGATCAGCACCCGTACGGACGGGGCCGCCTCCAGCCACGCCCGCACCTCGGCGAGCCGCTCATCCCCGAAACCGGAGGTGCCGACCACGACGTTGACCCCGTGCTCGACACACCAGCGCAGGTTCTCCATCACGGCGCCGACGTGGGTGAAGTCGACCACAACATCGCAGCCGGCCAGCGCCTCAAGTGAGTCACCCGCGTCGACCTGCGCAGCAAGCTCGGTATCGGCCGCGTCCTCGATGGTCTCGCACACCGTGCGACCCATCCGTCCGCGGGCCCCGAGCACCCCAACCTTGATCATCGAGCTCCCCGGTGCGGGTTGTCCGACCTAAGAAAGGACAGATCCGAAGGCGTCCGCGTCGTCGTACGGCCCCACGACCGCCAGGACCTTCGGACGGGTGAGAACCTCGGCGGCGATCGCGTTGATGTCCTCGTGGGTCACCGCGTCAATCGCCGCCAGGACCTCGTCAACCGGCTCAAGGCCGGGGTAGACGAGCTCCGACTTGCCCAGGCGCGTCATCCGCGAGGACGGGTCCTCGAGGCTGAGCACGATGCCGCCTCGGACCTGGCCCTTGCCCCGGTCCAGCTCGGCGTCGGTGAGCCCGGACTCAACCACCTTCGCCACCTCGGCCGAGGCGATCTTCAGCACCTCGTCCGCCTTCGACGGCAGGCAGCCGACGTAGACGCCCCACAGACCGGTGTCGGCGTGCTGGGAGGCGAAGCTGTAGACCGAGTAGGCCAGCCCGCGCTTCTCCCGGACCTCCTGGAACAGCCGCGACGACATGCCGCCGCCGAGCGCCGCGTTCAGCACGCCAAGCGCGAACCGGCGGTCGTCGGTACGCGACAGCCCTTCGCAGCCGAGTACCAGGTTGGCCTGCTCAATCGGCCGGGAGATCAGGTTCACCCCGGACCCGGCCGCCGGGCCGTATCCGTCCCAGAGAGAGCCAGCTCCGCTACGCAGTCGCGGCGGCGCCGGAGGCGTGTCGCCATACGCCAGGAGATGGTCCTCAGTCGCACCAGCGAACGCTGCCCGGATACCCTCGACCACCATGTCGTGGTCCAGGTTGCCCGCCGCCGCCACGACGATGTGCGGCGGCGTGTACCTGGCCTGGTAGTGCTCGAAGATCTGATCCCTGGTGATCGCGTTGATCGAGCCGACCGTGCCGAGGATCGGCCGACCGAGCGGCGTGTCGCCGAAAAGCCGCGTGGTGAACGCCTCGTGGACCGTGTCCCCGGGGTCGTCCTCGTTCATCGCGATCTCTTCGAGCACCACGTTCCGCTCGGCGTCCACGTCCTTCGGCTCGATCAGCGAGTCGGTGACCATGTCCGAGAGCACGTCGATCGCCAGCGGCAGGTCCGCGTCGAGTACCCGCGCGTAGTAGCAGGTGTACTCCTTGGCGGTGAACGCGTTCAGCTCACCGCCGACCGCGTCCATCGTCGCTGAGATGTCGAGCGCGGTGCGCTTGCGCGTCCCCTTGAACAGCAGGTGCTCAAGGTAGTGGGTCGCGCCAGCGTGCGTCTCATCCTCGTCCCTGGAACCGACCCCGACCCAGATGCCGAGCGCCACCGACCGGACGGCCGGTAGGAACTCGGTGACCACGCGCAGGCCGCCCGGGAGGACGGTCCTGCGCACGGTGGAATCCGCTGCGGTCATGGGGGAACCAACGGTACGTTCCTCACTCATTTAGTCGCGCTGCCCGCCACGAGAGCGCTGCCGGGGGCGACGGTCGCCGCCACCCTCGCCACCACTGCGCTCACGATGCGGCCGGTCGCGCTCACTGCGCTCGCTGCGGATGCCCGGACGGTCGTCGTTCGACTCGCCGCCACCGAGGTCCTCGCCCGCGGCCTCCCGCTCGATCACCTCGACCGGGACCAGCGACAGCTTGCCGCGGTCGTCGATCTCGCGGATCTCGACCTGGATCTTGTCGCCGATGTGGATGACCTCGTCGACGTTCTCGATCCGGCGGCCGCCATGCAGCTTGCGGATCTGCGTGACGTGCAGCAGGCCGTCCTTGCCGGGCAGCAGCGAGACGAACGCGCCGAACGTGGTCGTCTTCACCACCGTGCCGAGGAACCGCTCGCCCACCTCGGGCATGTGCGGGTTGGCGATCGCGTTGATCACGTCACGCGCCGCGTCGGCGGACGGGCCGTCGGTCGCGCCGATGTAGATCGTGCCGTCGTCCTCGATGGTGATCTCGGCGCCGGTGTCGTCCTGGATCGAGTTGATCATCTTGCCCTTCGGGCCGATGACCTCCCCGATCTTGTCCACCGGGACCTTGATGGTGATGATCCGGGGTGCGAACGGCGACATCTCGCCCGGCGCCGAGACCGCGTCCCGCATGACGCCGAGGATGGTCATCCGGGCGCCGCGGGCCTGCTTGAGCGCGGCGCCGAGGACCGAGGCGGGGATGCCGTCGAGCTTGGTGTCGAGCTGCAGGGCGGTGATGACCTGCTCGGTGCCCGCCACCTTGAAGTCCATGTCGCCGAACGCGTCCTCGGCACCCAGGATGTCGGTCAGCGTGACGTAGCTGCCGCCCTCGTAGATCAGGCCCATCGCGATGCCGGAGACCATGCCCTTGAGCGGCACCCCGGCGTTGAGCAGCGCCATCGTCGAGGCGCAGACCGAGCCCATGGAGGTCGAGCCGTTGGAGCCGAGCGCCTCGGAGACCTGGCGGATCGCGTAGGGGAACTCCTCGCGCGTCGGCAGCACCGGGACGATCGCCCGCTCGGCGAGCGCGCCGTGGCCGATTTCGCGGCGCTTGGGCGAGCCCACCCGGCCGGTCTCACCGGTCGAGTACGGCGGCATATTGTAGTTGTGCATGTAGCGCTTGGTGCGCTCCGGGTTGAGCGTGTCGACCATCTGCTCCATGCGGAGCATGTTCAGCGTGGTCACACCCAGGATCTGGGTCTCACCGCGTTCGAACAGGGCCGAGCCGTGCACCCGGGGCAGCACGCCCACCTCGGACGAGAGCGGCCGGATGTCGGTGAGGCCGCGCCCGTCGATGCGGAGGCCGTCGTTGACGACCCGCTGGCGGACCCGCTTCTTGGTCAGCGACCGGATGGCGGCGCTGATCTCCTTCTCGCGACCCTCGAACTTCTCCGCAAGCCGCTCCTGTGCGAGCGCCTTGACCCGGTCCTCCTCGGCCGCCCGCTCCTGCTTGGGTGCGATCGTGAGCGCCTTGGCGAGCTCGTCGGTGACCGCGCCGGAAACCGCCTCGAAGACATCGTCGCCGTAGTCGGCGAAGATCGGGAACTCCGACGTGGTGGCCGGGGCCAGCCCGGCCTCCACCGCGGCGGCGGCCAGGATCGTCTGCGCCTGGCAGAGCGCCGCGATGAACGGCTTGGCCGCCTCGAGGCCCTCGGCCACGGTCTCCTCGTCCGGCGCGACCGCGCCGGTGGCCTCCGCGTCGGCCAGCAGCCTCAGCGTCTGCGGGGTGGACTCCGCCTCGACCATCATGATCGCGACGTCGCCGTCGGGCAGCTCGTCGGTGGCAGGCAGCATCCGGCCGGCCACCACCATGTCGAATGTGGCCTGCTCGAGCTGCGGGT
>JAOPYM010000257.1 GCA_025964615.1 Actinomycetes bacterium
GGCGGCTTCATCTTCGCGCAGTTCGCGAAGGAGGCCGTACGCCCCCACAGGAACAGGCCCTCGCTGGTGGTGAGGGAGTAGGTCCCGCGCGCCGCGTGGAACCACATCGCGTACCCGGCCAGCGGCAGCGCGGAGGCCGCGGCGATCGCGGTGCAGGCCTTCCAGCCCGCCCGGCGGACGATCAGGCAGCCGAGGAGCACCGGCACCACGCCGGCGCCCGCGCTGCGGACCACGACGGCGTAGCCGAGCAGCAGGCCCGCCCCGGCCGCCACCTGCCAGCTGGGCCGAGGCCGCCAGAGCAACATCGCCACCGCCACCGTGATCAGCAGCGTGAACAGTGACTCCGACATCAGCAGATGCTCGAGCTCGATCTGGTACGCGTCGTAGAGCAACGGCAGGGTCAGCAGCGTGCCGGCCCAGGCGGGCAGCCCGGCACGGCGGAGCAGGACATAGATGAGCACCGTGACGGTGAGCCCCATCAGATGCTGGAGCACGGCCACCACGACGAAGCTGTGCAGTGGTTCAAGCAGCCTCAGCACGAACGAATAGCCCAGGGTCTTGCTGGGGGACGGCCGTAGGTGCCGTGCATATTCGAGATAGAAGTAGGAATCGCCGGTGAACCAGAGCACCCCGGGAAAGCCGAAGAGCGCCAGCAGGCGCAGAACGGCGCCACCCGCCAGCGCCGAGATGAAGAGCCCGTGGCGGCGCAGCGGCCCGGAGGCCAGGTCACGGACGGCTGTGTTGAGTCGGTCGATTGTCACCATGTCGGCAGGTCACGCTAGGGGGGTGGGGTGACCCGGCAGTGACAGCCGGGTGAACCATGAATGACGGCGAGTGGTTTTCGCTGCACATCCACTCCGCCATTAATTGCTATCCGCCGGTAATCGCCGTTAGTTTCCTACCTGACGACCTACATAAATGATGGCCACACCTCTTGACCTTTTCTGTGTCGAGCGACACAATATTGAAAGTCTCGAATTTGCGAGATGCGGGAAGTATTGGTCAGTCCTGGTCGACGGAGTCACGTTATGCCTGACGACCACGCCGCCGAGTCGATTGCCCTTCGGCGTCGTTATCCACGGTGGACCATCTGGTGGGGTCCGGCGACACGTCATTGGTTCGCGTTGCCCCCTCGTGACCGGGACGTCGGCGACTTCGTAGAGGCCGTCACCATTGAGAAGCTCATCGCCGTCATCGAGGTGATACAGCATGCTCCACTCCTGAGCGACGACCCCCGGCGGGACATGCGTCGCCCCTCTGATCTCCTCCGGTCACCAGGGGCCGCCCAACCGCAGTCCCGCCGGGTGCCGATGGTCGCGTGGCCGGGCAGCACTGCAAGGTGACCCGCTGTTCCCCAACCCGGCCACGCCCATCGGCGTCCTCGCGGCCCCGGGCCGAGCAGACCACGGACCGTTCCCCCTCCGGCATCCTCCGTGAACAGCGCTGCTCCCCCGGGGTCGCGGGGCTAAGCTCGGTGGCTTGTGCACGGGCCGCCGTCGGATGCGCCCGGCAAGCCCAGTACGCTGCGCCGGAGTATTCCGGATGCACGGGGGAGCGGGATGATATCTACCTGGCCTCACGGGGGCCGGCGCATCAGGGCCGTCATGGCGGTCTCTGGGGCCGTCGTGCTGGCCCTGGCCGGGTGTGGTGGGAGCAGTGGCAAGAAGGCGGCCGCCGTCCAGGCCGTGCACACCATCGGCCAGGGCGAGGGGGCACTCAACCTGATCTCCTGGCCCGGCTACATCGAGGCCGGCGGCAGTGATCCCCGGGTGAACTGGGTGGCCCCGTTCGAGAAGCAGACCGGTTGCGAGATCAAGGTCAAGGTCGTGGCGTCCGCCCAGGCCGCTGTGGACGCGATGTCGGACCCCTCGCAGGGCTTCGACGGGGTGGCCGCGCCGCCCGAGGTGTCCGGGCGCCTGATCGCGGCCGGCCAGGTGGCCCCGGTCAACCCCAACCTGATCGACGGCTACAAGGACCTGCAGCCGAGGTTGCGCGGACTGCTCAAGAAGAACGGGACGCTCTACGGGGTTCCGTTCATGTGGGGCACGAACCTGCTGATGTACGACTCGCAGGTCGTCCAGCCGGGTCCCGACAGCTGGTCGGCGCTGTTCGACCCCGCGCAGGTGCGCAAGTACGCCGGCCGGGTCATCATGCGCGACACCCCGCTGACGATCGGCGATGCGGCCCTCTACCTCAAGGCCGCGAACGCCAAGCTGAAGATCACCGACCCGTTCGAGTTGACCCTCAAGCAACTGGACGCGGCCGCGGCGCTGCTGAAGGCCCAGCATCACTCGGTGAAGTCCTACTGGTCGCGCTCGGCCGACGTGGTCAACGCGTTCGCCTCGGGGGCCTCGGTGCTCGGCCAGGTCTGGCCGTACCACGTGGACGTTCTCAAGCGGGCCGGGCGCCCGGTCACCGGGGTGACCCCCAAGGAGGGCGTCACCGGGTGGGTCGACTCCTGGATGATCGGCGCCCACGCGCCGCATCCATCCTGCATGTACCAGTGGGTGAACTACATGAGCTCCCAGGACGTCCAACAGCAGGTGGCAGAGTGGAACGGGGTGGCCCCGGCCAATCCGGCTGCGTGTGCAAGGGACTTGCTGAAGGTGGACTTCTGTGCGGCGTATCACGTGGACGACCGGACCTACATCGACAAGGTCATGTTCGCGCACACCCCGGACCGTGACTGCGGTGGCGGGCGCCGCGACTGCACCGACTACGCCGACTGGACCCGCGCCTGGAACGGAGCGGTGAGCTGACCTTTCCCCCCTCTCCGGGCTCGTCCGACCGCCCCCCGGGCGGGCGGGACCGGAAAACGGGAGCCCCGGCGACCCCCCTCGGCCGGGGCTCCCACCTCTTCATCCCCCCTACCGGCTGGCGCCCTCCGGCACCATCACGGCCGTGATGTGCTCCGGCACCAGAGGCCCGGATAGGGCGGGTGCGCAATCGGCGCACGCGAACACCCCTGAGCCGCCCGGCAGGCAGCCGACACGCACGCGCGGGCGAGGCCACTTCTTGTGGCAGGCGACACACGAGTCGCCCTTCTGCTGCGCGGCGCTCAGTGCGCTGGGATCGAACGTCAACTCGTCCGTACGGCTCATTTGCTCCTCCTCTCGCGGCGGAGCCGACATCACGGACTTCCTTTATAGGCGCCCAAAGGTGAGTTCCGGGTGACCCGGAATGCAAGCACGTGTAAAAACAGTCCCGTATTGATGATCAAGAACAGATCACGTGATCATGATGTGATAGGAGATCATGCCGGATCCGGGAGCCAGCTGCCATGGAAGCCGAGTGGTACCCGGACCGGGAGATGTACCGTCGCAACCGGTTTGCCGGTGAAGTCCTGGGCGGCCAGGATCAGCAGATCCGTGGCGCCTCTGGCGGCGTCGTACATCAGCGCCATGACATGGCCCTCGTCCTCGGCGGAATCCGGCGCGGAGGGGGCGAAGACGGCCTCGCCGACGTAGGAGCCCCGGCCGAGCGGCCGGATCTCGGTGCCGCCCCGGAGGTAGTCGTGCTTCAGCATGGCCTCGCCCACCTTGCCGTCGAGCAGGGCCTCACCCGACACCGTGTAGCCGTACCGGTGCGGCAGGGACACCCGCCGCTCGTCCACCCGGGGGAACTCCTGCGGGCGGTCGTCCAGCGTCCGCTGGGTCACCCGGCCCGCCACCGGATCGATCGTCCACCGGTCGAGGACAGGTGGCGGGTTGTCCTCCAGGAGGCCGTTCTGCAGCATCTTCGGGAACTTGACGAGGTCCACCACGACCTTCTCGCCGTCGTCGAAGGCGTTGAGCGTGTGGAACACGAAGCAGGGGTCGATGGTGAACCACTGCACGTCCTCCCCGTCGCGGGGGAGCAGCCCGATCCGGGCCGGATGTGCCTCGTTCCAGGCGTACGGGAGCAGTGCGCCGCCGAGTGCGAGGTCCAGGTCGAACGTGATCGGCAGGTCGTAGACGACCACGTACCGCTGGGTCAGCGCGAAGTCGTGCACCATCGGCCCGTCGCTGACCCGGATGTTCACCGTCCTGGTGATCGCGCCCCTGGCGTCGGCGACGATGTACTGCACGTACTGCCAGCCGAAGAAGTACGCGATGGCGTGCAGCTCGCCGGTGCGCGGGTCGCGCTTGGTGTGCGCGGTGTAGCCGCCGGGCAGCCCGCCGTCGAAGTCGTAGGGCCCGAGCGTGTCGAGCTCATAGCTCAGCTCGTACGGCCGGGGTCCCGCCTCGATCAGTGCCAGCGTACGGCCCGCATGGCTGATGACATGCGTGTTCGGCGCCCAGTCCAGCTTCTGGAAGACCGGGCCCGGCCGCCACTCCTCGCCCAGGTGCGCGGCGACCTTCCGCGAGCGGACCCACCGGTTGCGATACCACTCGGCCTTCCCGTCCCGCAGCCGTACCCCGTGCAGCATGCCCTCGCCCAGGAACAGGTGTGACGCCGACGGATCGTCGATCCCGAGCGGATTGGGCCCGTTGCGCAGATACCGGCCGCACAGCTCGGCAGGGATTCGCCCGGTGACCGGGAGGTCGAACGCGGTCACCTCTTCGGTCACCGGAGCGAATGGTCCGTCTGTGGGGCGGTTCATCATGAACCGCTTGCTACACCGCTTACCGCCCGTAGTCAAGGCTCTGCTTATGGCGCTCGCTCCGCTCGCGCGGCCATGAACACGGCCACGCGGCCCGGGCACTTAGCCGGCGAAGGCCTCGTCCAGGATGTCGAGGCCCTCGAGGAGGAGGTGCTCGGGGATGACCAGTGGCGGCAGGAAGCGCAGCACGTTCCCGTACGTCCCGGCAGTCAGCACGAGCAGGCCGTTGGCGTGGCAGCGCCCGGCGATCTCGGCGGTCAGCTCGGGGTTCGGGGTGATCCCGTCCTCCTTGACCAGCTCGATCGCGATCATCGCGCCACGGCCGCGGACGTCGCCCACCCTCGGGTCGCGGGCGGCGAGGGCACCCAGGCGCGGCAGCATGGTCTCGCCGATCCACCGGGCCCGCTCGGTGAGCTTCTCGGACTCGATGACGTCGATGGCGGCCAGCGCCGCGGCGCAGGACAGCGGGTTGCCGCCGAAGGTGCCGCCGAGGCCGCCCGGGTGCACCTTGTCCATGATCTCGGCACGGCCGGTCACCCCCGCCAGCGGGAGCCCGCCGGCGATGCCCTTGGCGGTGGTGACCAGGTCGGGCACGATGCCCTCGTGCTCGCAGGCGAACAGGTCGCCAGTACGGGCGAAGCCGGTCTGCACCTCGTCGGCGATGAACAGGATGCCGTTGGCCTTGCAGAACTCGGCGATGGCGGGCAGGAAGCCGGGGGCGGGCTCGATGAAGCCGCCCTCGCCGAGGATCGGCTCGATCACCACGGCGGCCACGTTGGTGGCGCCGATCTGCTTGCTGATCTGGTCGATCGCCTGCGCGGCGGCCTCGGGCCCGCAGTTCTCCGGGCCCGACGGCCAGCGGAACGGGTAGGCCATCGGCATCCGGTAGACCTCCGGGGCGTACGGCCCGAACCCGTGCTTGTACGGCATGTTCTTGGCCGTCAGCGTCATCGTCAGCAGAGTCCGGCCGTGGTACCCGTGGTCGAACGCCACGATCGCGTCGCGCCCGGTGACGTACCGCGCGATCTTGACGGCGTTCTCGACCGCCTCCGCGCCGCTGTTGACCAGGATCGAGCGCTTCTCGTGGTCGCCGGGGGTGAGCCGGTTGAGGGCCTCGCAGACGCTGACGTACGACTCGTACGGCGCGACCATGAAACAGGTGTGCGTGAACCGCGCGGCCTGCTCGGCGACGGCCTCGGCGACCTTCGGGTTGGCGTTGCCGACACTGGTGACGGCGATGCCGGAACCGAAGTCGATCAGCGAGTTGCCGTCCACGTCGACGATCACGCCACCGCCCGCGTCGGTGACGTAGACCGGCAGCACACTGCCGACACCCGGGGGTACGGCGTCCAGACGGCGGGCATGGAGTTCACGGGAAATGGGGCCTGGGATCTCGGTGACGACCCGGCGTTCCTGCGGCAGCTCACTCATGGTCTGACCGTAAGCCTCCCGGCGCATACCCTGAATGGTACGAAGTGGCCAATCTGGGCTTCGCAACTAGACGTTTTGGAGTTCTTTGCCATGCCGCCCACTCTGGCCGCCGTGGCGGCCCTGCCGCAGCTGGGTCTGCGGGCGCTCAACGAGGCTCCACTGAACGTCCCGCTGCGCTGGGTGCACGTCAGTGAACTGGTCGACCCGACCCCGTACCTGGAGGGCGGGGAGCTGCTGCTGACCACCGGCATGCAGATCGCCGACCCGGAGTCCTACATCAAGCGCCTGGTCGGCAAGGGTGTGGCCGGCCTCGGCTTCGGCGTCGAGGTCTTCCACGAGACGGTCCCCCCTGGCCTGGTCGGCGCCGCGGCCGAGCACGGGCTGCCGCTCCTTGAGGTACCGAAGCCGACGCCGTTCATCGCCATCGGCAAGGCCGTCTCCCGGATGCTCGCGGCCGAGCAGTACGAGGATGTCACCCGGGCGTTCGGCGCGCAGCGGGAGCTGACCAAGGCGGCGCTGCGCGGCCAGGACGCCCTGGTCGCCCGGCTGGCCGGTGAACTGGGCGGCTGGGCGCTGCTGCTCGACGGCGCGGGCGAGGTGCGGCAGGCCGCGCCCGCCTCCGCCAGGTCGCGCGCCGCCGAACTGCGGGCAGACCTGGGCAGGTTGCGGGGCAGCGCCGCGCTGACCGGCCGGGACGAGAGCATCGTCGTGCAGCCCCTCGGGGTGTCCGGGCGGCCCCGCGGATTCCTCGCCGTCGGTACCGTCCAGCCGCTCTCGCACCTGGCGCACACCATCGTGGGCGTGGCCGTCTCACTGCTCACCCTGCAGTCGGAGGGCCCCAGGGCCAGGCGGGACCTGCGCGCCGCGCTGGCCGGGCTGCTGCTCGGCCGCCCGCCCGCCCACGGGCTGCCCGAGGCGCCGGTCCGGGTACTTGCCTGCGCCGGCGGGGACGACGTGGTCGAGGCCGTGGAGGTGGACGGTGCGGGGGAGCGGTGCCTGGTGCTGCCCGGGCCGGCCTCGTGCGTGGTGATCGTGCCGGACAGGATGGCCGACCAGGTGATCGCCCTGGCCGCGCCGTACGGGCCGGTGGGCGTGGGCGAGCCGGTCGCGCTGGAGGAGGTGGGACAGAGCCTGACCCAGGCCGAGCAGGCGCTGGCCGCCGCCCGCCGGGCGTCCGGGCGCAACACCGTCCTGCACCACTCCGACCTGCCCGGCCAGGGTCTGCTCGGGCTGCTCGACCCGCAGGCCGCCGCCGGTTTCGCGACCTCTCTCCTCGGCCCGCTGCGCGCCCACGACCCGGTCCTCGTGGAGTCGCTGCGCGCCTACCTGGAGGCCAACGGTCAGGGCGAGGCGGCCGCCCGCACCCTCAACGTGCACCGTCACACCCTCCGCCACCGCATGCGCCGCGTGGCGGAGATCCTCGACCGCGACCTCGACGACCCCGCCGTCCGCGCCGAACTCTGGATAGCGCTCTCCATCCGTTGAGCCGTGGCGTTTCCCGCACCGTTTGAAGAACGGGTGCGGGAAACGCCTGCCTTTGTTGGACGACTCAACGGGGTGGACAGGGGAGGGGGAGGGGGTGGACGAGGTGGAGGGTCCGGTGGTCTGTTCGGGTGGTTAGCGTGGGGGGCATGGACGTTCGACCCTTCTGGCTGGCCGGCAAGGCCGCGACCGGTGACTCCGAGATCACCGTGACCAACCCGTACGACGGAAGCGTGGTCGGTGCCGCCGCGGTGCCCACGCCGGACCAGGTCGAGCAGGCCGTGGCCGCCGCGCACGCCGTGGCCGCGCAGGCCGCCGCGCTGCCGCTGCACGTCCGCGCCGAGGCACTCGCGCACGTGTCGCGCAGGATCGCCGAGCGGGCCGAGGAGATCGCCCGGCTGATCACCGCGGAGAACGGCAAGCCGCTCCTGTGGGCCCGAGCCGAGGTCGGCCGCGCCGTCTCGGTCTTCCGGCTCGCCGCCGAGGAGGCCCGCAGGTGGAGCGGTGAGACCCAGCGGCTTGACACCGACCCGGGCGGCACCGGCCGGATGGCCTACATCGCCAGGGTGCCCAAGGGCCCGGTGCTGGCCGTTACGCCCTTCAACTTCCCGCTGAACCTGACCGCGCACAAGGTGGCGCCGGCCATCGCGGTAGGGGCGCCCATCGTGGTCAAGCCCGCGCCCGCCACCCCGCTGTCGGCGCTGCTGCTCGGCGAACTGCTGGCCGAGACCGACCTGCCCGAGGGCATGTTCTCGGTGCTCCCGGTGCCCAACGACCGGGCGGCCGGTCTCACTGCCGACCCCCGGCTGCCGATCGTGAGCTTCACCGGTTCCGGGCCGGTCGGATGGATGATCAAGGACCAGGTGCCGCGCAAGCACGTCACGCTGGAACTCGGCGGCAACGCGGCCGTGGTCGTCTGCGAAGACGCCGACCTCGACTGGGCCGCGGCCAGGGTCGCGTTGTTCTCCAACTACCAGGCCGGGCAGAGCTGCGTCGCGGTGCAGCGCGTCTATGTGGACGCGTCGCGGTACGACGAGTTCGTGCCGAAGCTGGTCGAGACCGTCAACGGCCTGGTGACGGGCGACCCGTGGGACGAGAAGACCCAGGTCGGCCCGCTGATCAGCGAGGACGCGGCCATGCGGGTCGAGGCGTGGGTGAACGAGGCTGTCGCCGCGGGCGCCACGGTACTGGCCGGCGGGACGAGGGACGGCGCGTCGTACGCCCCCACGATCCTCGCCGGGGTTCCGGCCGACGCCAAGATCAGCTGCGAGGAGATCTTCGGCCCGGTGCTGTTCGTGCAGCCGGTCACCTCGGTGGACCAGGCCTTCGCACTGGTCAACGACAGCCGGTACGGCCTGCAGGCGGGCGTGTTCACCCGCTCCCTGGACGTCGCCTTCAAGGCCCACCGGGAGCTTGAGGTGGGCGGGGTCATCATCGGTGACGTCCCGTCCTACCGGGCCGACCAGATGCCGTACGGCGGGGTCAAGGAGTCCGGCGCCGGCAGCGAGGGCGTGCGCTCCGCGATGGCCGACTACACCCACGAGAAGGTGATGGTCCTCACCGGCCTGCCCCTGTAACAGCCGTTTCCCCTGGTCGCCCCCCGGGTAGGCCAATGATCTAGAGGGTCATGGGAGAGATTTCGGGGGAAATCACATATGAGCAATCTCATCGCGATCGCGTATGACGACCTGGCGACGGCCAACAAGGTCAGGAACAAGGTCTTCGACCTGCAGAAGCAGCAGCTCATCCAGCTCGAGGACGCCGTGGTGGTGGAGCGCAAGCCGGACGGCAAGATCAAGCTTCACCAGATCAAGGGCACCGTGGCGATGGGGGCCACCGGCGGTGCGCTCTGGGGCGGGCTGATCGGGCTGATCTTCTTCATGCCGCTGCTCGGCATGGCCGTCGGCGGCGCGGCCGGCGCGGCCATGGGCTCGGCCACCGACGTGGGCGTCAACGACAAGTTCATGAAGGATCTCGCCGAGGGGCTGAAGCCGGGGGCGGCGGCGCTGTTCCTGCTCATCTCCCGGAGCACGCCCGACAAGGTCATTCCCGCGCTCGCGCCGCTCGGTGGCCAAATCATCAACACCTCACTCTCGACCGAGCAGGAGACCCAGCTCCGGGAGGCCGTCGAGGCGGCTCGTTCCGCGTCGGTGTCCTAAGTCCTGTCCCGTGGATCTGCGCGGGACAGTCCGATCCTCGATCCGGCGATCCCGGCCGGTCAGCGCCGGTTCTGGCCCGCGCTGGCCGGCCTCCGCTAACCCCGCTGGGCCTGGTCGTAGAGCCTGCGGACCGTGGTCCCGAAGTACGGGCCGTACATCGTGGTGCCGTCGTCGGCGTACTTGAAGCTGCTCACCGAGACGACCGTGCCGGTGCCCGTGGCGGGGTCGAACCCGGCCAGCCACGCGCCGCCGCTGGAGCCCTGGGTCATGTCGCAGTGCAGTCCCTGGCTGGAGGTCAGCCCGCGCGGATCGTCGTGCGGCCGCCCGCTGCAGTAGGCCAGGCGCTCGCCGTCGTAGCGGCCTTCGGCCGGATAGCCGAACGCGTACACCTCCCGGCCCCGGGGGCCGCCGAACGCGATGGCCTCCGCGCCGGCCGCGTCCTGCACGTGCCGGCCGCCGGTTGTGCCCACCGCGACCATCGCGACGTCGTCATCGTCGTTGGCGGCCCCCGACCACTGGTCGGGGACGTACATCCGCCGCGCGGTGAATCCGCCGTACGGTCCCGAACCATCGCGATAACCGGGTACGAAGATCCAGTTGGTGGCCCACGCGCCCGTCCCGTTCTTGGCGCAGTGCCCGGCCGTGACGACCACGTCCCGGTTGGCGCTGGCGACCGTGGCGGCCGAGCACACGTAGTCCCGCCCGGACATGGAGAAGAAGACCTTGCCGCTGGCCGCCCCCACGGTGTTCCTGGCCGGTGCCTGCGCGGGCCACAGCGCTCCGGGGCTTGAGGACGACGAGACCGCGGCCGAGAGCCGTACCACCTTGCGGAACCCGCGGGCAGGTCCTGGCGGCGGGGCCGCGTGGATCATCCGGTCCAGCGTCCAGTAACGCAGGACCTGCTCCCGCTGGGCGGCGGTCTGCGGCACGTCGTGGCTGACCACCCGGACCGGTGTACCGATCGGCTCCGGGTCGACGGGACCACCGGTGAGCACGGTGAGCACAGGGACCAGGAGCGCAGCGGCAAGATTGGAGGCCATAGGCCAAGATTCTGGAACACGAGAAGTGATCACTTAGTGACTTTCCGTAAAGTCCTATCTCGGGCCCCAGTACGCCAGAATGGGCTTGTGACTGCTTCCAAGGACGTCGTGCTGCTCGGGTCCACGGGCTCCATCGGCACCCAGGCACTCGACGTGATCCGCCGGAACCCGGACCGGTTCCGGGTGGCAGCGCTGGCAGCCGGGGGAGGGAACGTAGGGCTGCTGGCCGCCCAGGCCCTGGAGTTCGCCCCCGACGTGGTCGCGGTGGCCCGTGCGACCGCCGCCCAGGATCTGCAGCTCGCCTTCTACGCCGAGGCCCAGAAGCACGGTTATGCCACCGGCGACTACCGGATTCCGAAGATCGTCACCGGCCCGGAGGCGGTGGCCGAGGTGGCCGCGTGGCCGTGCGACGTGGTGCTCAACGGGGTCACCGGGGCGCTCGGGCTCGCCTCCACCCTGGCCGCACTGGACGCGGGCAGTACCCTCGCGCTGGCCAACAAGGAGTCCCTGATCGTCGGCGGCCCGCTGGTCAAGGCGCGGGCCAGGCCCGGGCAGATCGTGCCGGTGGACTCCGAGCACTCGGCTCTGGCCCAGTGCCTGCGCGGCGGTTCCGCCGACGAGGTGCGCAGGCTCGTGGTGACCGCCAGCGGCGGGCCGTTCCGGGGACGCAGCAGAGCGGAGCTCACGGACGTCACCGTCGAGCAGGCGATGGCCCACCCGACCTGGGACATGGGCCCGGTCATCACGATCAACTCGGCGACCCTGGTCAACAAGGGCCTGGAGGTCATCGAGGCGCACCTGCTGTTCGACCTGCCCTTCGACCGGATCGTCGTGGTGGTTCACCCGCAGTCGGTCATCCACTCGATGGTCGAGTTCACCGACGGGTCCACGCTCGCCCAGGCGAGCCCCCCGGACATGCGGCTGCCGATCGCCCTCGGGCTGGCCTGGCCGGACCGGGTGGCCGATGCCGCGCCGGGCGTCGACTGGACCAGGGCGCACACCTGGGAGCTGTTCCCGCTGGACGAGGAGGCGTTCCCCGCCGTGGCGCTCGCCCGGCACGTGGGCTCGCTGGGCGGCACCTACCCGGCGGTGTTCAACGCCGCGAACGAGGAGTGCGTGGACGCCTTCCGGGCTGGGCGCCTGCCGTTCCTCGGCATCGTCGACACGGTGGCGCGGGTCGTCGAGGATCACGACGGTGCGGCTGCCCTCACCCTCGAAGACGTGTTGTCCGCCGACGATTGGGCACGACGGAGGGCGCGGGAGCTGACCGCATGAGGGAGGCCGCATGACCTACCTGCTGGGTGTTCTCGCGTTCGTCGTCGCCCTGCTGGTCTCGGTGATGCTGCACGAGGCCGGGCACTTCGTCGCCGCCAAGCGGTTCGGCATGAAGGCCACCCAGTTCATGGTGGGGTTCGGGCCCACCCTCTGGTCCCGCAAGCGCGGCGAGACCGAGTACGGGATCAAGGGGATCCCGCTCGGCGGCTACGTGCGGATCGTCGGCTACACCCCGCTGGAGGAGATCGAACCCGGTGACGAGGAACGGGCCTTCTTCCGGCGGCCCGCAGGTCACCGCGCGGTCGTGATCGCCGGCGGGGTGGCGATGAACTTCATCGTGGCCTTCGTCCTGCTCGTGGCGGTGGCGATGATCCTCGGCCAGCGGCAACCCGGTACTGCGACGACCGGCGTCGCGGCGGTCAGCCCGTGCGTGCCCATGAGCCTGTCGGCCCCATGCCTGCCGGGGAACACGGTGCAGTCCCCGGCCGCGCGCGCGGGTCTGCGGGCCGGTGACCGGATCATCTCGTTCGCCGGGATCCAGGT
The DNA here is from genome assembly GCA_025964615.1 of Actinomycetes bacterium. GTDB lineage: Bacteria > Actinomycetota > Actinomycetes > Streptosporangiales > Streptosporangiaceae > RYN-227. The sequence goes on from JAOPYM010000257.1 coordinate 12,513, forward strand.
CCGCACCTGGGACGGGCTGCGTGCGGCCATCAAGTCCCAGCCGCCGGGCGCGACCGTACCCGTGGGCGTCCTGCGCGGCGGGCGGCCCCAGGAACTGCGGATCATCCTCGCCTCGGTGGGCGGCAGCGCCTACGTCGGCATGACCAGCCAGGTGGCCGGCGGCGGCTACCACCGGCTCGGGCCCCTCGGCGCGGTGACGTTCGCCGGGCGTTCCATCGGGCAGTACGTGAAGGGGGTCGGCCAGGCGCTCGCCGACCTCCCCGCCGCGGTCCCCGACCTCTTCTCCGCGAATCGCGCGAAGACGCCCGGAGGTCAGGTGGGCAGCGTGGTCGGAGCGACCGAGGTGTCCGGGCAGATCTTCTCCGCGCCGGTGGGCTGGCGGGACAAGACGTACGCCTACCTGCAGCTCGTCATCTCGGTTAACATATTCCTTGGAGCCCTGAACGTGCTGCCGCTGCTGCCGCTGGACGGCGGCCACCTGGCGGTCTTGGCGTACGAACGCACCCGCGCGCGGGTGAACAGGTGGCGAGGCCGCTCTGACCCGGGCACCGTCGACATGGCCAAGCTGTTGCCGGTGACGTATCTGGTCTTTATGGTGCTGATCGGGCTAGGGGTGCTGCTGATCCTGGCGGACGTCTTCAACCCCCTCACCATCCCCCAGTAAAGGCCCACCTCGTACTTGCAGTCGTCCGTCACGAATAGGGTAGGTACGTGAGCGTAGAACTCGGTATTCCGAAGGTCGTGCCCCAGGTCGCCAAGCGCCGCAAATCCCGCCAGATCATGGTGGGTACGGTCCCAGTGGGCGGTGACGCACCGGTGTCGGTGCAGTCCATGACCACCACGGTCACGGCGGACGTCAACGCCACCCTGCAGCAGATAGCCGAACTGACCGCCTCCGGCTGCCAGATCGTCCGGGTGGCCGTCCCCTCCCAGGACGACGCCGAGGCGCTCCCGGAGATCGCCCGCAAGTCGCAGATCCCGGTGATCGCGGACATCCACTTCCAGCCCAAGTACGTGTTCGCGGCCATCGACGCCGGCTGCGCGGCCGTACGGGTCAACCCGGGCAACATCAAGCAGTTCGACGACAAGGTCGGCGAGATCGCCCGCGCCGCCAAGGACGCCGGCGTCCCGATCCGGATCGGTGTCAACGCCGGCTCGCTCGACAAGCGGCTCCTGGAGAAGTACGGCAAGGCCACCCCGGACGCGCTGGTGGAGTCCGCGCTCTGGGAGTGCTCGCTGTTCGAGGAGCACGACTTCCAGGACATCAAGATCTCGGTGAAGCACAACGACCCGGTAGTCATGATCGAGGCGTACCGCAGGCTGGCCGCCAAGTGCGACTACCCGCTGCACCTCGGCGTCACCGAGGCGGGCCCGGCCTTCCAGGGCACCATCAAGTCGGCGGTCGCCTTCGGTGCGCTGTTGTCCGAGGGCATCGGCGACACCCTCCGGGTCTCGCTGTCCGCGCCGCCGGTCGAGGAGGTCAAGGTCGGCCTTGCCATCCTGGAGTCGCTGCACCTCAAGGAGCGCGGCCTGGAGATCGTCTCCTGCCCGTCCTGCGGGCGGGCGCAGGTGGACGTTTACACCCTCGCCGAGCAGGTCACGGCCGGCCTCGCCGGGTTCCCCGTCCCGCTGCGCGTCGCGGTCATGGGCTGCGTCGTCAACGGCCCGGGGGAGGCGCGCGAGGCCGACCTCGGAGTCGCCTCCGGCAACGGCAAGGGTCAGATCTTCGTCCGCGGCAAGGTCATCAAGACCGTGCCCGAGGCCCAGATCGTGGAGACCCTGATCGAGGAGGCGCTGCGGATCGGCGAGGAGATGGGTCTCGACCTCTCCGAGCTGGACGGCCCCGGCCCGCAGGTCACGGTCTCCTAGCTCTCTTACTTCTCTGGACCCGGAACGCCCATCAGTGCTGTGAAATGCACTGATGGGCGTTTTGCTGGCCAACGGGACCGTTCCAACCCGTAAACCAGGAATATCACGATTCGACAACCACTTCGCTGTGCATCTTCTGTCAAAACAGCCTCAGAGCTGACAATCTCCACGTTCGCCCCAGAAGCGGATTCGCCGAAGAGTCCGAAGCTAAGGGAGAAGTATGAAGAGACTTGTCGCTCTGACCGCCGCCATTGGGCTGGGAGTGCTCGGCCTGGCCGCAGCCCCCGCCGCACAGGCCGCCCCGGACCCGCACATACCTCCGGTCACGTGGGGAGTCTGCCCGGCCGGCGTCCAGGCGTACGCCGCGATCTTCCAGGTCACGACCATCCAGTGCGGCCGGGTGGACGTACCCGAGGACTACGCCCATCCGCAGGGGAAGAAGATCACCCTGGAGGTGTCCCGGGTGCCGCACACGGGCCCGGGAAAGGCGAAGGGCGTGGTGCTCGTCAACCCGGGCGGCCCGGGGGGCAGCGGTACCGGCTTCGCGGCCCGGGTGTTCGGGCAGGGTTCGGCGGCGATCCAGGCCGTCTACGACTTCATCGGGTTCGACCCGCGCGGCGTGGGCGACAGCACCCCGTCGCTCAACTGCGACACGAACTACTTCAAGCCGGTACGGGCCGACTATGTGCCGTCGTCCAAGGCGGAGATCAACGCCTGGCTGCTGAAGTCCAAGGGCTACGCCGCCGCCTGCGCCACGAAGTACGGCTCGCTCCTGGACCACATGAAGTCCACCGACTGGGCCCGTGACATGGACTCGATCCGCAAGTCACTGGGCGAGCGGAAGATCAACTACTACGGCGCCTCGTACGGGACGTACCTCGGCGCGGTCTACGCCACGATGTTCCCGCACCGGGTGAACCGGATGGTGCTCGACAGCAACGTGCGGCCGAGCGGGGTCTGGTACGACGACAACATCGACCAGGACTACGCCTTCGACCGGAACCTGAACATCTTCTTCGGATGGGTCGCCAAATACGACTCGATCTACCATGTGGGGACCACCGAGGCCGCGGTCCGCTCGTTCTACTACGCCTCAAGGACCGCGCTGAAGGCGGTTCCGGCGGGCGGGCTCGTCGGGCCGTCCGAACTCGACGACACCTACCAGTACGGTGGCTACCGGGCCAGCTCGGCGGTCTGGAGCCTGCTCGCGAAGGGGCTCGCCGGTTACAAGGCCGGGCAGACGCAGCCCCTGGTGGACGCCTTCAATGCCGTCGGCGCGACCCCGGACGACAACACCTTCGCGGTCTACAACGCCGTCCAGTGCACCGACATCCAGTGGCCGATGGACTGGGCCAAGTGGAACCTTGACACCAGGCATGTGTACAAGACGGCTCCGTTCCTGGCCTGGGGCAACGCCTGGTTCAACGCACCCTGCCTCTACTGGGCCGGCAAGGCGGGCACTCCGGTGCACATCGGCGACATCCGGCACCTGCCGGGCATCCTGCTGTTCCAGGCCACGCTGGACGCCGCCACCCCGTTCAACGGCGGCGTGGAGATGCACAGCCTGCTCAAGGGCTCGCACCTGGTGGTCGAGGACGGCGGCAAGACACACGGCGTCGTGCACCGCGGCAACCTGCCCCTCGACGCGTACTACGACGCGTATCTGCTGGACGGCACGATGCCCGCACAGGACACCGTGCACGTCCCGGCGCTGCCCGACCCGGTCCCGGCGGCCTCGGCCGCCAGGGTCGCCGGATCGGTGGCTGACCTCGGCATCCTGAGGTAACTCGTAGTTTTTCGCAAAGGGCCCGCGCGGATCATCCGGGCGGGCCCTTTCCGGCAACAATCTCGGCCCTATGAAGACATTCGCCGCCAGGGCAGGGGCCGCCGCGCTCCTGTCCGCAGGCCTCATATTCACCGGACCGCACGCCGAGGGACGGGCGGTCCCGGTGCACTGGAAGAAGTGCACCGGCTCGTATCTGCGCCTGCTCGACTGCGCCGACCTGCAGGTCCCGCTGGACTACACCAACCCCACCGGCACGATGATCACGGTGGCGCTCGACCGGGCCCGCCACACCGGGAACGCGAAGCAGTACCAGGGGGTGCTCCTGGTCAATCCGGGGGGCCCCGGTGGTAGCGGGCGCAACTACGGTGCGGACGTGGCGGCGGCGCTGCCCGCCAACCTCCGCAGGGCCTACGACGTCATCGGGTTCGACCCGCGCGGGGTCGGCGGCAGCCGTCCGGCGCTGAGCTGCATGCCCGGCTACTTCAAGCCCGTACGGCCCGACTACGTACCGGGCGACAACGAGAAGATGTGGCTGGAGCGTTCCAAAGCCTACGCCGAGGCCTGCGGGCGCAAGTACGGTCCGGTCCTCGACCACATGAAGACCACCGACGTGGTCGGGGACATGGACGCCATCCGCGCTGCGCTCGGCGCCAAGAAGATCAACTTCTATGGCGGTTCGTACGGGACGTACCTCGGTGCCGTCTATGCCACCGTCTATCCCACGCGGGTCCGCCGGATGGTGCTGGACAGCAACGTCCGGCCGAGCGGGGCCTGGTACGGCGCCAACCTCGACCAGGACACCGCGTTCGACGCCTCGGTGAAGTCCTTCTTCGGGTGGATCGCCCGCTATGACAGCACCTACCACCTGGGCCGGACGGAGGCCGTGGTGGAGCGGGCCTACTACGCGCTGCGCGCGAAGCTGGCGAAGTCCCCGGCGGCGGGGGTCGTCGGGGCCGACGAACTCGACGACACCATCCAGATCGGCGGCTACCTGGCTCCTGCCTGGCCGTTGCTGGCGAAGGCCTGGTCGGACTACACGGTAAAGAAGGACTCCGGCTCCCTGGTCGACCGCTACCGGGCGTGGGGCGCGGGCAAGGAGGAGGAGTTCGCCGTCTACAACGCTGTCCAGTGCACCGACGTGGCGTGGCCGAAGGACTGGCAGGTCTGGAAGGCCGACGCCCAGCGGATCGACGCCACCGCGCCGTACCTGGTCTGGGGCAACACCTGGTTCAACGCACCGTGCCTGTACTGGCCGGCCAAGCCGGGCACGCCGGTCGCGATCACCTCGAGGCAGGGCCTGCCGCCGGTACTGCTCCTGCAGGCGACCCTGGACGCGGCCACCCCGTACCAGGGCGGCGTGGAGATGCACGGGCTGCTCAAGGGTTCCCGCCTCGTCATCGAGGACGGTGGCCGGACCCATGTGATCGCCCTGCGCGGCAACCGCTGCATCGACAGGATCTTCGACGACTACCTGGCGACAGGGCGGCTCCCCGCTGACCGGACACACTGCCAGAGGGTTCCCGACCCGGTGCCAATTGCACCTTCCCGGCGTCTTAGTCTTGTAGGCGTGGAGCCGATGTCGTCCGGGAACGGGTAGAACCATGCGCATGCTCGGGTCGCTGCCGGTGCGCGTCCTGGATGACCGTCACCGGGACGAGGTTCTGGCGATCCTCGACTCGGACCCGGTCGGGAACGTCTTCGTCAGCTCCCGGGTGCATGCGGTCGGGCTCGACCCGGCCCGCCTCGGCGCGCAGATGTGGGGATACCAGCGCGACGGGCGGCTGGCAGCCCTCTGCTACTCCGGTGCCAACCTCATCCCGATCAGCACCGGCTCCGACGCCGCGCGCGCCTTCGCCGAGCGGGCGCGGGCCCAGGGCCGACGATGCTCGTCCATCGTCGGCCCCGTCGGCGCGGTGACCGATCTGTGGGGGATGCTCGCACCCTACTGGGGCCGGGCCCGCGCGATCCGCGGCCGGCAGCCGGTGATGGCCACCTCGTCCCCACCGACGGTGACGGGCGATCCGGGGGTACGGCGGGTACGGATCGAGGAGTTCGACATCCTGTATCCGGCCTGCGTGGCCATGTTCACCGAGGAGGTCGGGGTCTCCCCGCACTCCGGTGACGGCGGGGTCCTCTACCGGGCCCGGGTGGCCGAACTCATCAGGGCCGGGCGCTCCTTCGCCCGCATCGACGACGGCGTCGTGGTCTTCAAGGCCGAGATCGGCGCCGTCACGCCGTACGCCTGCCAGGTGCAGGGTGTCTGGGTCCACCCCGACCTGCGCGGCCGGGGATTTGCCAACCACGGTATGGCCAGCGTGGTCGGCGAGTCGCTGCGCAGCGTCGCGCCGACCGTGTCGCTGTACGTCAACGACTACAACGTGCGGGCCCGCGCCGCCTACCACCGGGTCGGGTTCGCCGATGTCGACACGTTCATGTCCGTGCTGTTCTAACGGGCGCTTCGCCGGGTAGATCAGCCGGTACCCCCTCATCGCACCGGTAGGGGGAGTTCGTGAAGGCACGTCGGGTTCTGGCCGCGCTCACAGCGTTGTACGGGTTGAGCGCATGTTCCGCCGGGGCGTCCTCCGAGATGGCGGGGGTCCCGCGCTCGTACACCGAGCAGAGGCTCACGTGGGCGCCCTGCCGGAACCTGCCGCAGGGCACGCCACTGGCGCACTTCCAGTGCGCCACGATGAAGGTGCCGCTGGATTACGCCGAACCCGACGGGGACACGATCGGTATCGCGCTGATCCGGCAGCGGGCCTCCGATCCCGCGCACCGGATCGGCTCGCTGATCTTCAACTTCGGAGGGCCGGGAGGTTCGGGGGTGCAGGGCCTCGCGGCGAACCCCGGCTCGTACACCGAGCTCAACACCCGGTACGACCTGGTCGGGTTCGACCCGCGAGGGGTGGGACAGAGCGCACCCGTGGACTGCCTGACCGACACCCAGACCGACGCCCAGGCCAAGACGGTCGACCCGTCACCCGACGACGCCGCCGAGCTCGCGGCGTTCAAAGCCGCCGACGCGCAGACCCTCGCGGGGTGCTCCGCCAGGTCCGGCAAGGTGATCCCCTACGTGGGCACGCCGAACACCTCCCGGGACATGGACGTGCTCCGCGCGGTGCTCGGCGACGCGCGGCTGCACTACTTCGGGATCTCCTACGGGACCTGGCTGGGGGGCAACTACGCGCATCTGTTCCCATCCCACGTCGGCCGGATCGTACTCGACGGAGCCGTGGACCCCAAGATCAGTTTCGAGGATCTCAGCCTGCAGCAGGCGGCCGCGTTCCAGCGGGCGCTCGGCAACTTCGCGGCCTCCTGTGCCGCGCAGCCCGTCGCGTCGTGCCCGCTCGGCAGGAGCGGGCACGCGATCGTGGCGGGTGTGGCGTCCCTGCTGCAGAGCCTGGACCGCCATCCGCTGCCCACCAGGGGCGGTCGCAGGCTGACCAGGAGCCTGGGGGAGTCCGGGGTGCTCATGCCGCTCTACTCGGAGACGTACTGGCCGTACCTGGAGGAGGGACTCGAGCAGGCCGAGCATGGGGACGGCACGATCCTGCTGCTGCTCGCCGACGCCCAGTCCGGGCGCGGCGCCGACGGCCACTACGACAACCTCGGGTCGGCCAACACCGCCATCCGCTGCGCCGACACCACCGAGCGCCACACCTACGAGCAGGCGCAGGCGGCGGTACCCCGGTTCCGCAAGGCCTCACCGATCTTCGGCCCGTCCCAGGCATGGGGCCTCACTCAGTGCACCGGGTGGCCGTACAGGGGTGACAATGCGGGCCAGGAGGTCAGCGCGCCCGGCACCGCGCCGATCGTGGTGATCGGTAACACCGGCGACCCGGCCACCCCCTACGCCTGGGCCCCCGCGCTGGCGAAGGAGCTGGGCAACGGCGTCCTGGTCACTCTCCACGGCCAGGGCCACGGTGCCTACGTCACCGGCGACCCCTGCATCCAGAGCACCGTCAACTCCTACCTCCTCGACGGCACCGTCCCCGCCCCCCACACCACCTGCCGTTGACCCGTGGTGTTTCCCGCACCTTTTCTTCCTACGGTGCGGGAAACGCCGGCTTCTGTTGGACGACTCAACGAGGAGGGTCAGTGGACCAGGCGGTGGTGGAGGCGGTCGAGTTCTGTGGCGGGGTCGGCGGTGAGGCCGGCGTGCACGGGGCCGGGCTGGACGATCGCGCTGCGCGGGGCCGTCAGCCAGCGGAACCGCTGACCGGGGGACACCGAAGAGGCCTGGCCGGCCTGATCCCCTCCGCAGCAGACGGCGTCGATGGCGTGCAGCGCGGCCCGTACCCCGTCCAGATCGAGACCGGGGGAGAGCACGAGCAGGCGCGCTTCGTCCAGGTGGGTGCGGCAGCCGAGGAAGTCGAGCGCCCGGCAGTAGACCACCGTGCCGACGTTCATCGCCTCGCCGCGCTCAATGCTCGGCACCACCCGCAGCACCGCGTACTCGTACACGGTGCTCATGACGGACCGTCCAGCCAGCCGGGCCGGTTGCCCCGGGCCGCGACGTGCGGGGCGGCCCTGACCGTGGAGGGCAGCCAGGTACGCGGCGCGGCGACCCGGGTGAGCAACTGCTCGACGTACGCGTCCCGTACCTGTGCGGGAGAGGAGAAGCCGGGCTCGTCGGCCAGCCACACGTCGGGGACCAGCGCGGTCACCTCACGGAGCAGGTCCGCCGTGACCAGCGGCGCCAGGCAGGCGTCGGCCGGGCCCAGATCGGACACGAACGGTGCGAAGACGTGGTCGTCGGCCTCGTAGGGCTTGGTGACGAGCTTGGCGGCACTGGCCCAGGCATGGTGGAAGTAGAGGCTGGCGCCGTGGTCGATCAGCCAGACGGCACCGTGCCAGACCAGCATGTTCGGGTTGCGCCAGCTACGGTCCACATTGCCGATCAGCGCGTCGAACCAGAGCACCCGCGCGGCGAAGTCCCGCGCGGGCCGCCAGCCGAGCGGGTCGAAGTCCAGCGAACCCGGCAGGAAGTCCACGCCGAGGTTCAGGCCGGGACTCGCGTTCAGCAGGTCCTGGATGTCGGGGTCGGGTTCATGGCGTCCGATGACGGGGTCCAGTTCGACGAGGACCTGGTCGGGCATCCGCAGCCCGAGCCGCCGGGCCAGCTCGCCGGCGATGATCTCGGCGACCAGCGCCTTGCGGCCCTGCCCGGCGCCGTGGAACTTCACCACGTAGGTGCCGAGGTCGTCGGCCTCCATCAGACCAGGCAGCGAACCGCCCTCGCGCAGCGGAGCGACGTAACGGCCGGCCGTCACCTGGGGCAACATGCGCTTCACGCTATCGGCGCCGTGGTGGAATCGGCGATTCGGGGTCACATCCGGCTGATGATCTCCTCGGCGAAGCGTTCCATCGTGGCGACCTTGAGGGCGAGGCCGCCGGTCCTCTTCGTCCCGTACTTCTCGGTCTCGGCGGGGGTGGCGAGCCACCAGGGCGCGGCCATGGTGCCGTCGACGCCCCGGTCGTGCCACTTCCGATAGAGGTCCACGCTGGGCAGCGCGCCGATCGGGGCGATGACGCGCAGGTCGTCGAGCGTGCGGCCCTGCTCCTTGAGGAACATCGACAGCCGGTCCAGGAGCTCCCCGAGCTGGTCCTCGGAGTAGATCCGGTTGCCGATCCAGCCGTCGCCGATCCGGGCGGCCCGGCGCAGCGCCGCGTCGCTGTCCCCGCCGACGTAGACGGGCACGGGCTGCGCGGGTACGGGGGAGATGCTCAGCGGCCCGAAGTCGTAGAACGGGCCGTGGTGCGAGACCATCCCGCCCTGCCAGAGCGTCCGCAGTGCCGGGATCATGTCGTCCAGGCGCTTGCCCCGGGTGTGGAAGTCCTGGCCGGTCTGCACGAACTCGTCCTTGCACCATCCGACGCCGATCCCGAACCGTACCCGGTCGGCGGACAGCGCGGCGGCCGTCGAGACGGCCTTGGCGACGGTGAACAAGTCGCGCGCGACCGGGATGTAGACGTTGGTGGCGAACTTCACCCGCGACGTCACGGCGGCCATCGCGCCGATCGTCACCCACACGTCCGGCCAGTGCGTGTCCGGCTTGTACGGGGGCACACCCGTGTCGGAGTAGGGGTAGTTCGAGTCGTACTCGGTGTAGAAGATGTGGTCGGAGATCGCGACCGTGTCGTACCCGAGCCGGTCGGCGGCCTGCGCGAGGCCCAACATCTCTCCGGTCTCGACGAATGCCGCTCCGAGCCAGAACTCCATCATGTGCTCCTGTCGCAGAAACAGGTTTCGGGGCCGCCGGGCGGCCCCGAGACCGGATCAGTCCTGGAATTCGGGGATGACCTTGGTGGCGAACATCTCCAGGTTCCGCTTGACAGTGTCGAGCGGCAGCACGCCCTGCTGGCCCTGCATGAACAGGCCGAACCACTCCAGGTCGGGCATCCGGTCGAGCATCCGCTGGATGCCGCGCTTGACGTCGTCCGGGGTGCCGAGCAGCGCCATCTCGACGTCGTTCATGCGCTTGAAGTCGCCTTTCTCGGCGCTGATCGGCTTGTACTTGTCGTCGTCCTTCTTGCGGAGGACCTCCAGGTAGCCGAACGGGCCGAAGAACGACGCGAAGTCCTTCTGCATGCCCTTGCCGTAGGTGGCGATGGCCTCCTCGCGGGTGTCGGCCATACCGATGATCTTGAGGATCCCGGTGTGCTCGCCGAGCTTGTAGTCCAGGCCCATTTTGGCGCACTCGTCCTGGTAGAGCTTGGCCTTGGCGGCGTGCTCGTCGGGGTTCGGGGTGAACATCCAGGGCAGGATGCCCTCCTGCGCCGCGCGGACGACGGAGCGGTCGGAGACGGTGAACGGCTGCCAGAGCTCGGGGTGCGGGTTCTGGTACGGCTTCGGGCAGACCGAGATCGACTGGATGACGCCGTTCTCGTCGATCTCGCCGGGGGCGCCGAACTTCTTGGTCCACTCCTGCGCGGGCCAGCCCTCGATGCCGGTGTCGAACGGCGCGGGGACCTCGTAGTCGAGCACGTCGCTCTTGTAGCGCAGGTTGTCCTCGGCCCACGCCATCTTCATGATCTTGAGGACTTCGCCGAAGACGTCGAAGTTGCGGGTGTCGGTGGCCGAACCGTCGGAGCGGGCGGCGGCGGCGTTCCAGCGCTGGCCGAGCACGTTCATCCAGCGGTTCTGGTAGCCGCGGGCCACGCCCAGGCGCAGCCGGCCTTTGCAGAAGTGGTCGAGCAGCGCGACGTCCTCGGCGGCCCGGATCGGGTCCCAGGCCGGGAGCACCAGGCCCAGCGGCGCGAGCAGGATGCGCTCGGTACGGGCGGCGAGGTCGGTCAGGAACATCAGCGGGTTGACCGAGAACTCGAACCCTTCCGAGTGGAAGTGGTGCTCGGTCATCATGAGCGCGTCGAAGCCGATCTGGTCGGCGTGGACGGCGATCTCACGGACCTCGTGCAGCAGCTTCTGGTACGACTCGACGTCGCGCCCGATCGGCCGCCTGGCCACCGCGTTCTCTTCGTTGGACCAGCCCGACCCGGGGATCTGCGGGTTCAGGAAGATGGAAAACTTCACGCGAGCTTCTCCTTGTCGAGCTTCTCAAGCCAGTTCTTGACGACGAGCAGGAACTCGGCCGGCCGTTCGGCGTGCAGCCGGTGGCCGGACCCCTGCCAGGTCACTGCTTCTGAGGTGTGCGATGTAGAGGACGGGAACAGGCTCGACTCCCAGGCTGACTGCGCGGGGTCGAAGTGGAACGCCAGCACCGGGCAGTTCCGCCCGGCCAGGTACTTCTCGGCGGCGCTGCGGAAACCGAACTGCTCATCGGCGGCGAACATGGCGGTGAACGCGGCGCCCAGCGCGTGCGGTGCGGTGCCGAGGATCTTGCGGGTGTGCCAGGCCCGGAGGAACGCGGGGCTGACGGGCGTGTAGCACCACTCGTCGTTCTGCAGCGCGATCCTGTACGGCTCGGCCCGCATCTGCTCGGCGAGCGCGCCGAGGTAGGGCGCCAGCGCGTCGGGCCGGCCGTAGCCGGGATCGACGCAGACCAGCGCTGCGATCCGGGAGGAATGCTCGACGGCCAGCGCGCTGACGATCATCCCGCCCATCGAGTGCCCGAATGCGATCACCCGGTCGATGCCGAGGTGGTCGAGCAGGTTCACCAGGTCCTGCGCGAAGTCCTGCGGGCGGTAGCCCGACTCGGGAGCGGAGGAGTAGCCGTGGCCGCGCAGGTCCACCGCGATCACCCGGCGAGTCCTGCTGAGCTCAGGGATGTGCCAGACCCAGTCGTGCGAGTCCGCGCCGAAACCGTGTACGAGCAGCACCACCGGGGCCTCGTGGTCCCCGTCGTCGGTGTAGAACAGACGTACATCGCCCAGGTCAGCGAACGGCATGCGGCGGACCCTCCTCTCGTTCTCCCGAACAAGCGCACGCTACATCAATTCGCACCAACCGAGCAATCGCTTGGTCGAGAAGATAGGATGTGACGCGCGTCGCCGTTCAACGAGAGGGGGTCGCTCATGCGGCTGGGGATCACGATGTTCGCCACCGACCGGACCATGCCGGTCCATGAACTGGCCGTCGCCGCCGAGGAGCGCGGGTTCGCCTCCCTCTACCTTCCCGAGCACACCCACATCCCGATCGCCCGGACCACCCCGGCCGCCGCCACCGGCGCGGCGGGCGGTACCGGAGCCGCCACTCTGCGGGGCTCCAACGGTGACCAGACGCTGCCGGAAGAGTACGCCCGCACGCTCGACCCGCTCATCGCCCTCGCCGCCGCAGCCGTCCTCACCTCCCGCATCACGCTCGGCACCGGCATCTGCCTGCTCGCCCAGCGCGAGCCCATCGTCACCGCCAAGGCGGTCGCGACCCTCTCGCAGCTGTCCGGCGGCCGTTTCGTGTTCGGTGCCGGGTACGGCTGGAACGTCGAGGAGGCGGCCGGCCACGGCGTCTCGTGGGCGACCCGGCGGGACCTGGTCAGGGAGAACATCCTGGCCATGCGGGAACTGTGGACCGCCGAGGAGGCCACCTACAAGGGAGAGTTCGTGCGCTTCGAGCCCAGCTGGGCGTGGCCCAAGCCCGCCGCCCGGGTGCCGGTGCTGCTGGGCGGCGCGGCCGGGCCGAAGCTGTTCGCGGCTATCGCGGAGTACGGCGACGGGTGGCTGCCGATCGGCGGCGCGGGCATCCGCGAGGCGCTGCCCACCCTGGCCCAGGCGTACGAGTCCGCGGGCCGGGACCCCTCGACCGTCACCGTCATCCCGTTCGGGACCCTGCCGACCCCGGAGAAGCTGGAGTACTACGCCTCCCTCGGCATCGAGGAGGTCGTCCTGCGCCTGCCGTCGGCCGCCCGCGACCGGGTGCTCCCGGTGCTGGACGAGTTCGGGGGCTACCTCGGCTAGGTGCTTGGGCCGCGCGTCAAGACCCAAGCGCCGCGCGAGCGGAGCGAGCGCCAGCAAATTAGTGGACCATTGGCCAGCAGGTCCAGCGGGGGATCCGGAACATCTCGCCCTTGCTGCTGCGGATCGCTCCCAGGATCATCCACACGTACGGCGAGATCATCTCGTACAGGTACACGGGCACGAAAATGACGAGCAGGGCGGGCTGTTTGAACGCGATCGCCACAATGGCCACAGGTACGAGGACGGCGAACACCGCGATCATCTGGGTGAGTGCGAAGTTCAGCGCCTGGGCCGCGTGGTAGCGGACGAACTCGGACTCCCGCCTCTTCACGAAGTAGAGGATCAGCGGGCCGAGGAAGCCGGTGAGGAGCCCGAGGACGTAGGCCAGCATGGCCATCGTGGTCTCCTGGCTGCTCAGCATCCCCTGCTGCGGGTTGCGCGGCGGCCCGTATCCCCAGCGCGGGTCGTACTGACCAGAGGCCGGATCGTGGGGCTGGACACCCGGCGGCTGCCCGTACGTCCCGGCGTACGGCGCAGGGGCCCGAGTCTCGTCCGGTTGGGTGAAGGGCTCATCCTGCGGCTCGGTCATAGCTGGAAGATAGCGGTCATCTCCCAGCCGGCGCCTCTCCTCGCCAGGTAGATCATCGGGCCTTGACTCTAGCAAGCGCTTGGTCCAAGCTGAACCCCCGGCGGGGGCCGGCGAACAGCTTTGTCCGAGGAGGCATCGTGCGCACGTACAGAACACTGCTGGCCGGCTCGGTCGCCCTGATGGCGGTGGCGGCCTGCGGCAGCGGCGGGGCAGGCGGCAGCAGTTCCCACGCGATCAGCGGGCCGATCAAACTGGTGGGCCTCTGGGAGGTCAAGGGCGAGAGCCCGGCCGCCATCGACGACTACCAGAACGGTGCGGCGCTCGCGATCGAGCAGATCACCGCGGCGGGCGGCATCGCCGGCAAGCCGGTCACCCTGGACCGCGTCCCGCTCTCGCCGAGCGATCCGCAGAAGGCCACCTCGCAGTTCCTGCAGGGCGTGGACAAGAAGCCGACGATGATCCTCGGCATCCCGGCCGCAACCTCGGTGCTCGCCGCCAAGACCCAGATCGACCGGGCCGGCATTCCGCTGCTCGCCACGTCCAGTACCACCACGCCGATCCGGTTCGGCGGCCCGGGCGGCAGCAAGTGGCTCTGGCTCCTGCAGAGCTACGACGGCTACAAGGACCAGGCGGCCGTCAAGTACGCCACCGAGACGCTCAAGGCTTCCAAGATCGGCCTCACCGGGACCAGCGAGTCGTACGGCACGACCAACATCGCCGACCTCACCACCGCGCTGCAGGCCAAGTCGCTCAAGCCGTTCGCCGTCTCCAAGTACGCGCCGAACGCCACCGACGTGACGCCGACCGTACTGGCGATGAAGGGAGCGGACGCGGTCATCACGTTCGCCTACCCGGTCCCGCTGGCCGTACAACTGCGGCAGTTCACCCAGAACGGCCTCAACATCCCGACCATCGGCTCCTCGTCGACCAACATCGCGGTGCAGTACAAGATGGTCAGCGGCGACCCGCTGAAGAACGTCTACTCGGTCGTCTCCTGCGACCCGACGCAGGGTTCGCAGCGGCAGCTCGCCAAGGACTTCGGCACCGCCTACCAGCAGAAGTACGGCACGGTCCCGACCGACCTGGCGGCCGACGCGTACGACGCGGTCTGGGTCGCCAAGGCCGCCATCGAGAAGGCCGGCAGCACCGACCCGGCGGCCATCAACAAGGCCATGGCCGAGGTGACGGTCACCGACAAGGTGGTCTGCTCCGACGGCTACCACGCCGACGGCGCGCACGTCCTCAGCCACGATGTGTCCGTGGACAAGTTCGCCACGGCGGGCACCACCCAGGAGATCCAGAAGTACACCTTCCCGGTACAGGACGCCGTCAAGTAACCATGGACAAGTTCGTCGCGCTGACCGCCAGCGGCATCGCCTACGGTGCCGTACTGGCGGTCGTAGCGCTCGGGTTCCTGGTCCTCTACAAGGCCACCGGGGTCGTCAACTTCGCGCACGGCGACCTCGTGACGCTCGGCGCCTACCTGGCCGTCTGGACGACCACCTCGCTCGGGCTGCCGACGGTGCCCGGCTATCTGGCCGCCATCGCGCTGATGGGCCTGGTCGGCGTGGCCATCGAACGGGTGGCGTACGCGCCGCTGCGCAGCAGGCCACCGATGGTGGTGGTCATCGCGACGCTCGCGGCGGCCATCGTGATCCGCGGGATCATCGCGGTCTGGCAGGGCTCGGAGCCCAAGACCCTGGCCGGCCCGGTCGGCAACCGGGTCGTGCACATCGCCGGGGCGGCGATCGCCGAGCAGCGGCTGCTCATCACGGGCGTCGCCGCCGTCGCGGTGCTCGCGCTGCTTTTCGTCTTCCAGCGCACGCCGTACGGCCGCCAGGTCCGCGCGCTGGCGGCCGACCCGGAGATGGCCAGGCTCACCGGGGTACGGACCAGGCTGGTCGCGATGGGGGCCTTCGCGCTGTCGGCCATGCTCGCCGCGCTGGCCGGGATCCTGATCGCCCCGCTCGGCGCGGTCGACCTCAACTTCGGCTTCGGCCTGATGGTGACCGCGTTCGCGGCGGCGGTACTCGGCGGCTTCGGCAGCCTCGGCGGGGTGGTGCTCGGCGCCCTGGTCATCGGGCTCATCCAGCAGCTCTTCGGCGGGTACGTGCTGCCCGACTACGCGGCGACCTTCCCGGCCATCGTGCTGTTCCTCGTCATCGCGGTCAGACCCGAGGGCCTGCTCAATTTGACGAGGAGCCGGCTGTGATCCGCCCGCCGGACTACCGGCGGCGGCACTTCCCGGCCATCGCCGCCTTCGTGGTCCTGACGGCGGTCATCGGGCCGCTGCTCTCGACGTCGCGGGCCGACCAGTTCCTGGTGGACCTCTGGCTGGTCTACTCGATCGCGGTCCTCGGGTTCTACCTGGTCTTCGGCCTGGCCGGGCGGTTCGCGTTCTGCCAGACGTTCATGATGGCGCTCGGCGGCTACACCTCCGCATGGGTCACGCGCGACCATTCGTTCCTGCTCGGTGTGGTGTCGGCGATCGTGGTCACCGCGCTGGCCGCGGGCCTGGTCGGGTTCCTGATCCGCAAGGCCCAGCACTTCTACTTCGCCATGGCCACCTTCGCGGTCACCCAGATCGGGATGACCATCGTCGGGCAGGCCACCTCCTTCACCGGCCCGAACGGCCAGGCCACCGGCATTGCGCCCCCGTCCCTGTTCGGGCATGTGTTCCTGCAGGACGCCGACATCTTCTGGCTGTTCCTCGGGGTGCTGACCCTCTGCCTGATCCTGGTCGCGTTCATCGAGCGCTCCCCGCTCCGCCGGGAGGCCGTCGCCGCCAGGGAGAACGGCCTGGTCGCCTCGCTGTCCGGGGTCGGCGTGCAGCGGGTGCAACTGGTGCTGTTCATGCTGGGTTCGGCGTTCGGCGGGGTGTCGGGTTCGCTGATCGGCCACTGGCAGGGCGTGATCTCCACCGACTCGTTCGGCACCGACCTGTCCATCGGGATCTTCTTGATGCTGCTGCTCGGCGGGGTGGACTCGATCTGGGGCGCACTGATCGGGGCGGCCGTGTACGTGGCACTGCCCCGGCTGCTGTCCGGTATCGAGCACTACAGCTCGATCGTGTACGGGGTGCTGCTGCTCGTCGTGGTCCTGGCCGTACCCGGCGGGATCGCGGCGGCCGTCCGGCGGCTCCCTCGGCGTTTCCCTCGGCGTTTCTCCAGGCGGGTGGCCGATGCTGAAGGCTGAGCAGATCACCGTCACCTTCGGTGGCGTACGCGCCGTCTCCGACGTGAGCCTGGCCGTTCCCGCCGGGGAGCTCCTCGGCCTGGTCGGCCCCAACGGGAGCGGGAAGACGACCTTCCTCAACGCGGTCTGCGGGATCGTGCCGGCCCGCGGCTCGCTGACCGTCGCAGATCGCCCGGTACGGCTCGGACGGCCGAACGCGGCATGCCGGGCCGGGATCGCCCGGGTCTTCCAGGCCCCGCAGACCTACGGTGAGCTGTCCTGCCTGGACAACGTGCTGCTCTCCACCTCCGACCGGCGCCTGCTCGGCCTCACCGGAGCGTGGCCCGCCCGCCCGGCCATGTGGAAGCGCGAACGAGCCCGCTGGGCCTTCGCGATGTCGGCACTGGAGACCGTCGGCCTGGAGTCCTGCGCCCTGGAACCGGCGTCACTACTCAGCTACGGGCAGCAGCGCCTGCTCGAACTGGCCCGCGCGCTCGCGGGCTCCCCGTCGATCCTGCTGCTCGATGAACCCAGCGCGGGCCTGAACGACGCCGAGACCGCCGCCCTTGCGGCCCTGCTCGGTGCGGTCCGCGCGGCGGGCAACACCCTCGTCGTCGTGGACCACAAGATCGACTTCCTGGACGCGCTCTGCGACCGCCTTGTCGTCCTCGAACTCGGCCGCGTCATCGCCTCCGGCCCGCCCGACCAGGTGTGGCGCGACGACCGGGTCATCAGCGCGTATCTGGGGGTGGCGTCCGATGCTGAGCATTGACGGTCTGGACGTCAGGTATGGAACCACGCACGCCGTCCGGGGCATCTGTTTGGAGGTCGCCGACGGTGAGGCCGTCGCCCTGCTCGGACCCAACGGCGCCGGGAAGACCTCCACCTTGCGGGCGATCTCCCGCTTGGTGCCCAGCACCGGATCGGTGGTCTTCGACGGCCAGGACCTGGCGAAGGTCCCCGCCGAGAACGTCGCGCGGCTCGGCCTGATCCACGTTCCTGAGGGCCGCCACGTCTTCGGCGACCTGACCGTGCACGAGAACCTGCAGATCGGCACCACCGCTCGCCGGGGTCGTCGCTCGGAGTTCGGCTTCGACGAGGTCTATGACCTGTTCCCCGCCCTGGTCCCTCTGAGGGGCCGCCTCGGTTTTGCGCTGTCGGGTGGCGAGCAGCAGATGGTCGCGATCGGCCGCGCCCTGGTCGCCGCGCCCCGTCTGCTGCTGATCGATGAGCCGTCGCTGGGCCTGGCGCCGATCGTGGCCGACGCGGTGGCCTCGGCCCTGGTGGAGGTACGGTCCCGTACGGCCCTGCTGGTCATCGAGCAGAACGTGCACCTGGCCGTACGGGTGTGTCAGCGGGCGGCCGTGCTGAGCGGCGGCGTTGTCGTCCTGGAGGCGCCGGCCGCCCAGCTCCACGACCGCGGCGAACTCCTGGCCTCCTACCTGGGCCAGTCCCGCACCGGCACCGGCGCCTGACCCGCAAAGCCAGCGAGGGCTCACCGGCGCCGAACCGAGCAAGGAACCGGTCGGCGGGAACGTGTTGTCCGATCACGATGCTGGTATGGCGGTGACAGGAACGCAACGAGGGTCGTCTTCTTCGATCGTCTGAACGCTGGTGCTGCAGAGTCCGGCATCGGCGAGGAGCGACGGCCAGACATGAGGCTAGGTCGCTGGCCGTTGGATGGGCTGTAGTCGGCCGGACGGGCAGCGAAGATGTGTTCTGAACCGGTGCTGCCAGGCGGGGTGGACGGTGGAGAACGCTAGTCGGCCGGTGGGCTGGAGGCATCTGGCGATCAGCGGCAGGAGTTCGGCGGGTGAGGTCCAGTCGAGGGGCCAAACACGGACACGATGGCGTCGAAGCGAGGCCCCGGTCGCTGGAGGTGGTCGCTGGCCTCGGCATGTACGAAGTCGAGGTTGGGGTGCTGCCAGCGGAGGCGGGCTCGCTGGATCTGGGCGGCTGCGCTGTCGACGCCGGTGACGGGGGCTCCAGCGGCGGCGAGGTAGGCGCTGGTGTTTCCGGTCCCGCAACCCAGTTCCAGAACGCGGAGGCCGGTGATGTCGCCGAGGATCTCGGCGCCAGGTCCGATGCCGGGGATCTGGCACCAGTCCAGCCGGGTCGGCGGGCGGGCTGGACCGGTTTCGGTGGTGAGGGCTTCGGTGGCGTAGGTCTGCCAGGCCGCCAGGTTGGTGGTGGTCAGCTGGTTGGGGTGTTCAGGCATGCCAGGGCTTCGGCGAGGTGGCGGCGGATGACCCGTTGGTAGGTGGTGTCCGTGGCGGGGTCGCTGATCCAGGTGGTGGCCTGGGACAGGTACCACTCGATGATCCAGGCCCGGTGCCAGAGGATGCTCCACTGATCGACCGGGAGCCCACC
>JAOPYM010000262.1 GCA_025964615.1 Actinomycetes bacterium
CTAGTCCGTGGCGGAGGGGAGCTTGGCGGAGATCAGGTCCATGACGGTGCTGTCCGCCAGGGTGGTGACGTCGCCGATGCTGCGGTTCTCGGCCACATCCTTGAGCAGGCGTCGCATGATCTTGCCCGAGCGGGTCTTGGGGAGCTCGGCGACGATCATGATCTGGCGGGGCTTGGCGATCGGGCCGAGCACCTTGGAGACGTGGTCGCGCAACTCCTTCACGAAGTCCGCACCCTCGGTCCCTTCGGCGGCGGCGCGCGCGATGACGAAGGCGACGATGGCCTGGCCGGTGATCGGGTCGGTAGCGCCGGTCACCGCGGCCTCGGCCACCTTCGGGTGGCTCACCAGCGCGGACTCGACCTCGGTGGTGGAGATGTTATGGCCGGAGATGAGCATGACGTCGTCCACCCGGCCGAGCAGCCACAGGTCGCCGTCCTCGTCCTTCTTGGCCCCGTCGCCGGCGAAGTACAGCCCGTCGAACCGCGACCAGTAGGTCTCGAGGAAGCGCTTGTCGTCGCCCCAGATGGTACGCAGCATGGACGGCCACGGCTCGTTGAGCACCAGGAAGCCGCCGCCACCGTTGGGCACCGGCTGCTGCTGGTCGTCGATCACGTCGGCCGCGATTCCGGGCAGGGGCCTCATCGCCGCACCCGGCTTGCCGCTCGTGACGCCGGGCAGCGGGCTGATCATGATGGCGCCGGTCTCGGTCTGCCACCACGTGTCCACGACCGGGCACCGGTTGCCGCCGATGTGCTCGCGGTACCAGACGTACGCCTCGGGGTTGATCGGCTCGCCGACGCTGCCCAGGATGCGCAGCGACGACAGGTCGTAGCCCGCGGGGATGTCGTCGCCCCACTTCATGACGGTACGGATCGCGGTGGGCGCGGTGTAGAAGATCGTCACCTTGTACTTCTGGATGATGTCCCACCAGCGCCCCCTGTCCGGGGTGTCGGGGGTGCCCTCGTACAGCACGGAGGTCGCGCCGTTGGCCAGCGGGCCGTACACGATGTAGGAGTGACCGGTCACCCAGCCGATGTCGGCCGTGCACCAGAAGACGTCGGTCTCCGGCTTCAGGTCGAAGACCGCGTGGTGGGTGTAGGCGACCTGGGTCAGGTACCCGCCGGTGGTGTGCAGGATGCCCTTCGGCCTGCCCGTCGTCCCGCTGGTGTACAGGATGTAGAGCGGGTGCTCGGAGTCGTGCGGCTGCGCCTCGTGCTGGTCGCTCTGCCGGTCGACGATGTCGTGCCACCAGACGTCCTTGCCGGTCGTCGCGACCTCCTCACCGGTGCGGCGTACGACCAGGACGTGCTCGACCGAAGTGGTCTCGGCGACGGCCTCGTCGACGATCGGCTTGAGCGCCGACGGCTTGCCGCGCCGGTAGCCGCCGTCGGAGGTGATGACCAGCTTCGCGTCGGCGTCCTGGATCCTGGTCTTGAGCGCCTCGGAGCTGAAGCCGCCGAACACCACCGAGTGGGTCGCGCCGATGCGGGCGCAGGCCAGCATGGAGACCACGGCCTCGGGGATCATCGGCAGGTAGATGGCGACCCGGTCGCCCTTGACCACACCGAGTTCGAGGAGCGCGTTGGAGGCCTTGTTGACCTCACGCTGCAGGTCGGCGTAGGTGATCGTCCTGGAGTCCCCGGGCTCGCCCTCCCAGTGGAAGGCGACCTTGCCGCCGCGGCCGGCCTCGACGTGCCGGTCCACGCAGTTGTACGCCACGTTGAGCTCGCCGCCGACGAACCACTTGGCGAACGGCGGGTTGGTCCAGTCGAGCACCGTGTCCCAGCGCTTGGCCCAGGTCAGCCGGTCGGCCTGCTTCGCCCAGAAGCCCAGCCGGTCCGCGGCGGCCTCCTCGTAGGCCTCGGCGGTGACGTTGGCGGACGCGGCGAGCTCCGGCGGCGGGGCGAACCGCCGGGTTTCGTGCAGCAGGTTCGAGAGTGTCTCTTGACTCACCTGTACTCCTTCGACGGGAAGAGATTGCGGCACCCGGTCACTCGTACCCCACCAGGGAGCCTCCATGGGGGTGCTCTTGGCTCCGGTGAGGATTTTAGGTGATACGAGACACGGCCGATACAGACAAAGGGCTCGCGACGTGCTGATTCATCACCAATGGTGATGATCAACCGCCTATCGCCCCAGCGTGCGAGCCGTACCGGTGCCCGGCCCTTATAAAGTCGGTCGGGTGAACGATCCCCTTGCCCACGTCGCGGAACTGCCCGGCGTGGCCGACGCCGTCACCGACGCCCGCGGCGCCGTGGACCGCCTGCTCGGCCACCGTATCCTCCGGCGGCGCAGCGCCGATGTCTCCACTGAATCCGCGCTGCGCGGTGCGCGCGCCTCCGCGCTGCTCGAGGGTACGGACGTGGCCCTTGAAGAGTTCGCGGGTACCCAGGACCCGGTGGCGCAGGGGGCCCTCCGGGTCTCGGCGGAGCTCGGGGCGCTCACCTCCACCTGGCGGCAGGCTCCGCGGCAGGTCCTGGCCAGGCTGCACGTACTGGCCGCGGCCGACGTCGTACCCCGCGCGGAGCTGGGCCGCCCGCGCTCGACCGGTGAAGCGGCCGATCCGCTGAAGCTGGGGCCGGTGCCCGGGCCGGAGGAGGTGGCCGCGCGCCTTGAGGCCCTCGTCGGGCTGCTGACCGCGCCGACCAAGGCCCCCGCGATCGTGGTGGGTGCGATCGTGCACGGCGAACTGCTGGCCCTGCGGCCCTTCGGCTGGGGTGACGGGATCGTCGCCCGGGCGGCGGAGCGCCTCACGCTCGTCGAGCGGGGTCTGGACCCCAAGTCGCTGATCGCTGCGGAGGTCGGGCATGCGGAACTCGCCTCCGCGTACGGGGAGGCGCTGCGCGGCTACCTCACCGGCACGCCCGAAGGCGTGGCGGGATGGGTCCGGCACTGCGGCGACGCGGTCACGGCGGCCGCCCGCGATTCACTGGCCATTTGCGAGGCGTACCTGCGCGGCTGAAGCCCGCCCGGGACAAAGCGGGCGACGCTCCTATTGAGGGAGCGCCGCCGCCGTCACGTCACGCCAGGTTACCAAGCGTGCACCTCATTCGTCGGATCGGGTCCAGCCCGTCACGACGCGCCTCCCGCGGCTGGTCGCGCGTGGGTACGCCGGCTGCCGTGCACGGACACTTGGTCCGTGACACCTGTCTACGCCCTATTCGCGCAGTTGACAAGCCCTGAATCGGGAAACGGACGCCGATCGCCCTGGGGAACGGCGCGGTCGGGAGCGTGGTGGAACTGCGCCCGCGAAGTGCCCCGGCCCTCGCCCGCAGGCCATTTCCGGACACCTGAAGATCTACTAATTTGATCACTCGCTGTGATCAAATTCTGATGTCATGCCGATTGGTCGTGTCCGGGGGAGCTGGACCAGCAGGTTCTGCAGGGTGCCGCGAATCGCTCGCGATGGGGGAGATCACGGTGCCCGGTGAGAAAAAACGTCGACCCCGGAGAAGGACGTCTCTCGACGTGAGTCTCACTGATCAGGCAGCATGTGTTGTATCTCCCTTGCATAGAGACGCTACGTTTGCTGCGTTCATGGATAAGAGCCGGTCATCTCTTTAGGTGGCCCACGAACTTTCTTGTGAACGGCCCGGCTCTACCCCCCCGGAGCCGGACCGCCGGCGACCCCCGCTCTCCCCCCGGGCGGGGGTCGCCGCATGCCGGGGGGCAGAAGTTATCCACAGGTTGGGGATCCCTCTTTCGGCCGGGCCCCCGACCGGCGCAGGCTGGTTCGCAGGAACCGACCTGTGGGAGGCGCTGATGAGTGCGGCCGTGCTGATCGTCACCGGCGATCCGTGGATTCTGGATGGGCTGTTGCGGCTGGCGGCGGCGGCCGACATCAAGGCCGCGGTGGCACGCGCCGCCGAACAGGCCGGGCCCGGGTGGCGTGGCGCTGCACTCATCCTGGTCGGCGCGGACTTAGCGGACGAACCGGTGCTGCGCGGGGCTCCGCGCCGGCCCGGTGTGGTCCTGGTCGCCGCGGCGGGCGATCCGGAGGTCTACCGGAAGGCCGTCGGGATCGGGGCTCAGGATGTCGCGATGCTGCCGGACGCGGACATGCGGCTGGCCGACCTGATGGCCGTCGCCGCCGAACCCGCCGGCCGGCCGGGTGAGGTCCTCTGCGTGGCAGGCGGGCGAGGCGGCGCCGGGGCCAGCGTGCTGTCCGCGGTGCTCGGCATCGTCGCGGCCAGGCGCGGCATGCGGACCCTCCTGGTGGACGGCGACCCACTGGGCGGCGGGCTTGACCTGGTGCTCGGGCAGGAGCATCTGGAGGGAGCCCGGTGGCCCGAGTTCTCCGCGCTGCGCGGGCGGCTCAGCAGCGCCGCGCTGCAGGGCTCGCTGCCCGCCACCAGCGGGCCTGCGGTGCTCTCCTGGCATCGGGGTGAGACCGAGCCGGTCACGGCGGAGACGATGCGCTCGGTGCTGGCTGCGGCCGTACGCGGCTTCGACCTGGTCGTCGTGGACCTGCCCCGGCGGCTCGCGGAGGCCGAGGCCGAGGTGCTGCGGGCCGCCCGTCGCGCGCTGCTCGTTGTGCCCGCGGAGGTCCGGGCCACGGTCGCCGCCGGCCGGATCGCATCCGAGCTGCGCCGTCATGCCTCCGACATCCGGGTCGTCGTGCGCGGACCTGCGGCCGGCGGGCTGACGGGTGACGTCATCGCGCACGCCCTCGACCTGCCCCTGGCCGGGGAGGTCGCCGTGGACCGGCGCATCCCCACCGCGCTGGAACACGGCGACCTGCTCCGGGTCAGCCGCCGGGGACCGCTGACCGACCTGTGCCGCAAGCTCCTCGGTGACATCGAGAGTGCAAGGTGACGGCCTCCAGAGGGGACGTGACCGGGGCGGTACGGGACCGGCTCGCCGGGGCGGGGGCGGCGGCCACCGCCGGGGAGGTCGCCGCCGCGCTGCGGGCGGAGGAACGCGTGCTCGGCGACGCAGACGTGCTGGCGATCGCCGACGAACTGCGGGCCGATCTGGTCGGCGCCGGGCCGCTGGAACCGCTGCTGCGTGATCCGGAGGTCACCGATGTCCTGGTGAACGGGCCCGCCGAGGTGTGGATCGACGCCGGGTCCGGTCTGGTACGTACCTCCGTGACGTTCGCCGACGCGGCCGCCGTTCGCCGGCTGGCGCAGCGGCTGGCGGCCGCCGCAGGCCGCCGGCTCGACGACGCCGCACCATGCGTCGATGCCCGGCTGCCCGGCGGGGTCCGGCTGCACGCGGTGCTGCCACCGGTGGCGGTGGGCGGTCCCTGCCTGTCGTTGCGGCTGCCCCGCCGTCGCGCGTTCACGCTGGGAGAGCTGGTGGCGGTCCGGGCCGTTCCGCGTTCGGGGGCGGTCCTGCTGGCCGCCTTGGTCGAGGCCAGGGCTGCCTTCCTGGTCACCGGCGGCACCGGCACGGGCAAGACGACCATGCTGTCGTCGCTGTTGTCGCTGGCCGGGGCCGGGGAACGGCTGGTCCTGGTGGAGGACTCAGCCGAGCTGCGGCCCGCCCACCCGCATGTCGTACGGCTCGAGGCCCGCCCGCCCAACGTGGAGGGCGCCGGCGGGATCACGCTGCACGACCTGGTCCGCCAGGCCCTGCGGATGCGTCCCGACCGGCTCGTGGTCGGCGAGGTCCGGGGCATCGAGGTGGTGGATCTCCTCAACGCGTTGAACACTGGGCACGAAGGCGGATGTCTTGGCAAACCATGCACGTAAAACCGCAGGTCAGCGGGCATCCGGCACGCACAGGCCCCGGTCATCCGCGCGGACAACCGGGGCCGGTGGTAGGGCCGCTAGAGCAGCGTGGGACAGCCGTAGAGCGTTGCTCCGGGGCCGGACCGGGCTGGGAGGCTCTCAGCGAGCCGTATGGGGGCTAGTGGCGGGG
>JAOPYM010000288.1 GCA_025964615.1 Actinomycetes bacterium
ACGTCGCAGCGGCCGAGCCGGGGCAGGATCGCGGAGCCGAGCCCGGCCGCGACCAGGGACAGCTGGGTGGCGAACTCGTAGGCCATGTGGTCGATGCGAGGCTCGGCCCCGGCTCCGCGGAGCGTGAAGGTCAGCCAGTCGCAGCAGATCGAGCCTGGCGTCGAGCTGATCCACGGATCCTCGCCGAACTCCTTGAGGTTGATGCTCTCCCGATCCGCCAGCGGGTGGTCGGCGGGCAGCGCCACATCGGCGACGTCATCGCAGATCGCGCCCCGGACCAGGCCCTCCGGGAGCGAAAGCGGCTGGTTGGTCCAATCCTGGGTGATGGCCAGGTCCAGGTCTCCCCTGGCCACCAGCGGGATGCTGGACGTCGGGTCGAGTTCCCGCAAACGGACCCGCAGCTGCGGATGCTCCCGCCGCAGCCTGGTCAGCGCACCGGGGGCCAAGCCCCGAACGGCGGTCGGAAACGCGGCGACCGTCAGCTCGCCGACGACCGCTCCCCGGTGTGCCTCCAGGTCCGCCTGGGCCTCCTCGACCAGCGACAGGATGCGCGCCGCGTGCGAGGCGAGCAGCTCGGCGGCGTCGGTGAGGCGGACTCCCCGCCCGTTGCGTTCGAGCAGCTTCTGACCGGTCTCCCGCTCCAGCTTGGCCATCTGCTGAGAGACGGCCGAGGTCGTCACGTGCAGGGCCTCCGCCGCGGCGCTCACCGAACCGAACCGGGCCACCGCGTGCAGCACCCGCAGCCTCTCCAAATCCAACATGTAGCAATACTACGGAGTTGCGCCTGATTTGTTAAGCGTGTGCTGCGGCGCGGGCGGCGTGCGGGAGGGCTTCGGCGATCTGGTCGAGGGCGCGGTCGTCGTGGGCGGCGGACAGGAACCAGACCTCGTAGGCCGAGGGCGGCAGGTACACACCGTGGTCGAGGGCCGCGTGGAAGAACGCGGCGTAGGCCGTGGAGTTCTGCTTCTGGGCCGCCTCGAAGTCCGGTACCTCGGAATCGGTGAAGAAGACGGAGAACAGGTTCCCGGCCTTCTGCAGACGGTGCGGGACACCCTCCTTCGTCAGCGCCTCGGTGGCGAGCCGGGCGACGGCCGACGCGGCGTGGTCGACGGCGGCGTACACCTCGTCCGTACAACCGCGCAGCGTGGCCAGGCCGGCGGCGGTGGCGAGCGGGTTACCGGACAGGGTGCCCGCCTGGTAGACCGGTCCGGCGGGGGCGAGGTGCGCCATGATGTCGGCCCGGCCGCCGAAGGCAGCGGCGGGCAGCCCGCCGCCCATCACCTTCCCGAACGTCATCAGGTCCGCGGCGACCCCCTCGTACCCGAACCAGCCCGACCGGGTGACCCGGAAACCGGTCAGCACCTCGTCGATGATCAGCAGCGCGCCGTGCCGTTCGGTCAGCGACTTCAGCAGCGCGTTGAAGCCGGGGGCGGGCGGGACGACGCCCATGTTGGACGGGCAGGCCTCAGTGATCACGCAGGCGATCTCGTCGCCGTGCGCGGCGAACGCCGCGGTCACCGCCGCCGGGTCGTTGTAGGGCAGCACCAGGGTGTCGGCGGTGGTCGCACCGGTCACGCCGGGGGTGTCGGGCAGGCCGAGCGTCACCACGCCGGAACCGGCCGCGGCCAGCAGCGAGTCCACGTGCCCGTGGTAGCAGCCGGCGAACTTCACGATCTTCGACCGCCCAGTGAAGCCGCGGGCGAGGCGGATCGCCGACATGGTCGCCTCGGTGCCCGAGCTGACCAGCCGGACCTGCTGCACCGGGGTACGGGCCACGATCTCCTCGGCCAGCTCGACCTCACCCAGCGTGGGCGTGCCGTAGGACGTCCCGCGCGCGGCGGCCTCCTGTACGGCGGTGACGACCGAGGGATGCGCGTGACCGAGGATCATCGGCCCCCACGAGCAGATCAGATCGACGTAGGTGTTACCGTCCACGTCCGTCAGGTAGGGGCCCTGCGCGGAGGCCATGAACCGGGGCGTTCCGCCCACGGCGCGGAAGGCGCGGACCGGCGAGTTGACCCCGCCGGGCACGACGGAGGACGCGCGGTCGAACAGCTGCTGAGAGAGATCCGTGGAATTCACCCCGCCAGTCTCTCAGGCTCCAGATTCCGGTTCGGTGAATACCCTTGACCTCAGCATGCACAGGCCGATATCCACCAAGGACAACGAGGGGGAATGCTGACGTGTCGGATGGTTGGACGGTGCCGGGCTTCATCCAGGTCCGGGAACTGGGTACGGACGCTTCCGGACGGCTGGTCCTCGCCCTCGACGACCTGACCGGCACCCAGGTGGCGATCAAGTACCTGAACGAGTCGCTCAGCCGGGACCCGGGCTTCCGCGACCGGTTCCGCGGCGACGCGCGGATTCTCGGCCGGGTCGAGGACCCGAACGTGGTGCAGTTCTATGAGTACGTCGAGGGCGGGGAGAACGCCGCGATCATCATGGAACTGGTCGACGGGGTCGGCCTGCGGCGGATCCTGGCGACCCAGGGGCCCGCCGGTCCGCTGGCCGCGCTGGCCGTGTTCAGCGGCGCCCTCCTCGCGCTCGGCGCCGCGCACGCCAAGGGCGTGGTGCACCGGGACGTGAGCCCGGAGAACATCCTGGTCGACCGGAGCGGAGCGGCCCGGATGCACGACTTCGGCCTCTCGTTCCGGGGTGCCCCCGCCTACCTTGCCCCGGGTTCGCAGCCGGGCCCGTCGGGAGACCTGTACGCCGCCACCGCGGTCTTCTTCGAGTGCCTCACCGGCAGGCCGCCCTACCCCGCACAGAACGCCGTACAGGCGCACCGGGACGCGCCGATCCCGGCCGAGGCGGTGCCCGTGCCACTGCAGAACCTGGTGGTCCGCGGCCTGGCCAAGAACCCCGCACACCGGCCCGCCTCGGCCGCCGACTTCCTCGGTGAGCTGGAGGAGGCGGCCGTCATCGCGTACGGGCCGTCCTGGGAGAGCCAGGGCAGGGCCCGGCTGCGGGAACTGGCCGCACGCGCGGAGGCTGCGCCGGCGCCCGCCCCGCTGCCGCCACCGTCGATGAACGGGCCCGCCGGGCAATCGACCAGGGCGCCCAGGCGCAGACGGGCGGTGTTCGGCGGCGTCGCGGTGGTGGCCGTCGCGGCCGTCACCGGCATGGTGCTGTTCGGGATGGGCGGCGGGTCCGCGCACGGCAACAACACGCCGGCCACCAGCTCCCCGGCCCCCACCACGGCCGACCCCGTCACTCCGTCCGTGACCGGGGCGGACCTGGCCGACCTGGTGGCCAAGGCCGCGTCGGGCAAGCACACCGCGGCGTTCACCTACCGGCGGGTGGCCTGCTGCAAGGACTCGACCTACGCCAACGGGACGTTCCGGCTGGCCGCCAAGTCCGCGGGCGCCTACGACATGACCGTCTGGAACCCGGTGGCCGACAAGGACTTCAACAAGAAGACCCGGACGATCCTGATCGGCGGCACCGCCTATGTGCCCGATGCCTTGGGCTGGCATCCGGTACCGGCGGTACGCACTCCCGGCGGCACCGACGTCCTACGCGGGTTCGCCTCGCTGGCCGCAAATGCCCGCTGGGCCACGTCGGTCGCCGACATCACGGGCCTGCTGCGCGACAGTTCGGACCTGGCGCACACCGGTCAGGTCTACACGGGGACGGCCGCGCAGCCGAAACTGGCCGCCGATCCGCTCCTCGGTTCGCTGTACGACCCGTACGTCCAGTACCGGGTCACGTTCACGCTGAAGGTCGACACGGGCTACCTGCCGCTGCAACTGGACGTGAAGCTCAGCGCCACGAACGGTCCGGGTGTGACGCTCCGCACGGTCTACACGGGCTGGGGCCGCAAGGCGGACATCAAGGCCCCGCACTGATACCCGATCAGAGGTCGCAGCAGTCGGCGAGGACCTCGAGGACCCGCAGCGGGTCGGGCAGTGGCGAGGCGTCCGGGGGACGGATCCAGCTCACCTCACGGCCGTACGGAAGCACCGACGGCGGGGCGACGACGTAGCTGTCGCGGCAGTGCCAGCGCATCCCCGGGGACTCGGGGACCTTCTCCGGTGAGCAGTCGAGGTGACAGGACCACCATTCGTCCTCGTCCTCGGGGGCGCCACGGGTGGCCACGAAGAACAGGTACCGCTCCGCGCCGACGGCCGCGACCGGGCCCGCCTCGGAGGCGCCGAGCCGGGTCAGCGCGACGACACCGGCCTCGGCGGGCACGTCGAAGACGTCGAAGACACGGCCGGTGGGCAGGATGATCCCGGCGGCGGGCTGCTCGGCCCACCATCGGGCGATCACCTCGGGGTCGGTGCCGGCCAGCCGCGCCCAGCCCGTCGAGACCGGATGTGCGCCCGGATCCGGGCAGCCCATGCGGTCGCAGGAACAGGCCCGGTCACTGCCCACCTGAGCGCCGGGCACACAGGCCCAGCCCAGTGCCGCGTAGTCCCGGGCGGCGGCGGCCATCCGGTTGCGTATGCGTTGCCGCTTGCTCCCCTGAACCGCCAGCATCATCAGTCGTTCCCCCGCCTCATCATGCTTCTATGTACCGATTCTGGCGGGGGGCCGGGGCCACACACGCGTGAACCCCCGAAATACGGCTCTAAGTGACTAGTCAGTCATGATCACCGGTGAAAGTTCACACGAGCCTGGTGGCCACCTCCGTGGCCCAGTAGGTAAGGACGATGTCGGCACCGGCCCGGCGGATGGCGGTCAGCGACTCCATGATCACGCGGTCCCTGTCGATCCAGCCGTTCTGCGCGGCCGCCTCGACCATCGCGTACTCGCCGCTCACCTGGTAGGCGGCGACCGGAACGTCGACGGCGTCGCGGACCCTGCGGACGATGTCCAGGTAGGCCCCGGCGGGCTTGACCATGACCAGATCGGCACCCTCCGCAAGGTCGAGGAGCACCTCCCGCAGGGACTCGGCGGCGTTGGCCGGATCCTGCTGGTAGGCCGCCCGGTCGCCGAACTGCGGGGCGCACTCGGCAGCCTCCCGGAACGGGCCGTAGTAGGCCGAGGAGTACTTGACGGAATACGCCATGATCGAGACCTGCGCGTGCCCGGCCCCGTCCAGGGCGGCACGGATGGCCCTGACCTGGCCGTCCATCATCCCGCTCGGCGCGACGACGGCCGAGCCGGCCTCCGCCTGCGCGATCGCGATGGACGCGTACCGCTCCAGGGTGGAGTCGTTGTCGACCTCACCGGCGGCCGTGAGCAGCCCGCAGTGCCCGTGCGAGGTGTACTCGTCCAGGCACAGGTCCGTCATGATCACGATGCTGTCGCCCAGGTCCGCCGTCAGGTCGCGCAGCGCCAGCTGCACGATGCCGTGCGGGTCGTCGGCCGCCGAGCCCCGCTCGTCCTTGTCCGCCGGGATGCCGAACAGAATGAGACCGCCGACCCCGGCCTCGACGGCCTCGTGCGCGGCCTTGCGGAGCGTCTCGCGGGTGTGCTGGAAGACTCCGGGCATCGAACCGACCGGCTGCGCCTCGGTGATGCCCTCCTTCACGAACATCGGGAGCACCAGGTCTGCCGGGGACAGGCGGGTCTCGGCGACCAGGCGGCGCAGCGCGGGCGTGCGCCGCAGCCTGCGGGGCCGGCTCACGGGGAATTCAGCTGTCACGGCTCTCTCCGTTTTCAGCGGCGCTTACGGGCGCCTCGGCGCATCTGGCTGGGCTTGCGAAGGGGCTCACCGGCGGCGATCTGTGCGTCCCTACGCTTTGCACCGTACTCCGCGAGCGCCTCCGCGAGAGCCGGTACGGACGGTTTGTCGGCCATCACGTCGACCCGGAGCCCGTACTCCTCCGCGGTCTTGGCGGTCTGCGGGCCGATGACCGCGATCACCGTGACGTTGTGCGGCTTGCCCGCGATGCCGATCAGGTTCCGCACGGTCGACGACGAGGTGAAGAGCACCGCGTCGAAGCCGCCGCCCTTGATCGCCACCCGGATCGCCTCCGGCGGCGGGGCGGCCCGTACTGTCCGGTAGGCGGTGACGTCGTCGCACTCCCAGCCGAGCTCGGTGAGCCCGGCTATCAGGGTGTCGGTGGCGATGTCGGCGCGCGGCAGGAGCACCCGGTTGATCGGGTCCAGGTCCGGGTCGTACGGCGGCCAGACGTCGAGCAGGCCATCGCTTGACTGCTGCTCGCCGGCGGGCATCAGGTCCGGCTTGACCCCGAACTCGATCAGCGCGGCGGCCGTCTGCTCGCCCACCGCGGCGACCTTGAGGCCGGCATAGGCGCGTGCGTCGAGCCCGTACTCGGTGAACTTCTCGCGTACGGCCCGTACCGCGTTCGTCGAGGTGAAGACGACCCACTCGTAGCGGCCGGTGACCAGGCCCTTGATCGCCCTGTCCATCTGCTGCGGGGTGCGCGGCGGCTCCACCGAGATGGTCGGCACCTCGTCGGGCACCGCACCGTAGGACCTGAGCTGCTCGGACAGGTCGCCCGCCTGCTCCTTGGTCCGCGGTACGAGCACCCGCCAGCCGAACAGCTCCTTGGACTCGAACCAGGACAGCTTGTCGCGCCAGGAGACGACCTTGCCCACGATGATCATCGCGGGGCTGTCCATGCCCTTGGTGTCGGCGGCGAGGCGGTGCAGGGTGGAGACCACGGTCTCCTGCTCGGTGGTGGTGCCGAGGCTGGTCATGGCCGCCGGGGTGCTGTCCGGGCGGCCGGCCGCGATCAGGCCCTTGGCGACCTCGCCGACGGTGCCCTCCGCGCCGAGGATCACCAGAGTGGCGTCCGCGGTGGCATACGACTCCCAGTCGACACCGCCCTCGGCGACGTTGATCACGCGGACCTCACGGGTCTTCGCGTCGGTCAGCGGGATCCCCGCGTACCCCGGCACACCGGTGACCGACGAGATGCCGGGCACGATCTCGAACGGGATCCCACCGGCCGCGCACAGCCCGGCCTCGACCGCGATCTCACCGGCCAGGCCGGGGTCGCCCGGGAACAGCCGGACCACGTTCTTGCCGCTCTTCGCGGCCTTGGCCGCCAGCTTGTACGGCTCGGCGTGCGCGGCGTCGATGATCTCGACGTCGGTACGGCAGTGCGAGAGGAACTCGTCGCGGCAGGCCGCACGGTCGACCACGACCGCGTCGGCCCGGCCCAGCTTGGCGACGGCTCGCAGGGTCAGCAGGCCCGGGTCGCCGGGGCCCATCCCGACGAACGCTACGGTGCCGGTTGTCTTGCTCTCGGAGCTCAAGGCGCTTGCTCCCCCATCAACTGGTCGGCCCCCTCGGCGAGCAGGCGGTCCGCGAGTTCGCGTCCCAGCCGCCCGGCCTCATGCAGGTGGCCGCTTGCGGACAACCGAACCTGGCGGGAACCGTCGTACGCCACGACGGCCGCGGTCAGGTGCAGTTCTTCTTCATGTACGGCGGCGTAGGCGCCGACGGGTGCCGAGCAGCCCGCCTCGAGCACCGCCAGGATGGTTCGCTCGGCGGTGATCGCGGCTCGGCTCAGCGGGTCATCGACCGTTCCGAGAATCGCGACCAGCATCAACTTTTCCAAGGTGAGGTAATATATCCCTGCAGTCTGCTTGATATAAAACACAATCTCCAATTATTTCTTTACGGATCATTGCATGCTCCTATGATTATTCGCCTTTATTTCCAATGCAATTTAGTGGATTCATATGGAGGTATAAAAGTCATTAGCCATGACTTTGCCATTTGTAAGGCGGTAAATTTTTTTCATTGTTCGCGGCCTCGGCACG
>JAOPYM010000292.1 GCA_025964615.1 Actinomycetes bacterium
CCCGTGGCTGGGGGTGGCGGCGTCGCTGACGGTCGCGCTGGTCCTGGCGTACGGGATCTACCGTCTGGTCGAGGTCCCCGTCCAGCGTGTGCTCCGCTCCCGCCTCAAGGACTCCCTGCGCCTCATGCGTGAAGCCGACGAGCCACCCCTGCCCCCCTCCCAGAACCGCGAACCCGCATCCCTGTCCCGTTGAGTCGTGGCGTTTCCCGCACCTCTTCGCTGAGAGGTGCGGGAAACGCCACGAGTCAACGGGACAGGGATGCGGGTTCGCGGTCTTGGGAGGGGGGCTGGGGGGGTGGCTCGGCGGGGGCGGAGGCTTCACGCATGAGGCGCAGGGAGTCCTTGAGGCGGGAGCGGAGCACACGCTGGACGGGGACCTCGACCAGGCGGTAGATCCCGTACGCCAGGACCAGCGCGACCGTCAGCGACGCCGCCACCCCCAGCCACGGGTTCGACCGCAGGCCCAGGGTGGTGATGACCAGCTCGCCGCACCAGTGGTGGATCAGGTAGATCGGGTACGTCAGCGCACCCAGCACGGTCAGCCGCTTCCAGCGCAGGAAACGGAGCGCCCCGACGGCCACCAGCGCCATCACCCCGAAGATCACCGTGGTCAGGACGGCCTCGATGCTCTGGGCGGCGTTGTCCAGCGGCATGCCCGGGTAGGCCCAGACCGTGCCACGGGTGTGCAGTGCCAGCAGCCACGAGAAGCCGAAGATCAGCCAGGGCAGCAGCGAGGACCCGAACCGGCGGATCAGGAACGCCGCCATGCCACCGACGAAATACGGGCTCCACATGAACAGGAAGAACTGGTCGACCAGGTGGGCGCCGGAGTTGTAGAGGACCGCCGACAGCAGCAGCCAGCCCGCCATGAAGGCCATGACCCGCTTGTAGGTCATCCCCCCGACCGCGATGAGCAGGGCGATGAGCAGGTAGAAGCGCAGTTCGATCCAGAGCGTCCAGAAGACCGGCAGCGCGTGCGGAACCCCGAGCCCCTCCTGCACCATCGTGAGGTTGGTGAGGAACTCCGGGACTCTCAGGTTGACCGAATCGGGCTTGCCGGTCAGAAGCGAGACCGTCGCCACAAGGGCGATCGCGAACCAGTAGGCGGGGAACAGACGGGTGATCCGGGAGACCGCGAACTCCTCCACGGACCGGTCCCACGCGCTCATCAGAATGACGAAGCCGCTGATGCAGAAGAACAGGACCACGCCCATGCTGCCGAACCTGAAGATCGGCGCCGCGGCGGGGAATACCTTGATCGCGTTTTCGCCCCACATCCGGCCGTCGCTACTGGTGTAGTGGAAGGCAAGGACGCAGAACGCGGCGAGGAATCTGAGCAGATCAAGCTCGGTCATCCGGCCGATCGGAGATTTCGGGCGCGACATTCGCCTAAAGATAGTCGATTTCATTGAGATCAGTTGAGTCGTTTCAGTGAGGGCAGCGTTCATACAGCGTAAGAGCCATGCCGGGAACGGACCAGTCTCGGACGTCGCAGAACTCACGGGGGGCCCGCCCGACGCCGTAGAAGCGGGACCCCGGGGCATATGAGGGCCTGATCGACCATACCCGCCACACCCTGGTGAGCCTGCGTCCCAGCTCGGTGTCATCGACCGTCAGGCCGTACAGGTCCGCGGCCTGGGCGGCCCGCATGCGGGGGGAGTCGTCGTAGGCGATGTCCCACAGCCGGCGGAAGGGCTTCGGATAGGCCGCGGGCACCAGCCGGTTGAAGGTGGTCAGGTAGACCACGGCGTCACCATCGCGGGCCTGGGTGCGCAGGATCGCGGCCTCGGCCCGCATGTCCTCGAAGGCCGGCGCGGTACGGAAGGGGATCTGCGCCTGCAGGCTCATCGCCATCAGGCCGGGGAGGGCCACGAGCCCGCTCCGCCAGGGCAGCCGCTCCAGCCCCAGGGCGGCGAGCAGGGCCAGCGCGGGCAGGCAGAACAGCACGTACCGGGGGTTGAAGATCGGAAAGAGGAACGACACCGCGATCATGGTCGCCGCAGGTACGGCCAGCCAGGCCAGCGCGACCGGGACGGCCGGTACCGGACCCGGCGAGCGGGCGGTGAACAGGGCGGCCACGGCGAGCGCGCCGTACACCCACACCAGGAGCGGCGAACCGGCGAACTCGCTCAGGAAGCCCTGCACGGCGGACCAGTCGGGCGGGGTGATCCAGCGGTTCTGGCCCGACTGGGCGGGAACAGCCACGGCCAGGAGCGGGATCAGGGCAAGGCAGCTGACCGCCCCGGCGGTCAGCCAGCCGATGAGCAGCCGCCTCCGCTGCCGCCGCAGCGCCGGGATGATGGCGCCGTGTGCGAGGACGAGGAACAGGGAGATGAACTGCAGGATGCCCAGGGCCGCCACGGTCAGCGCGTACCCGGCGATCCTCCGGCGCCCGCCGGTCTCGGCGAGCCGGACGAACGCGATCATGCTGACCACCGCGAGGGAGGCGACGAGCGAGTACGAACGACCCTCCTGGCCGTACCGGACGGCCATCGGCGTCACCGCGTAGAGCAGCCCGGCCATCACCCCGGCCCGGCGGCCGGCCAGCCGCGTGCCGAGCACCACCAGGCCGCCGGCCGCCAGCCCGGCCCCGGCTGCGGACGGCAGGCGCACTACCGTCTCCGACGCGCCGAAAAGGGTGATCATCACATGCATGAGCAGGTAATAAGCGCCGTGCACTGTGTCGATATGGCCCAGCATCGTCAGCAGCCGGCCCAACGGCCGGTGGGCCGCCGAGATCGTCGCCGCCTCGTCTCGCCAGATCGAGACGCGGTCGATCTGCCAGAATGAAAGCCCGAATCCGGTCGCCCCCGGGATCAGTACCGATCCGATTACGAGAGGTCGGAAACGGGATGAAACCGGCTCTTCCGAAACGATGTCGAGTCTGGACTCGACCGGGATCAGCGCTTGTCCGACCACGGCCGACCAACCTCCTGACCCGCACGACTGGCTCGGCGGAATCGCCGAACTGGTCCCTATAGCGACTATTAGATTGGCGTCGGGTAATCAGTGAGTTGGAACTGCGGACGGGATGCCCGGAGGGCACGACGGTTGCGGGCTGGGGGTGGAGTCGGTGCTCCGCAGGGGCAGCGGGTAGGAGTTGGTGATCGGGGCCGGGCCGCCGCAGGGTCTGGCCAGCTCGAAGCCGAACTGCTCGTACGGGAGCTGGAAGGGATGCCCGTTCTGGTCGTACAGCAGGATCCCGGACAGCGGCTTGCCGTCCGCGCTGTAGGGGATGAGGTTGGTGACGTCCCCCTGGCTGGTCGTGGGCAGGCTCACCGCGTCGGGCGGCGGCTGCGCGTACGTCACGTTGTCGGAGAAACCGAAGGTGGCGTACAGCGCGAAGTAGATGAGCGCACCGAAGACGCTGATCACGTTGACGGCGCCGAGACCCAGCCGGAGGGCCCCCTTCAGCCCGCCGTCCCTGGTCTGAACCCCGATCTGCGCCGAGGCCACGAGCAGGACCAGCAGGACCGCCCAGTCCAGCGGCCCCTCCGGGCGCGTGTGGACGCGGCCTTCCGTGAAGTACCAGAGGAACATCGACGCCAGCCAGGCGCGCACCACCCACCAGACCGGGCGCAGCTCCCGCAGGAGGGCCCATGCCCGGCTCCGTTCGAGGCCGCCTGCCGCATCGCGGGCTGCCGTCCGCACTGAACGGCCGCCCTTGCCCGACTCTGCCCCGTAGGCGGCGCGCAACTCGGCGGCGTACGCGGCCGGGGTGCCGAGCCGGGCGGTCAGTGGCTCGCCGGACTCCGCGGCCACCTCGGCGAGGTGGTCCTCGAGGTCCTCTACGAGCTCGTCGCGGTCCGGTGCGGGGATGCCGGCGAGCGACTCCCGTACCTGCTGTGCGTACGAGGCGATCTCCTCGTCCCTCATCGCGATCCCCTCTCGTCGAGCAGGTCGTTCATGGTCCGGGCGAACGCGCCCCAGGTCTTGGTGGAGGTCGAGAGCATGATCCGCCCGGTCTCGTTGAGCCCGTAGTACTTGCGGTGCGGCCCCTCCTCGGAGGGGACGACGTAGGAGTTGAGCGCGCCCGCACGGAAGAGCCTGCGGAGCGTCCCGTACACCGAGGCGTCCCCGACCTCCTCCAGACCGGCGTCGCGCAGCCGCCGGACGACGTCGTAGCCGTAGCTGTCGCGCTCATCGAGTACGGCCAGCACCGCCAGGTCGAGCACTCCCTTGAGGAGCTGTGTGGTATCCATCTGCGGCCCCTTCCTACGCGGTACACACTACCGTGCAATCCACACTACTCCGCAACCCCCTCTTCCGTTGACCCGTGGCGTTTCCCGCACCATCGGGAGCGCAGGTGCGGGAAACGCCAGCTTCTGTTGGACGAGTCAATGAGTGGCAGGATCGGGGGGTGAGTTCTGTGTTGCCCGGGACGGGATGGGCTGATGATCCGGCCACGGCGGATACGCCGGTGGCGCGGAGCCCGGAGGACGTGCGGCTGCTGGCCGCCGGGGCGGCGGA
Organism: Actinomycetes bacterium; assembly: GCA_025964615.1. Lineage (GTDB taxonomy): Bacteria > Actinomycetota > Actinomycetes > Streptosporangiales > Streptosporangiaceae > RYN-227. The sequence continues at coordinate 4,471 of JAOPYM010000292.1, forward strand.
TCTGGGGGAGCTGTGCGCGCGCACCTCGGTGTGCAGGGCCTGCCCTCGGCTGGTCTCGTGGCGGGAGCAGGCCGCCGTGAACAAGCGCCGCGCGTACGCGGACGAGACCTACTGGGGGCGGCCGATCGCGGGCTGGGGCAGCGAGGAACCCGCCATCCTGATCGTCGGGCTCGCACCCGCCGCCCACGGCGGCAACCGGACCGGCCGGATCTTCACCGGAGATCGCAGCGGTGACTGGCTGTTCGCCTCCCTGCACCGGGTGGGGCTGGCCGCGCTGCCGACCAGTACCCACGCCGGCGACGGTCAGCGCCTGCTCGGTGCCCGCATGGTCGCCACCGTCCGGTGCGCCCCGCCCGACAACAAGCCCACTCCCGCGGAGCGGGCCGCTTGCTTCCCGTGGCTGGCCCGGGAGGTCGCCGAGGTCGCCGCGAGCCTCAAGGTGATCGTGGCCCTCGGCGGCTACGCCTGGCAGGGCATGTGGCCCGCCCTGAAAGAGGCCGGCTACGTCCTCCCGCGCCCCCGCCCCCCGTTCGCGCACGGCGCCGAACTGACGTTGAGCCGTCCAACAGAAGCTGGCGTTTCCCGCACCTCCTGGACCACAGGTGCGGGAAACGCCACGGCTCAACGGGAGGTGGTGGTGCTCGGGTGTTACCACCCGAGTCAGCAGAACACGTTCACCGGGCGGGTGACGGAGGGGATGCTGGACGCGGTGTTCGCCCGGGCCGTGGAGCACGCGCGGGGTTAGGGCCCGGTGCCGGGGACCAGCGGGTACTCCAGGATGTGGTTGTGCTGGCAGACCGATCCGCCGCTCCAGGAGGCGACCAGGACCGCGGTCTCGTCCGGCGGGATCACCTGCAGGACGGTCGGGTTGGGCTCGCAGGGCGAGGCGGTCTCGTCGGCGGCCGGGATCGCGGTCCAGCGCAGCTGCGACCAGGCGTGCCCGCCCGGGGCGATGAGCAGGGTCGCCGCGGTCCCCGTGCGGGTGGTGTTGGCGCCGAAGCCCTCGGAGGCGTTGCCGAGGCCAAGGCCGGGCCAGCCCTTGGTCCGGCAGGTGGAGCCGGAGACGTTGGTCAGGATCAGCCGGGCATAGCGCTGGCCGGCCCCCGCGTCGTACCCCGTCACTGTCGCGTGGAGCGCCGAGCTGCTGCAGTGCGGCGTCGTGGGGGCGCCCGCCTGGGAGGTCGTGCCGGGTGCCGGAGCCGCGCTGTGCGTGCTACCGGGGACAGGGCCCGCGCTCGCGGGGCCGCCGGACGCAGCGGCGGAGTCGCCGCTGCTCGCCGAGGCCAAGGGCGCCGTGGCGCCGGCCTTCGGGCCACCGCCACCACCGCAACCCGTCGCCAGTACGACGAGGGCGGCGGCCGAGAGGGTGCCCGACACCAAACGACCCATCAACATGTCCCCCTAACTCTGTCTGCTCAGCGGTATCGCTGTCAGGGATTCAACTGTGACACCAGAAGTGCGGCGGCGGGGCAGGGCCGGGCCCAGCGGTAGTCCGCTGGACGCCCCCGTCTGGCCCTGACCCGCCTGCTCACCCGCATTCGGACCCCAATCCCGGTGTGGGTACGTCCTATGAGATGCACGCCGGAACGATCTGGTTTGCTGAAGTGCAGGAAATTTTCCGCGCGCTTCCCCAGTTGGTCCTGCTATCACGCTCGCGGACCTACGATCGGTCTCGAACCTGGGGGTCTTCGCCCCGAACACTCCAAGTGTCCCAAATATCCCACGTGCTCCGAGCACGCCGAGCACGCCGAGAATGAAGGAAGGGAGGCGCCCTCATGGCCGACGGTGTCGCCTCCCGGCTGGCTCCTCTGGTGGACCGGATCCTCGGCGGGGACGTCCCGATCAGGGTCCGCGCCTGGGACGGCAGTTCCATCGGCCCCAAAGGTGCGCCGACCTTCGTGATCAAGCACCGGCGCGCCCTGCGCAGACTGCTGTGGAAACCCGGAGAGATGGGCCTGGTCAGGGCGTACGTCGCGGGCGAACTCGAGATCGAGGGTGACATCTTCGCCGCCCTCGAAGCCGTTCAGCGGGTGATGCGCAGCGGCGACGACCCGATCGGGCTGAGCAGCGACGACAAGCGTGAGATCGTCCGGACCGCGGTCACGCTGGGCGCGGTGGGTCCCGAACCCAAACCGCCGCCCGAGGAGTTCCGCACCACCGCCGACGCGCCGGAGCCGCTCAGCGAGGGCCCCGCGTTCTTCGCGCGCGTCCTCGGTCCGAGCATGGCGTACGGCTGCGGGTCCTGGGGCGACGCCGTGGATCTGGACGAGGCGCAGCGGATCTCCCACGACGCGATCATCGAACAGCTCGGCCTCGGGCCCGGCGCGCGGCTGCTCGACCTGAGCTGTGGCTGGGGCGCGTTCGCGCTGCACGCCGCCGGATCGCACGGGGTACGAGCGGTGGGGCTGGCCTCCTCCAGGCAGCAGTCGGAGTCCGCCAGGGCACGGGCGGCCGCGGCGGGGCTGGAGGACGTGGCCGACTTCCGGGCCGGCGACCTGTCGGCTGCCGGTGGCGGGCCGTACGACGCGATCGTCGCGCTCAGCGGTACCGACCAGGCCGATCTGCAGGCATCCGCGCTGTACGAGCTGCTGGCACCTGGCGGGCGGCTGCTCCTCCAGCAGCTGGTACGGCGACCGGGGCCGCATTCGAGCCGGCGGACCTTCACCACCAGCTACGTCTTCGCACAGGATCGAGAGCTGCGGCCCCTGAACGAGATCATCGCCTCCCTTGAAGGTGCGGCACTTGAGGTACGGGGCGTCACGGCACTCCGCGAGCAGTACGCCAGGACGCTGCGGGCGTGGGCGGCGAACCTGCAACGGCACTGGGCCGAGTGCGGGGAACTGGCCTCACCCGGGAGGGCGCGAGTCTGGTTGCTCTATCTCGCCGCTTCCGCACTGGCCTGTGAAAGCGGCCGTATCGGAGTACACGAGATATATGCGATCCGCCGCGACCGCGATGGTCATGCGGGTGAGACGGCAGTGTCCACTCGCGCGGTACTCAGCCGCTAGTGGCTGATTTCCGCTACCTACTCTGACCTGGCTGTTCGTCAATGAAGGGCATTCTTTCGGCATGCAATTCCAAAGCCGCAGCGGCCGTCTATCATGGCGACCGCCCTCGTAGCCCAAAGGCAGAGGCAGGCTCCCTAAAAGAGCCGAACGTGTCGGTTCGAGTCCGACCGGGGGTACTGGGTTCGGGAAATCGTCACGAAAAGGGAACGCCGACGGCACGCCGGGCGTCCTACACTGGCGGGTATCTAACGTGTGGACATGTGGAGGCAGTCAGTGCAGAGCAGGAACCCCGCGTTCCGGGGCGCTTCCTTCCAGCAGCGCGCGCAGGCGTACGCGCCCAGCGCGCAGCAGCTGCAGGACATGTACAACGCGCCGGCGTACGCGCCGCCGCGTCCGATGACCCTGGACGACGTCGTCGTCCGGGGCTTCCTCACGCTGGGCACGCTGATCTTCACGGGCGCGCTGGCGTGGACTCTGGTCCCGATCGCCCAGGCCGGGCCGTTCCTGATCCTCTCGCTTATCGTGGAGCTGTGCCTCGGGCTGTACATCAGCTTCTCGGGCAGGGCGAACGCTCCGCTGGTGCTCACCTTCGCGGCCTTCTACGGGGTGGCTGTCGGCATCATCAGCCATGCCTACAACGACCTCTACCACGGGGTGGCCTTCCAGGCGGTCATCGGCACGACCCTCGCGTTCGCGGCGGTGCTCGCCGCACACGCATTCAAGATCGTCCGGGTGACGCCCAGGCTCACCAGGTTCGTGATCGCCGCGGGTCTCGGCCTGTTCGGCCTCATGGTCATCAACCTGCTGGCCTACGCCTTCGGGGCGCAGGGCGGCATCGGCATCCGGGACCCGGGGAACCCGATCGCCTACGTGTTCAGCATCGCGGCGATCCTGATCGGCTGCTTCTTCCTGCTCCTGGACTTCGACATGGTCGAGAAGGGCGTGCGCTTCGGCGCCCCCGAGCAGTTCGCCTGGTACTGCGCCTTCGGCATCACGCTGAGCCTGGTGTGGATCTACCTGGAGATGCTCCGCCTCCTGTCGTACCTGCAGGGCGGCAGACGGTAGTCCGGACGCGCGCTGACGCCCGGTGACCGCTTCGGCGGCGCCGGGCGTCGCTGCTTTCTCAGTACCTGTGCTCGCGGCGGTGGCGGCCGTGCTCGGCGACCAGGGCGACCGCGTAACCGTGCGAGATGCCGTGCTCGTCGGCCAGCCAGGTGGCCCGCTCGTCGCAGCGGAGGAAGGCCGGGCCGTTCTCGATGGTCTCGAACCACTCGGGGAGGTCACGTCCTGTGACACTGGGGATACGTGCGATGAGGTTCTTGTGCGTCTCCGGCGAATGGATCAGGGGCATTGGCACCACCAGGTTCGAGGCGAGCGAGCTTCTTCCTGCTGACTCTGCAACACCTGCCCCGATGTGACAACCCCCTAACGGGTACCTAACTTTCGGGTTACGCAGCCCGATCTTGCTGCGGAAACGTGAAAAGGCCCGCACGGATCACCGTGCGGGCCGTACCACGATCAGCTGAGGCGCTCGAGGATCATCGCCATACCCTGACCGCCGCCCACGCACATGGTCTCCAGACCGAAGGTCTTGTCGTGGAACTGCAGGCTGTTGATCAGGGTGGAGGTGATGCGCGCGCCGGTCATGCCGAACGGGTGGCCGACGGCGATCGCGCCGCCGTTGACGTTCAGCTTGTCGATGTCGATGCCGAGATCGGCGGCCGACGGCAGCACCTGCGCGGCGAACGCCTCGTTGATCTCGGCCAGGTCGATGTCGCCGATGCTGAGGCCGGCGATGGCCAGCGCCTTACGGGTGGCCTCGACCGGGCCCAGGCCCATGATCTCCGGAGAGAGACCGGACACGCCGGTGGAGACGATCCGGGCCAGCGGGGTGATGCCCAGCTCGGCGGCCTTGGTGTCGCTCATCACCACGACGGCGGCGGCGCCGTCGTTGAGCGGGCAGCAGTTGCCGGCGGTGACGGTGCCGTCCGGCCGGAAGACCGGCTGCAGCTGCGAGACCTTCTCGTACGTGGTACCGGCCCGGGGGCCGTCGTCCTTGCTGACAACGGTGCCGTCGGCGAGGGTGACCGGGGTGATGTCCTTCTGCCAGAACCCGTTGGCATAGGCCTTCTCGGCCAGGTTCTGCGACCGTACGCCGAACTCGTCCTGGGCCTGGCGGCTGATGCCGCGCTGCTGGGCCACGTTCTCGGCGGTCTCGCCCATCGCGATGTAGACGTCGGGAATGGCGCCGTCCTTGCGCGGGTCGTGCCAGGTCTTGCCGCCCTCGGAGAAGGTCTTGGTACGGGCCTCCGCGTCGGCGAAGAGGGGGTTCTTGGTGTTGGGCAGGCCGTCGCTGCTGCCCAGCGCGAAGCCGCTCACCATCTCGACACCGGCCGAGATGATGACGTCGGCCTCGCCCGCCTTGATCGCGTGCAGCGCCATCCGGGTGGTCTGCAGGCTTGAGGAGCAGTAGCGGGTGATGGTGGCGCCGGGCACAGTGTCCCAGCCGAGCAGAACCGAGACGATGCGGCCCATGTTGTAGCCCTGCGGGCCGCCGGGGAGGCCACAGCCGAGCAGCAGATCGTCGATCTGGCTCGGGTCCAGCTGCGGGACCTTGGCCATCGCGGCCTGGACCATCCTGGCGGTGAGGTCGTCGGACCGAAGGTCCTTCAGCGATCCCTTGAAGGCACGTCCGATCGGTGAACGCGCGGTGGCGACAATGACTGCCTCGGGCATTTTCGGCTCTCCTCGTTCTCGGAAACCGGGGTTACTCACCGGTTACATGGCAAACCTAACCCGTACGCCGACCCACGCCAACCGCCGGGGTCCCGGCTCGTTGACTCGTGGCGTTTCCCGCACCGGTTCCGAGAACGGTGCGGTAAACGCCACGGGTCAACGGGGGTGGGGGTGGCGCTGGGGGGACGGAAGGGTGGCGGGTGGGGGTCAGCTGTACATGCCGGGGGTGGTGCCTCGGGCGTCGTGGACGGCGTGCAGGGCGCCGCTCTCGTCGCGCCAGGCGCGCCATCCGTCGGTGGCGCCGGTGTACCAGCCGGGCGGCGGGCCCGGCGTGGCGATCCGCCTGCCGGTGGACAGGTCGTACGCGCACAGCGAGGCGATCGGGTAGAAGCCGGGCAGGCCCTTGATCGGCAGCGGTGCGGGGTCCACCGTGCAGAACGACCAGGCCCGCTTCAGCGAGACCGGGGTGGCGCGGCGCAGGTCGTAGGCGGTGCTCGGATGCCCCGACGACAGGAAGCCGAGGGCCGACAGGTCCGCGGGGAACGCCAGCCACCAGGCGGTCTGCGGGGCCTTGTCCGCGGGGAGCTGCGCGGTCGCCTGGCCGGTACGCGGATCGAGCTGGGCGAATCCGCCGTAACCGCCGCTCGGGGTGATCTCCCTGGTGATCAGCGCGACCGCCGGATTGGCGCTCGGATAGACCCGCAGCAGCTGCGGGCGGGTCCAGAGCCGGACCCCGTCGGACAGCCGCAGCCCGAAGAACCCGAACGTGGACAGCGGCTTGCCCTTGTGCGCCTGGTACGGCGCCAGGTATCCGACCAGGACATCGCCCAGCGAGCCGAAGGACCACCCACCGGACAGGTTCACCCCGGTGCCCACCGCGTTCTCCACCGCGTAGGTCCACAGCGACCGGCCGGTCTTGAGATCCAGTGATTCGAGTACCGGGTGCTTGGCCATCCGGAAGAAGACCGCGCGGGTCGCGTCGCTCCACTCGACCTCGGCGATGCCGGGCATCCGCCACAGGGTGTGGCCGTTGGCCGCGTCGAGCACCACGACCCGGGCGTTCGTGCGGGCGGTGAACTCCGACAGGCAGAGGTAGGGGCCGCAGCGCACGGGACCGAACGTGGAGTCGACCGGCCGGGTCCACTTCTGCACTCCGGTACGGGCGTCCCTGACCACGAGCAGCGCGTTCCACGGACCCTGTGTCTGCGGTTCGAGTGCGGCGACCATCGAGCCGACGACGGCGGGCGGCTGGACGCCCATTCCGGAGAGCCGGCCTGCCATGGTGGCGGGCCGCGCCCAGAGACGTTTCGATCTTGCCAGGTCGTAGACGGCGGTCTCCAGGTGCCCGTCCCCGCGCAGGACGGTCACCGCGGTGACGCCCGAACCGGTGGCGAATCTGCTCACCACGTTGACCGTGGTGTCCGACCAGGCGGACGCGGCTGAGGCGCTGTCCGATGAAGGGCCGCTGGAACAGGCTGCCGTGACGAACAGTGCCGAGAACATTGCCGTACGTAGTGATATGTGGGTGTGCAGGGCCATGATGCGGAAGCTCCGGGGGTGAGTCCTCGCAGAGGCCTAGGCCATGCCGGGCGTGACCTCCGCGGCTGCGGAATCGTCCGGCTCGAGGCCCCGGCGGCGTAGCAGGGTGGCCCAGCGCCCCCGGGGCCCGCGCTCACGGCCCGCGACCCGGGTGCCGGCCACCTCGGTGCCGGGTTCCTCGGCGGCCTCCGCCGCCGCGAGGTAGATGGGCAGTACTCCTTTACCGCGCTGGGGGTCTTCCACGTCTTCCAAGTCGGGCTCTAGCCCAAGGGCGGCAGCCATCGACGGTAGCACCGCAGCCGCTGCCGATGCGTAACCTCTCGCAGACGGATGGTAACGATCCGCGGAGAACATCTCGCTGGGGCGGGCGGCGAACTCGGCGCCGAGAAGATCGCCCATCGAGACCGTGCGGCCGCCCCGCTCGACCACCACGATGGTCTGCGCGGCGGCGAGTTGCCGGCTGGCCCGCTGCGCGATCCACCGGAGCGGCTGCATGACCGGCTTCACCGATCCCAGGTCCGGGCAGGTGCAGACGATCACCTCGCAGCCGCTCATGCGGAGCCGCCGGACGGCGCCGTCCAGATGGCGTACGGCCTCGGCCGGGGAGACCCTGCTGGTCACGTCGTTGGCGCCGACCATGATGACGGCGATGTCGGGCCGTACGCCCAGCACGAGGGTGACCTGCTCGTCAAGCGCTGAGGAGGGGGACCCGGAGACGGCGGCGTTGGTGAGGTGGACCGGGCGGCCGGCGATCGAGGCGAGCCCGGTGGCCAGCAGCGCCGCCGCGGTCTCGTCGGCGGTCTCGACCCCGAGCCCGGCGGCTATGGAGTCGCCGAGCATGACGAAGGAGATCGGCTCGCCGGGCGAGGAGGCCCCGTAGAGGCCGTCGGTCACCGGCGGAGAGCCGTTGGGGGTGGCCCTGATGATCTTCCGTGCCATCTTGGCCTCGGCCACCAGAAGCCCGAAGCTGAGCCCGCCGAGTACCGTGAGCCCGCCACCGCCGAGGGCCGCGGCCGTGGCGATACGGCGTGCTGTCAACGCTCTGATCATGTGACCCTCCGAAACGCCTGTCCTCGTTCTGTGGATCCCCAGATCACCGGCATGGGCTACCGTCGAAACCGTAAATGTAGCTGAAACCGCTGGTCGCAAAGGTGCCGTACCCGCGGAATTGGGACATGGATCACGTCGACAAGGAAGTCGTAGTGCGCGTACACGATTCGCTGATCGAGCTTATGGGCGATACACCGCTTGTCAGATTGCGCAGAGTCACGCAAGGGTGCGGGGCGCAGGTTCTGGCGAAGGTCGAGTACTTCAACCCGGGCGGCTCCGTGAAGGACCGGATCGCGGTTCGGATGATCGACGCCGCCGAGGCGTCGGGGGCGCTGCAACCGGGCGGCACGATCGTGGAGCCCACCTCGGGCAACACAGGCATCGGGCTGGCGATCGTCGCACAGGAGCGGGGCTACCGCTGCGTCTTCATCTGCCCGGACAAGGTCGCGCCCGACAAGATCGGTGTGCTCCGGGCGTACGGCGCGGAGGTCGTGGTCTGCCCGACCGCCGTCTCGCCCGAACACCCGGACTCCTACTATTCGGTCTCCGACCGGCTGGCGGCGGAGATCCCGGGAGCCTGGAAGCCCGACCAGTACTCCAACCCGAACAACCCGCTGTCGCACTACGAGAGCACCGGGCCCGAGCTGTGGGAACAGACCGACGGGCGGATCACCCACTTCGTGGCGGGCATCGGCACCGGTGGCACGATCTCCGGCGCGGGCCGGTATCTGAAGGAGGTCTCCGGGGGCCGGGTACAGGTCATCGGCGCCGACCCGGAGGGCTCGGTCTACTCGGGCGGTACGGGCCGCCCCTACCTGGTGGAGGGCGTGGGCGAGGACATCTGGCCGGAGACCTACGACCGGACCATCTGCGACCAGATCATCGCGGTCTCGGACCGGGACTCGTTCCTGATGACGCGGCGGCTGGCCCGCGAGGAGGCGCTGCTCGTCGGCGGTTCCTGCGGGATGGCCGTGGTGGCGGCACTGCGCGTGGCGGCCACCTGCGGCCCCGACGACGTGATCGTGGTCCTGCTCCCGGACGGCGGGCGCGGTTACCTGTCGAAGATCTTCAGCGACGAGTGGATGGCCGACTACGGCTTCCTCACCTTGTCGTCGGAAGGGGCCCTCGTAGGTGAGGTGCTCGCCCGCAAGGCGCCGGGGCTGCCCGAGTTCGTGCACGTCCACCCGGAGGAGACGATCGGGACGGCCATCGCGATCATGCGGGAGTACGACGTCTCGCAGCTGCCCGTGATGAAGGAGGAGCCGCCGGTCATGGTCGCCGAGGTGGTCGGCTCGATCGTCGAGCGGGACCTGCTCGACGCCCTCATCAGCGGCAAGGCCACACTGACCGACCGCCTCGGCGGTCACATGTCCGCCAACCTCCCGATGATCGGCTCAGGCGAGCCGGTCACCAAGGCCGCCGGGGTCCTGGAGAAGTCCGGTGCCGCCGTGGTCCTCATCGA
>JAOPYM010000294.1 GCA_025964615.1 Actinomycetes bacterium
CGAACGGTGCGGGAAACGCCACGACTCAACGAAGTAGGGCGTGGGCGCCCACCGTTGACGTCATCGGGATGCGTCGGTCCGGTCGCTCCTGGTCGGTGCGGAGGCCGACCCAGACCGTCTTGCATCCGCACGGTGGCCAGTGGGTTCCCCAGCTCTCGGCCAGGATCCCGACGATCGCGAGCCCGCGCCAGCCGGTGTCCTGGCCGGCGGCGGTACAGGGCGTGGGTGCGACAACAGTTGGAACACCTGCTCGCCAAGATGCAGGAGCCCAACATCACGATCCGGATCGTCCCGGCCGGACGTCAGCGCACTTGGCGTACTCTTCGATCAGCTTGGATCTGTCGCCCTTTCGGCGGCAGAATCCGAAAAGCTGATCCGTGAGGCGTTGGAGGCCGTGTGACGGCGTTCGGTCCCATCGAATGGCGCAAGAGCAGCCACAGCGGCCCCGAAGGCGACGAATGCGTTGAGGTCGCCGACCTTGCAGTGGCCATCGGTGTGCGGGACAGTAAGAACCCCGGCGGCCCCAAGCTGGCCTCCCACCTCCGGCGGGCAAAGCTCCGCGCACTGGACCTGTAGTGGTCTGCGGGATCGGGACTTGCCGGGCCCGGCTCGCCGCCGCCGTCGGGGCTTTCTTCCTCGCCGCCGCTTGTGGCATCACTGCCGGCACACGCGACCGGATGCGCCATGGGTTCGAAAGACATGATCACCTGGGACCAGAAGGGCAGCTTCATCTCTCCCGGCGTGAGCAAGCCGGTCTTCGCCCCCCGGCCGGTGAGCGTGAAGTTCTGCGTGTTCGCGGTCAAGCCCAGCAAGGATCGCTACCCGGTAGGCACCTTCACAGCGGGCGGTACGGTTCCGGTGGCCAACGTGGCGAAGCTGACCGCGCTGATCGAGGGCGCTCCCGCCGCGAAGCCCTGCACCCTGCGGCACACCCGCTTCGCAGTCGTCACCGTGCAGCCGATGAACCAGGACGTCTACGTCGAACTGGACGGCTGCCACCGCCTGCTGACCAACAGGCCGCAAACGCTGCTCGCCCCCGCCCCATCCATCGTCGGTCTGCTACAAGCCCGCTGAGACCATGCCGGACCTACGCAGTCCTCCGTTACAGCTTGCGGGCCAGGCAGAGGTTGTGCGGGGAGTCGCGGTAGATGCCGAACTTCTCGATCGGCTCGTAGCCCGCTGACTCGTACAGGGCGATCGCCTCGGGCTGCCTGAGACCGGTCTCCAGGACGAGCCTGGACCGTCCCGCCTCGGTGGCCGTGTCCTCCAGGTACCGGAGCATCCGGCGGGCCAGGCCACATCCTCGCGCCGATGGCACGACGTACATCCGTTTGAGCTCGGCGTCACCGTCGAGCAGGCCCGCGTGCCCGCCCACCCGCACCCGCCAGCCCCCGCACGCCACCGGCTCCCCGTCCAGGTAGCCCACGGCGAACAGCCCTTCGGGCAGCTCGAAATGGTCCGGGTCCAGCGGTGTCTCGTCCCCGCCGCCGTACCGGACGACGTACTCCTGCTGCACCTCGCCGATCAGCCGCACCGCGTCCGGATCCGCGTACCCCACAACCCGAATCTCCAAGCTCACGGCCCAGAGGATATGACATCGGGAAGATTGCCCCATTCGGTGCCGGCAGGTGTCAACCTCTGGGATGGACCAGGTCGTTTACCGGGCGGAGGTGGTCCATGCCGGAGGTCCCGGACGGGTTCGCGGACTTCATCGCGGCCCGCTCCCCGTCGCTGCTGCGGGCCGCATGGCTGCTCACCGGCGACGCGGGCAAGGCGGAGGATCTCCTGCAGACCGCGCTGACGCTGGCCTGGGAGCGCTGGGCCCGGATCAGCCGCGGCGGCGACCCCGAGGCGTACATCCGCAAGGTCCTCTACACGACCTACCTGACATGGTGGCGGCGGCGCTGGCGCGGCGAACTGCCGTCCGGCACGCTGCCGGACACCGCGGGACCGCGCGACCTGGCCGACGAGTCCGCGACACGCGAAGTGGTGGGCCGGGCGCTGGCCAGGCTGTCCGGGCGGCAGCGCGCCGTCATGGTGCTGCGGTTCGGCGAGGACCGCTCGATCGCCGACACGGCCGCCCTGCTGGGCTGTACGGCGGGGACGGTGAAGACCCAGACGTCCCGCGCCCTGGCCATACTCCGCACCGACGCTGATCTGCTGTCGCTCTTCGTCACGAAGGAGGCCGGGCTGTGAACGACCTCGAAGGCCTCGACACGCTGCTGTCCCGGGCCGTACCGGAACTGCACCATCCGCCGGACCGGCTGGTGCTGATCTCGTCGCGAGCCCGGCGTCGCCGCCGCGTACGTCTGATCACTGCGGCGGCCGGCACGATCCTGGCCGTCGCAGCCATCGCGGTGGCCCTGCCGGCCCGGCAGACGCAACCCGCCGCCGGGAAGCGGTCCGTTCCGATCGACTGCGCCACCGCCTTCGCCGGCGATCCGCGCAGACCCGGCTACGTTCGTGAGCCGAAGGCCACGCCGCTGCCGGCCGGCTTCGTACCGGTGGCCGCGTACACCTGTACACGGGAGGAGCGGACCTCGGCCGCGGGTGATCGCTGGTCTGTGGCCGTCGAGCAGCGCGCCGACTCCGGCTTCGGTGCCTTGCTCACGGCACTCCGCCGAGCGGATATGGGACCCGGCCGGATATGCGCTGCGTCGAGGATCGCGTACGCGGGCGAGACCGCCCGCATGATGAACGCCCAGGACTTCGTGCTGGTGAACCGTGCGGGACGGGTGCTGCGCCCCAAGGTACCGAGGTACTCGTGCACCGCCCCCACCCAGCCCGCTGTACTCGTGAAGCACTGGAAAGCGGTCAAGGAGAGCTGGCTCGAACAGCTCACCAGCCCGGCCGCCCGTCTCACCGGCTGTGACTTCAGGGCCGACTATGTGGCCAGCTGGACAGGGTACGACCTCGCC
>JAOPYM010000408.1 GCA_025964615.1 Actinomycetes bacterium
GCGGGTTCCGTCGGTTGACAAGGCCGCCCGGGTTTTGGGGTTCGAGGCCAGGACCAGCCTGGATGAGATGCTCGACGAGGTCATCCCGTGGATCGTCGCCGCCGTCGAGGCCGGAACCATCTGAGCCGTGCCCCGGACATCTCAGGATCGGCACCTCGGCAGCCTGCGGCCCCATCGGCGTGGCTCCGGGGACCCGTCCTTCCGGGTGGCCGAGGACGGTGCGGTGTGGCGGGCTTCGTACACCCCTGACGGGCCGGGAACACTACGGGTCCCCACGCGCGGCGAGCCCGAGGCGTGGGGACCCGGGGCGGGCTGGCTGCTGGCGGGCGTGCCCGCGCTGCTCGGGGCGCAGGACGACCCAGGGGCGCTGACCGCGCTCCTCGACAGCGCCGATCCGGCTCTGGTACGGGTCGTCAGGGACGCGGCGGGCAAGCACCCGGGCCTGCGGATCGGGCGGTCGAACCGGGTCTTCGAGGCGCTCGTACCCGCCGTACTGGAGCAGAAGGTGCCCGGCAAGGAGGCGTGGCGATCCTGGTCCTACCTGCTGCGCCAGTTCGGCGAAGCGGCCCCCGGGGCACCGGAGCTGCGGGTGCCGCCGCCCCCGGAGGTGTGGGCGCGGATCCCGTCCTGGGAGTGGCACCGGTCCGGTGCCGAGGCCGTACGGGCTCGTACGATCATGAACGCGGCGCGGGTGGCGTCCCGGCTCGAGGCCCCGGCCACGCCGGCCGAGCTGGACCGGCGGCTGAGATCACTGCCGGGCGTCGGGGTGTGGACCTCGGCCGAGGTACGGCAGCGCGCGCTGGGCGATCCCGACGCCGTCTCCGTCGGCGACTACCACCTGTCCGGCCACGTGGGCTGGGCGATGGTGGGCCGGAAGGTCGACGACGCCGGGATGCTGGAACTGCTCGAACCGTATGCCGGTCAGCGGCACCGGGTCAGCATCCTGCTGCTGCTGGCCGACGCGGGTCCGCCACGGCGGGGGCCGAGGATGCCGGTGCGGGACTACCGGTCGTTCTGACGACCATTTTGACGGCGGGGGTCTGAGGGGGGCGGCGGCGCCAGAAGTGGCCCGGCCTCCAGTCGAGGCCGTCCCGGGAGTCCGCGCCGAAGAACGGTCCGATGACGGCGAGGGCGACGATGAAGATGACCATGTACAGCAAGGGAACTTCCTTGTGGTTTCGAGATGCAGGTCCGTTCCCGCGGGGTGTTCTCAGTCTGCGCCCGACGACTGTTCAGGTCCAGTGACTCTTTCTGCCTGAAACTCATTAGCAACGCTGCACGATGGCTGTTGACATGGGGATGTCGATGCTGAGAGGGCCCCTGGCCCCGCAGAAGTCCATGGGAACGATCTATCGTGCCGCTCATGGAGATCCCTGGGATGAGGCGCGCGCTCGCCCGTGCCCGTGATGGCAAGACACTCGACCAGACCGAGGCCACGATCCTGCTGCGCGCGCGCGGCCAGGATCTCGACGACCTGCTCGCACACGCGGCCCGTACCCGCGACGCGGGCCTGGCGGCGGCGGGCCGTCCGGGTGTCATCACCTACAGCCGCAAGGTCTTCATCCCGCTCACCCGGCTGTGCCGGGACCGTTGTGGCTACTGCACCTTCGCGACGGTCCCCGGCCGGCTTGAAAGCCCTTATCTGAGTCCCGACGAGGTCCTGGAGATCGCCAGGCAGGGGGCGGCGATGGGCTGCAAGGAGGCCCTGTTCACCCTCGGCGACCGGCCGGAGGACCGGTGGAACGTTGCACGGGAGTGGCTCGACGCGCACGGCTACGACGACACCCTCTCGTACGTGCGGGCCATGGCGATCAGGGTCCTCGAAGAGACCGGGCTGCTGCCGCACCTCAACCCCGGAGTACTGAGCTGGCGGGACTTCCAGCGGCTCAAGCCGGTCGCCCCTTCCATGGGGATGATGCTGGAGACCACCGCGACCAGGCTGTTCAGTGAGAAGGGCGGCCCGCACTTCGGCTCGCCGGACAAGGATCCGGCCGTACGGCTGCGGGTGCTCGAGGACGCGGGCCGCGTCAACGTACCGTTCACGACGGGCATCCTCATCGGCATCGGCGAGACGATCGAGGAGCGTGCCGACTCCATCTTCGCGATCCGCAAGACGATGCGGGAGTACGGCGCGATCCAGGAAGTGATCATCCAGAACTTCCGCGCCAAGCCCGACACCGCCATGCGCAACACCGCCGACGCCGAACTGGAGGAACTGGCCGCCACCATCGCGGTGACCCGCCTGGTCCTCGGCTCCAAGGCGCGCATCCAGGCACCGCCGAACCTCGTGGAGACTCAGTACGCGCTGATGCTGCGTGCGGGCATCGACGACTGGGGCGGGGTCTCCCCGCTCACCCCCGACCATGTCAACCCCGAACGGCCCTGGCCGCAGATCGAAGACCTGGCCGCGCAGACCGCCGCCGAGGGGTTCGAGCTGAAGGAACGGCTGACGATCTACCCCGAGTACGTCAAGCACGGCGAGCCGTGGCTGGACCCCCGGCTGTTCGCGCATGTCAGGGCCCTGGCCGACCCGGTCACCGGGCTCGCTAGGGAGGACGCCGTCCTGGAGGGCCGCCCCTGGCAGGAGCCCGACGGCGGCTTCGGGCTCGCCGCGAGCGGCCGTACCGACCTGCACGTCGAGATCGACACCACGGGCCGTACCAGCGACCGCCGGGAGGACTTCAACGACGTCTACGGCGACTGGGACGCCCTGCGCGGGCGGCTCAGCACCGCACCGGAACGCTTCGGCGGCGACTTCAAGGCGGCGCTGGCCAGCGCGGAGCGTAACCCCGGCGGGCTGAGTGACGACGAGGCGCTCGCCCTGCTGCAGGCCGACGGTGCGGAGCTGGCGGCCGTGATGAGGCTCGCCGACGACCTGCGCCGCGACGCCGTCGGCGACGAGGTCACCTATGTGGTGACCAGGAACATCAACTTCACCAACGTCTGCTACACCGGCTGCCGGTTCTGCGCGTTCGCGCAGCGCCGTACCGATGCCGACGCGTACACCCTGTCCCTCGAACAGGTCGGCACGCGGGTCGACGAGGCGTGGACCGCGGGGGCCACCGAGGTCTGCATGCAGGGCGGCATCCATCCCGACCTGCCCGGCACTGCCTACTTCGACCTCGCGCGTGAGGTCAAGCGCAGGCAGCCGGACATCCACATGCACGCCTACAGCCCGATGGAGGTGCTCAACGGCGCGTCGCGCACCGACCTGTCGATCAGGGAATGGCTGCTCGCCGCGAAGGAGGCCGGGGTGGACTCGCTGCCCGGCACGGCCGCCGAGATCCTCGACGACGATGTGCGGTGGGTGCTCACCAAGGGCAAACTGCCCACCGCGCAGTGGGTGGAGGTGGTCGGTACCGCGCACGAGATCGGCCTGCCGACCACCTCGACGATGATGTACGGGCACGTGGACAATCCCTCGCACTGGGTGGGGCACCTGAAACTGCTGCGTTCCATCCAGGAGCGGACCGGCGGGTTCACCGAGTTCGTGCTGCTGCCGTTCGTGCACCACAACTCGCCGATCTACCTGGCCGGGCTCGCCCGTCCGGGGCCCACGGCGCGGGAGAACCGGGCGGTGCACGCGCTCTCGCGGATCCTGCTGCACGGTGCGATCTCCAACATCCAGTGCTCCTGGGTGAAGCTCGGTGACGAACTCTGCACCGAGGTACTGCAGGGCGGCGTCAACGACCTGGGCGGCACGCTGATGGAGGAGACCATCAGCCGGATGGCCGGTTCGGAGAATGGTTCGTTCAAGACCATGAGCTCTCTGGAGTCGATGGCCACCGCCGCCGGCCGCCCCGCCCGCCAGCGCACCACCACCTACGGCCAGGTCCCGCCGGAACGGATCGAAGCCGCCCTCCGCACCGACGGCGTCGGCCACTTCCTGCCCCTGGTCCGTTGAGTCGTCCGTTGAGTCGTGGAGGGTGTTGTGGGGCGGCCGTGGCTGATCGCGGGGGCGG
>JAOPYM010000358.1 GCA_025964615.1 Actinomycetes bacterium
CCGTCCCTGAGCGCGGCTTCCTCGATGCGGCGGACGGCCTCCTCGGCCTCCTGCACGCGACCGTGGGTGATGAGCCAGCGTGGGCTTTCCGGGAGATTGCGCCGGATGAAGATGATCACGAACGCCATGGCCGGGCCGACCAGGAAGCAAATGCGCCATCCTTCGCTCGTTCGCAGCGTGCTGAGCAGCAGGAACGTCGCGAACGTGCCGATGATCGCGCCGAGCCAGTAGGTGCCGTTGATCCACACGTCGGTGCGTCCCCGGTACCGCGCGGGCATCATCTCATCGATCGCCGAGTTGATGGCCGAGTACTCGCCGCCGATGCCCATGCCGGCGATGATCCGGGTCGCGTAGAGGTAGATGATCCAGCCTGAACCCTTCGGGGTAAGAGCCGTTAGGGCGGTGCCGAACAGGTAGACCGCGAGGGTCCACGTGAACAGCTTGCGGCGCCCGAGCGTGTCGGACATCCGCCCGAACACCAGCGCCCCGATCACCTCGCCGACGAGGTAGAGGGTGCCAATCGAGGCGGCCTGCGCCGTGCTCAGATCCAGCGTGTTGGGCTGGGTCAGTTTGCTCGTCAGGGAGCTGGCGATGGTGATGGACAGCCCATCGAGGACCCAGGCGGCGCCGAGCCCGAGAACCAGGCGGGTATGGAAAGGTGTCCAGCGGACCCGGTCGAGCCGCGCCGGGATGGTACTGCGGATCGGCTGTTGCTGCCTCTCGGCGACGGCTGCCATCCGGAACCCCGCTCCCCTTGAGTGAGCGGCCCTGCGGCATAGGGCCGCTGTGTCCTCCTGGGACGCTAGCCGGGTGCGGTGCGCTCGGCATCCCCCAACTGGCTAGCTCAGCGGCTGCGCAACCAGGTGACGACACTGGCGGACGTCAGCGCGGCGTCGCGTGGCCAGCCTGCTCAGCGTCGGCCTGCTCGATGCCCAGTTCCCCTGCGAGCTCGGCCCTCGCCTGCATCATCTGCCCCCGCGTGGCGGGATCGGCGGCGGGGTACTTGGGGTCGATCGCGTGCAGCGCTCGTACCAGGATCGCCGCTGTTGCCAGGCGGCTGAACCATTTGTGATCGGCTGGCACTACGTACCACGGCGCCCACTTCGTGCTCGTCTGGCTCAGCATGATGTCCAGGGCCTGCCGGTACTCGCCCCAGTGGCGCCGCTCCCGCACATCACTGGGCGAGAACTTCCAGTTCTTATCCGGATGGTCGATGCGCTTGAGGAACCGCTTGGCCTGCTCCCGCCTGGACACGTTTAGCGTGACCTTGACGATGTGAATACCGTTGTCAGCCAGGTACCGTTCCCAGTCGTTGATCTCCCGGTAGCGCCGCTCCCAGATCTTCTTCCTGGCGCTGGGCATCCGTTCCGCGGCCAGCAGCGCCGGATGCACCCGGACGACTAGCACCTCCTCGTAGTACGAGCGGTTGAAGATGCCGATCCGGCCCCGCCCGGGCAAGGCGCGCTGGTACCGCCAGAGAAAGTCGTGGTCCAGCTCCTCGGCGGAGGGCTGTTTGAAGGCACGGACCTCTACCCCCTGCGGGTTGACGCCGCTCATCACGTGCTTGATGGTGCTGTCCTTGCCGGACGCGTCGAGTCCCTGCAAGACCAAGAGCACGCCGTACGTGTCCTGGGCGGCAAGCCGGTCCTGATACTCGGCGAGGAGATCGATGCCGTCGGCGAGCAGGTCGAAGGCCTGCTGACGGGGCACCTGGCCGGTATAGGCCGGATCGTGATCACGGCTCAGCCTGACGGTGCTGCCCGGAGGCACCATGAGCGGTTCGATGAGGTCGGTCATAAAGCGAAGGCGCTTGTCCATCAACCTACGATGCCCGTAACGGCGGGGACTACCCGGACGCGGATCATCGGCCTGGACCCGGCGGAAGTCCGCACAATCACCATGGCCGCGACAACTACCTAGTCTGAGGATGTGCCGTCCGCCTTCCCTGGCGAGCATGGGGACATGCCTAGCACGGGAGGACGGCGAGCATGACGGTAGCGACCGATCCGCACCTGAGCCTGGTCCGACCGGTGACACCGCGGACACCGGAGGGCTGCGAGGAGTGCCTGGCCCTCGGGTCCCCGTGGGTGCACCTGCGGCTGTGCCTGACCTGCGGGCACGTGGGCTGCTGCGATTCCTCGCCGCTGCGGCACGCGCGCGGGCACGCCTTCGCGGTCGGGCACCCGATCGTCGAGTCGTTCGAGCCGGGCGAGTCCTGGCGCTGGTGCTATGTCGACGAAGCCTACGTCTAGGCCTTCGCCGGCCGTGCCCGGGGACATCGCCGAAACCCCTGACCTGCAGGGAGCGTATCCCCGGCTGAGCGATGCCCAGATCGCCGACCTGACCGCTCAGGGTGACCGCCGCGGCACACAGCCGGGGGAGATCCTGTTCGGGGAAGGGGAGCGGGACAGCGACTTCTATGTCGTGCTGGCCGGGCACGTCGCTTCTGTCGAGGGGCATGGGACGCACGAGGAGCGCATTATCAGCGTGCACGGCCGCGGCCGGTTCCTCGGCGAGCTCAGCCTGCTGACCGGCGAAGGGTCGTTCTACACCGCCCTGGCGCTGGACGCGGGTGAGGCGCTCGCGGTATCCGTCGCCCGGCTCAGGGAACTGATCGGCCGCGACCCGGCCTTCGGCGACATCGTCCTGCGCGCCTACCTGCTGCGCCGCTCCATTCTGATCGGGCTCGGCGTCGGCCTGCGGGTCGTCGGCTCGCGGTACTCACCGGACACCCGGCCGGTCCGCGACTTCGCGGCCAGGAACCGGATCCCGGTCCGGTGGCTCGATCTGGAGACCGATCCGGCCGCTGAGGCCATGCTCGCGCAGTTCGGCGTGACACGCGACGACACCCCGATCGTAATCGTC
>JAOPYM010000372.1 GCA_025964615.1 Actinomycetes bacterium
GTCATCCAAGGCTCTCGAGGCGGGCGGCCGGATCACAGGCGAGCCGGTACCCGCGTTTGACGACGGTCTCCACGATCCCGGACCGGCCGAGACCCCGGCGCAGCCGGGCGACGGCCATCTCCACCGCGTGCTCGTCGGCCTGCGGGCGCCCGTCCCGCAGGTGGCCCGCGCCGATCGCGACCACCCGGCTGGGCAGCACCCCGCACAGTTCGGCCCGGGAGACCACATGACCGGGCTTGCGCGCCAGCGCCCGCAGGATCGCCATGGGGGCCGGGGCGATCGGCCGCAGCTGACCGTCGAGGACCACGGCGTGGCCGCGCAGCTCCAAGGTCTGGCCGCGCACCGAGATCCGGCGGGCCCGCCGGCGCGGCAGGTCCTGTACCAGTGCCCGGACGAGCGCGCCGATGCGGGCCCGTTCCGGCTGTACGGTCGGCACGCCGCGCTCGTCGAGCGCCTGCGCCGTCACCGGCCCGACGCAGGCGGCGACGACATGCGTCCTGAGCGCCGCCAGCAGCGCCTCCTCCAGGCCGTCCTCAGCGGCCACGGCGAGGGTGGCCATGACCGCGGGCGCGCTGGTGAAGGTGATGGCGTCGACCGTCCCGGCCACCGCCTGCCCGACCAGGCGCCGCAGCGGGGTCGAGTCGTCGGTACGGGACCAGCGGTAGACCGGGATCTCCACCACGGAGGCCCCGGCCCGGCGCAGCACGTCGACGAACTCCGGCAGCGGCTCCCCGTACAGCTGGACGGCGATCCGCAAACCGGACACGCCGATGGCGAGCAGGTGCTTGAGGACCTCGTCGCAGCTCTCCGACTCCGGCGACCACTCCTCCTGGAGCCCTGCCGACCGGATCGCGCTGCGCGCCTTGGGTCCGCGCGCCAGAATCCGTACCTTGGCGAACCGGTCGATCAGGTCATCGCGCAGCCCCCAGCCGTCGGCGGTCTCCATCCATGCCCGGAAACCGATCCCGGTGGTGACCACGACATAGTCCAGTGACTGGGCGATGCAGTCCTCGGTGGCGTGCAGCAGTTCCGCGTCGTCGGAGAGCGGTACGAGACGGATCGCCGGGGCGTGCACGACGCGTGCGCCGCGCCGTTCCAGCAGGGCCGCCAGCTCTTCGTGCCGGCGGGCGGCGGTCACCCCTACGGCGAACCCGGCCAGCGGCTCACCTTCGGATGGACCCGGCAGGGGGGTCACGGCAGTGCCACCTCCACGCGATCTCCGGCACCATTGCCGGTACGACGGACCGGATAGGTGGGCACGGCCTGGGCGGGGTCGTCCAGGCACTGCCCGCTGGGCAGGTCGAGGTTACGCCCGGCGATCAAGACCGGCTTGATCTGGTCACGTTTCGGCTCGAACGCGATGCTCGGGTCCGGGGTACCGGGCGCGTTGACGAAGGAGACGAACCGGCGCAGCTTGCCCGGGTCTCCGGTCAGCAGGATCACCTCGTCGGCATGGGATGGATATCCGAGCTCGGCGTCGTCGGTCAGGTAGGAGGTCAGCACCACCCGGTCCTGCGCCGGGCGGGTCTCCTCCCCCACCATCGTGATCTGCCAGCCGTCCGCGAAGTCCCGCTCGCGCACCGCCTCGACCAACCGGTGACCGGTGGGGCCGTGACCCACGACCACCAGCCTCGATCGCCTGTGTTCTCGGACTTCCATAGAGTGATCCTCAGCAGGAGGCGTTTCGCGACGGGGTCCCCTTTGTCACCCCCGTGTTAAAAGACGCTCACTCCGAGACCTTTTCGTGGTCATCACGTGACCAACGCCACGCAATGGGCTGAAAACGTTCCGTAACCCCATGAACCCCGGCGATCGCGCACCGGGAGCTCTGCTCGTCGAGCCAGTCCACGACGCCCGAACCGCCGGCGACCCCGTGGAACAGCAGGCTCAGCCGGTCGCTGGGCACAGTACGGGCAAGGTGTCGGGGTCACGGTCATGACTCGATCGTGTTCAGAGGCTTTTTCGGGCTCAGGTCCCTTCCGTGTCCGCAATGTTAAAAGGCCGGTACTCGCCGTGTTTTCCGAGGTCAGACGGGTAAGTCCCGGATGTGCGACGGGGGAGACGGGGAGATTGACATGGCCATGTGCGAAGTCTGCGGAAACGACTACGCCCTGACCTTCGAGGTGCACGCACAGGGCGCCGTGCACACCTTCGACAGCTTCGAGTGCGCCATCCAGGCGATGGCGCCCATCTGCGAGCACTGCCAGTGCAGGGTCATCGGCCACGGCGCAGAGGTCGACCAGCACTTGTACTGCTCGGCGCACTGCGCCCGCAGCGCCGATCCGCGGGCCGCGGCCGTCGTGCACGACCACGCCACCGTGGGCGCCTCGGCCTGAATGCCGTGATCATGCAATCGCCCGCGCCGGCGATTGCATGATCACGGCACGATCAGACCCCGGCGCCGGCAAGGCTGGGCACCAGCTGGGTCGCCATCCGGCTGCGCAGGCAGCGGAACCAGGTCAGCACCACACAGATCCCGTAGAACACGGCCAGGCCTGCCAGGGCCGGGGCTGATGCTCTTGGTGTTCTCGATGGAGATCCGGAAGGCCTGCTGGATGAGGACGCCGCCGAAGGCACCGACCGCCGAGCAGATACCGATCGCCGCCGCCGCGTCCCGCCGTCCCTTCACCCTGGCCGCCGCCACCGCCACATGCCCGTCGACCCGGTCAGCGCCTGGGCGCCGTAGATCGCCGGGGTCATCCGGTAGGTCGACCCGTTACCGATGCCGGTGGTGGCGAAGACGAACAGGAACGCCGTCAGGAAGACCTTCCCGTGAGAGCCATCCGCTCCTGCCGCCGGATAGGTTATAGCCTGCCCGATTTCGGGCAGGATTCTTGGAAACATGGCCATGAAGGGGCAGGATGGGGTCTCGTGTCCACCTCCGCGCAGCCCTTCGACGACCTCGTCGGGCACCTCACCCGCACCACCCCGCTCACCCAGGGTGAGGCCGTGCGGGTGCTGAGCGATGTGCTCGGCTACTTCGCCGAACCGGCCGAGGCCTACGTCCGGCGCCGGCACGCCGAACTACGCGCCGCCGGGCTGACCAACGACCCGATCTTCGAGCGGATCGCGGCGGAGCTTCCGCTGCGCCGGGTGGCACCACCCGAACTGTCCCGGCGGCAACTGCGTCGGATGGTGTACGGGTGACCCGCTCAACTGACTCAATGTGGAGGAACAGACCGTGTGTGGAATCGTGGCGTACGTCGGCCCGCGGGATGCGGTACCCGTCCTGCTTGAGGGACTCGCCCGGCTGGAATACCGGGGGTACGACTCGGCCGGCATCGCCGTGGCGAGCCGCGGCGGTGAGCTGAAGGTCCGCAAGGTCAAGGGCCGGGTCGCCGACCTCGCCGCCGACCTGCCCGCACGGTTCAAGGGCAGCCCCGCAATCGGTCACACCCGCTGGGCCACCCACGGCGAGCCGAGCGACGCCAACGCGCACCCGCACGTGTCCGGCTCCGTCGCCGTGGTGCACAACGGGATCATCGAGAACGCCGACGAACTGCGGGCCAAGCTGATGGCCGACGGGGTCGAGTTCAGCTCCGAGACCGACACCGAGGTACTCGCCCACCTCATCGCGCAGTCGATCGCCGACGACCTGGAGGACTCCGTCCGCGCAGCCCTCCGATCGGTGGTCGGGACCTACGGCATCGCCGTGGTGGACGCCCGCCAGCCCGACCGGATCGTGGTCGCCCGCAACGGCAGCCCCGTGGTCCTGGGCATAGGCGAGAAGGAGATGTTCATCGCCTCCGATCTGTCCGCGCTGGTCCACTACACCCGGCAGATCGTGCACCTGGACGACGGTGAACTCGCCACCGTCCGCTCCGACGGCTTCCGCACCTCCACGCTGGACGCCAGGGCCACCTCCCACAGCGCGACCCTCGTCGACTGGGAACCCGGCCAGTGGGACACCGGCGGCTACGACACGTACATGCAGAAGGAGATCCACGAGCAGCCCGCGGCGGTCCGCCGCGCCCTGTCGGGACGCCTGGACGCCCGCTTCCACACCGCCCATCTCGGCGGCCTCAACCTGGACGCCAGGGAGGCCCGCGAGTTCAAGCGAGTAAAGATCATCGGTTGCGGCTCGGCCTACTACGCGGGACAGATCGGCGCCCAGCTCATCGAGGAACTGACCCGCATCCCCGCCGACGCCGAACCCGCGTCGGAGTTCCGCTACCGCAGCCCGGTGGTGGAGGGCGACACGCTCTACATCGCCGTCAGCCAATCGGGCGAGACCTACGACACCCTGGCCGCCGTACAGGAACTACGCCGCAAGGGCGGCCGTGTGCTCGGCGTCGTCAACGCCGTCGGCAGCGCCATCGCCCGCGAATGCGATGGCGGCGTCTACCTGCACGCGGGCCCCGAGGTGTCCGTGGCCTCCACCAAGGCCTTCACCTCCACCTCCGTGGTACTCGCGCTCATCGCGCTGCACCTCGGCCGGATCCACGACCTCTCCCCCGCCAACGGCAGGCGGATCGCCGACGGACTGCGCGCCCTCCCCGGCCAGATCGAGGAGATCCTCGCCCAGGAGGACCAGCTCACCGCCCTGGCCAAGCAGTACGCCAGGTACCCCGGCATGTTCTTCATCGGCCGGGTCCGCGGCTTCCCGGTCGCCCGCGAGGGCGCCCAGAAGCTCAAGGAGATCTCCTACCTGCACGCCGAGGCCTACCCGGCCAGCGAACTCAAGCACGGCCCGCTCGCGCTGGTCTGCCCGGAACTGCCGACCATCGCGGTGGTGCCCGACGACGACCTCCTTGACAAGAACCTCTCCACCCTCGGCGAGATCCAGGCCCGCAAGGGCCGGGTCCTGGCGATCGCGCACCGGGAGATCGACGCCAGACTCGCCCAGGACGTCATCCGCATCCCCAAGAACGAGCCCGAACTCGACCCGATCCTGCTGACGATCCCCCTCCAGATCCTCGCCTACCACGCCGCTGTCGAACTCGGTCACGACGTCGACAAGCCCCGCAACCTCGCCAAGAGCGTCACCGTCGAGTAACCCTCCATCTCGTTGACTCGTGGCGTTTCCCGCACCTGGGCATGGAACAGCGCGGGAAACGCCACGAGTCAACGGGACCAGGGGAAGTTCGGGGGGCGGCGTTCGAGGAAGGCTGCGATTCCCTCATCGATCTCGCCGGACTCGACGGAGAGCTTGGACCAGGCGGTGTGCCGGTCGGTGAGACGGTCCTCGGCAATGGCGTCCACGATCTCCTTGGACGCCCGCACCGTGAGCTGTGAACGCGAAGCGACCATCCCGCAGAAGTCCGCCACCCGCGCCGCGAGGAGCCGCGCCGGGTGGATCTCGTCGACCAGGCCGATCCGCAATGCGTGCGGGGCGTCCACGAGATCGGCGGACAGCAGCAGGTACTTCGCCGCGGCAGGGCCGATCAGGCTCACCAGGCGCCGGGTCGTGGCCTCCGGGTAGACCAGGCCCAGCTTCGCGGGGGTGATGCCGAACCTGGCGTCGTCAGCGGCGAATCTCAGGTCGCAGGCGGCGGCCAGCTGGCAACCACCCCCGACGCAGTACCCCTCGATCATCGCGATGGCGGGCTTCGGGAAGGTCGAGAGGGCCTCTTCGGCGGCCACGGTCAGCCCGTCCCCGCCGAGCCTGCCCACATCCGCGATGTCGGCCCCCGCACAGAACGTCCCATCGGCACCGGCCAGCACCAGGACCCGGACCCGATCGTCAACCTGGATCCGGCCGAGCAGCGGCGGCAACGCCTGCCACATCTCGGCGCTCATCGCGTTGCGCTTGTCCGGCCGGTCGATCCGGATGGTCGCCACGTACCCGTCGACCGTGAGGTCGAGCCCCATACCCACGTCCCCTCGCGCCGCCCGTCGTCAACGCGCCCCATCATGACGTGCCACGGCCTGCGGGGTGATCACAGGGGCGGAACGGTGGCCCTGCGGCGGGTCCTGGCAGGCCGCTGCGCGGCGGGCCAGTCCGCCGAACGGCCCGACGAGCGCAGTACGGCCTGCCAGGCGTCACCGGCCGCGAGCGGCAAGTGCGGTACCCCCCAGTGCCAGGCCGCCACCAGCACCTCCGCGTCCCCCGGCCGGTAGTCCCCGCCGATGCAGCGCGCCAGGTCCCACGCGTGCAGGTGCCACTCGATGCAGGCGGCGCCCACATAGTCGCCAACCGTGTACTTCGTGCCGCGGTAGATCAGGTGCGTGCGGTCCCACTGGTCCGGCACGAGATCGCCGTAAGCGCCCGCCGACACCGTGAAGGACATGATCCTTTCAGGACCGGACTCGGGCGGCAGCACGGCCAGCTCCGCCGCGTTCTGCCGGGACTGCTGGCGGATCAGGACCGCTGACGCGGCGTCCTGTGCGAACAGCTTGGAGAGGCGGCTGTCGGGAGCCTCCTGAAGATACTCCAGGTAGTTCTCGGCGACACATCGCAGGTGCCCGGCCAGATCGGCCGCCTGCCACTCGGCGCAGGGCGTGTTCGCGGTCCAGTCGTGACAGTCCGCCGCCAGCGCCCGGATGGCCGCGACCCCGTCCCTATAGGACTCCAGGACCCGGCACCGGTCCGGTGGCGTGCGCTCCACGTGATTCCCCCCGAAATCAGGACACGGCCCCCCGTTCCTGCGAAATGAACAGACCCCGCCCGGGCATCTGAGTGGGTAGATTCTCAGAGTTCCGCGACCGGTGCCAGTCGGCACCGCAATGTCTTCCCGGCTCACCGGCCGGTCGGCCCCGGAAGCGGGAGGTGTGCGGTGCCCCTCCCCTCCCGGGGGGACACCGACGGCGATTTTCCCGCCAAGCGGCGGAGACGACCATATGGCCCTGGCCTCAGACCCGGGCGACCGCGCGGAATCCGAGCAGGTTCGCCTCCTTGGCCGTGCGGAGGCGGTCCACCTCGTCCGTCCACGGTTGTACGGCCGAGGTGGCACGGGCCTTGCGTGCGGCGATCTCGGCCGAGCGGGGGTCATCTCCCGGATAGGTCTTCGGACCCATCACCACCCGCTCGGACGCCTCCGCGGCCAGCAGCGCCGCGTTCAAGGCCCTGTCGAGCGCGACCGAGAGGGCTCGCAGCTGCGAGTCCGGCAGGCGTGCGGCCTGGCCGTGCCGCAGCGCCTCCTCCGCACCGGCCGCCGCATCAACCCGGTCCTGATAGGCCGCGGCGAGCTCTTGGTCCGCCTGGTAGCGCTCCTGCACGTCCTTGCCCACCTTGCGGCCCAGCATGGTGCGTTCCTCCCCGGCTCGATTCATGTCTGGCGGAAAGAGTACGCCCGGGTCCGGCGGGGCGTGACGCCGGTCATGGCCTTTACGCAGTAAGGTGCAATATGACCTCTCAGCACCGGGAACCCGTCACTCGTGACCGGATCATCGACGCCGCCCTGCACATCGTCGACGGGCAGGGCCTCGGCCGTCTCACCATGCGAAGGCTGGGCGACGCCCTCGAGGTCGAGGCGATGGCGATCTACCATCACCTGCCGCGCGGCAAGGAAGAACTCCTTGACGGGCTGGTCGCGCACGTCGCCGTAGACCCGCTCTCCGCGACGGCCGGCGGCGAGTGGCAGGACCGGTTGCGCGGCTGGGCCGCCGGCTACCGGGAACGGCTCCTGGAGCACTCGGGCGTGCTGCCGCTACTCGTGACGCGGCGCAATCCCGCCGCGCTCGACGGGACCACCGCCTCCGTGCAGGAGGTGCTCGGCCGTGCAGGCCTGCGGGAGGAGACCGCCGCCACCGGCGCGCACACGCTGATGGGTTACCTCATCGGCCACGCCGCCCTCGAGGCCCGCGGCCGGGCGCTGAGCGAGGCCGGTGGCCCGGGTGGCGCCATCGACTGGGACCTGCGGTTCACCGGCGGCCTCGATGTCGTCCTCGCAGGGCTGGCGCAGAGCTGAACGTTTCAGTCCTGGACGGCGTGTCGCTGCCGGCCCGACATGCTTCAAGGCCAGGGTGGAGAGGACGTTCCGGGGTAAGCGGGGTCACAAGTCTCCAGCGTGTCACCACCACAACCGTCCCATCGGGCTATTCCCCCAGGGATGCGAACCCCAGCAGACTGGTGGACGTCATAAGTGACAGACAGCACATCCACACGAAGTCGAGACCGGAGGCACTCCCATGTGCCCGCACCAGCCGCCCTGTCCCTCAGCGGAGACCCGCGACCGCGAGGCCGCGCGGACGATCGCCAGCCACCCCGAACAGGGGTGGAGCCTGCTGTGCAACGGCGTCGTCCTCTTCGACGACACCGGCGAGCTGCTGCCCAACGGGGGGATCATCGCACCGCACCGTCCGCTTCCGTCCGTAGCCTGACCAGGCTCCCCACGGAAAAGGACTAGTCCAATCGGGTGATCATCCTCGGGGCGCAGCCGTCGGCCCGAGCACCGAGCGACCGCCGTTCTGGGCCCTGACAATGGGCCCAGGCGGTCAACCCTTGACCCACAGCTCCAGCCAGGGTTCGACGACCGCGGCGACCGCGGCGGGATTCTTCGCCAGGTCATGCCGCTCCCCGGGCAGAACCCGCACACAGGTCGCATCCGCGGGGTTCGGGATGCCGAACGGGTCCCGGTCTCCGTTCACCACCAGCACCTCGGTTCCCGCTTCGCGCAGCTCGTCCGCCCTGGACCGTTCCGGCCTGCTGGGCGGGTACAGCGGGAACGCCAGTGCGATGACGCCCTTGGCCTTGGCCTCACGTGCCGTACGGCAAGCCACCCGGGCGCCGTTGGACCTGCCCCCCTGTACCAGCGGCACGTCCCCGAACCGCGCCCGCAGCGCGGCGATCACTTGGAGCCATGCCTCGTCCTGACGGACGGCGTTCCCGGGAGCCCGCCGTCCTGCCACCCGGAACGGCTGTACGACCCGGGCCACGGCCCCGCCGAGGCTCAGCCCGACATCACGGACGGCGAGCAGATCCACGGCGTCCACGCCCCCGTTGGACCCGTGCGTCAGTACCAGCAGGAATCCCGGGTCGTCCGCGCCCTCCAGGAACACCTGAGCGGTCCCCTGCGTCGTCTGGATCTCCATGTCACCCACGGTATCCGGTCGCCGCCCATAGCGAGGTGGTGCTACCGGCGGTACGGCGCAGTGGCCGAGGGCAGCGGCGTGGTCCCGGCGACCGGCGCTACCGAATCGGCCGTGATGCCGGCGAACAGCTTGGCGGTCGCCCAGGTGAGCAGTTTCGGGTAGGCAAGCCGCCAGGCCCCGAAAGTGTGCCGGACCCTGGGGATCTGCACGAACGTGACCGAACCGTTGCGGGCGAGCACAGCCCGGAAGTCCGTGGCATTGGTCATGTCGCCCCGATCGGAGCCACCGGCCATCAACCAGAAGTCCGGGAGTTTCTGCCCAGGCTTGACATTGGTCGCCAGCCATACCGGGTCGTTGGCCAACTGCAGCGTGGAATTACCGGCGAACGGGAGCACGCCGCGTACCGGCGCGGGCGAGAAGTACCCGCTCATCACCCCGGCGACCGCGAAGACATCCGGATGCCGCAGAGCGAGGTTCGCAGCGCAGAACCCACCCTCGGAGAGCCCCGCGACGCCCCAGTGCGGGCCCGGAGGCTGGGCCCGGTACTGGGCGGAGACGAGCGCCGGAATGTCCTGGGACAGGTAGGTGTCGTCCAGCTCGCCATGAGCGTCGAGGCACTGGGATCCCGGGCTGCCCGTGCTGGAGTTGTTGATCAACGGCATGACCAGGATGGTCGGTTTGACCTTCTTCTTGAGGGTCAGGTCCCGGATGGTCTCCGTCGTGTGCATGTTGACCTCCCACTGGCCGGGGGAGCCCGGTGCACCGTGCAGCAGTTCGAGGACCGGGAACCTGACGCCTGCGTACGTCGGCTGGAAGTACTCCGGCGGGAGGTAGACGAGCCCGTCCCTGGTGATGCCGCTCTTCGCCCCCGCGAAGGACTGCCTGACCATCTGGCCCGCCTTGGCGGCGTCACCCGTGGCCTTCAGGTGGAGACCGAACCCCGGCGGGATCTTGACCTGACCCGGCTGCTGGCCCGACAGGTCATCGAAGAGATCACCCCACGTCTGGTAGTAGTCGTAGAAGCGGTTGACACACGCCATTCCGAACACCGCGGAAACAGCGAAGGCCATGGTTCCCGCCCCCAGCCGCAACGCCAGGATTCCCGGGCGGGCGAGTACATACGCCAACCCTGCGAACCCGAGGAGCAGCAACAACAGCAGCATGGCACTCTGCGGACCGAACACCCATATCCCCCATCGGACACGACAAGTACCTCAGGGTTTCATATCCGTAGGGACGCCTTGACCATTCCGAAGCCTGGTGGAGAGTCTGTTAACCTTCCGGCCAGCCCTCCTGAAGTACCGGAGCGCGCGCCCCCATGGCCTCACGCAATCGTTCGGTGAAGCTTCTGTGAAGTGTGGCGCCCCAGGGGTACTCGCTGGGCACCCGTACGGCCTCACCCAGCGCGTCGTAATCGTCGGCAGGGAGTCCCTCAGGTCCCTCGACGTAACGCAGCGCAATCAGCGAGTAGATGTGGTCGAGCGCTCCGAAGACCTCCCCGGTCAGTGCCGGGACCGCCCCCTGACCGACCGCGGACTCGACGAGGGACTCCCACCACAGGCCCTCCGCCTCGGTCTCCCCGAACTCGCGGCGCAGGCGTGCGCGCACCTGTGCGGCGGTGGCCGGATCACTCAGGCCCGCCGCCCAGACCTCCCTGGCCTCGGCCATACGGCCGCGCAGCGGCAGGGTACGGGCCAGCAGTTCGATCGCGAGCGGAGCGGCATCCCCGGCGATGCCGTCGAGACCGGCGGCGAAGGCCGCGATGGCCTGGTCCAGGTGGGCCATTCCCATGGTGACGGCAAGCCGGGCGTAGGCGTAGGGCTGCGCCTGCGCGTCGACCAGCCGGAGGGCACCGGCGACCAGCCGCTGGGCCTCTCCCGTCGCACCCTGTTCGAGCAGCCGGTGCGCCAGGTCGTGCGCCGCGATCGGCGCGTACTGCTCGTCGGCCCCGGCGATCACCTGCTCCCACCAGGTACGGGCGCTGGCCGCGTCACCCTCGTCATCGGCGTGCTGAGCCAGCGCCAGCTGGGCCGGCGGAAGATAGGCGGGGTTGCCGAAGGCAACCACCCGGCGCCATGCGTCAGCGGCCTCCGCCCGGTCACCGGTCCGTTCGCACGACAGCGCCAGATGGTAGGCCGCCCGGGGACCGTACTCGGGGTCCTGCGTGCCGATCGCGATCAGATCGGCTGCCCGTGCTCCCCCGACGTCCCCGGCGTCCTCCCGTACGACGGCGAGACCCAGCGCCGCCTGGGCCCGCTGCGGGACGTCCCCGAGCGCGAGCACCTCCTCGAAGAGCGCCGCGGCCAGCTCGAGCTCGCCGTTCTCGGCGTGCTGCCGGGCCTGCTCGTACCGCACCAGCGGATCGCTCATGTGGATGCCCTCAGGAACTCGACAAGATTTCCCCGAGCCTAATGGCCAGCCCGCCGCGAATCGCCCCCCGACACGACCCCGATCTTGGTGCGGGAGCCCCACAGGTGAAGGCCCTCGCCCAGGCCGCGCCGTGTTCCCCACGGCGCGGCCCCGATGCCCTAGTCCTCAAAAGCCTCGGGCGGCGGGCAGGAGCAGATCAGGTTGCGGTCACCGTAGGCCTGGTCGATCCGGCGGACCGGCGGCCAGTACTTGGCGTCCCGCAGCGCGGCCACCGGGTAGGCGGCCTCGTCCCTGGTGTACGCGTGCTTCCAGTCACCGGAGATCAGCGAGGCGGCGGTGTGCGGCGCGTTCTTCAGGGGGTTGTCGGACGGGTCGTACTCCCCGGACGCGACCCGCTCGATCTCACCGTGGATCGCGATCATCGCGTCGCAGAACCTGTCGAGCTCGGCCAGGTCCTCACTCTCGGTGGGCTCGATCATCAGCGTGCCGGCCACCGGGAAGGACAGGGTCGGTGCGTGGAAGCCGTAGTCGATGAGCCGCTTGGCGACGTCCTCGGCGGTGATCCCGGTGTCCTTGGTGATCTTGCGGAGGTCGGCGATGCACTCGTGGGCGACCAGGCCGCCACGCCCGGTGTAGAGGATCGGATAGTGCGGGGCGAGACGGTGGGCCACGTAGTTGGCCGCGAGGATGGCGGCCTCGGTGGCCTGCCGCAGGCCGTCCGGCCCCATCATGGCGATGTACGCCCACGGGATCGGCAGGATGCCCGCACTGCCCCACGGCGCCGCCGAGATCGGCGCCCCCGGGCCCGCCTCCGGGCGGAGCGGGTGGCCGGGCAGGAACGGGGCGAGGTGCTCGCGCACCGCGACGGGGCCGACCCCCGGGCCGCCGCCGCCGTGTGGGATGCAGAAGGTCTTGTGCAGGTTGAGGTGCGAGACATCGGCCCCGAACTCGCCCGGCCGGGCCAGCCCGACCAGGGCGTTGAGGTTGGCGCCGTCCACGTAGACCTGGCCGCCCGCCTCGTGTACC
This sequence comes from Actinomycetes bacterium, assembly GCA_025964615.1. Lineage (GTDB taxonomy): Bacteria > Actinomycetota > Actinomycetes > Streptosporangiales > Streptosporangiaceae > RYN-227. The sequence continues at coordinate 12,370 of JAOPYM010000372.1, forward strand.
GCGGCGCAGACCTCGGTGATGCTCTCCTCGAACACGCCGTGGGTGGAGGGGTAGGTGACCATGATCGCCGCGAGCGAGTCACGGTGCTTAGCGATCTTGGCGTGCAGGTCCGGCAGGTCGATGTTGCCGGAGTCGTCGCACTTGACCACCACCACCCGCATGGCGGCCATCACGGCGCTGGCGGCGTTGGTGCCGTGCGCCGAGGACGGGATCAGGCAGATGTCGCGGTGACCTTCGCCACGCGAGGCGTGATAGGCGTGCACCGCGAGAAGGCCTGCCAGTTCGCCCTGCGATCCGGCGTTGGGCTGTACGGAGACCCTGGCGTAGCCGGTGATCTCAGCCAGCCACCCCTCCAGCTCACCGATCAGCTCGACGTAGCCCTGGGCCTGGTCGATCGGGGCGAACGGGTGGATGTTCGCGAACTCCGGCCACGTGACCGGTTCCATCTCGGTGGTGGCGTTGAGCTTCATCGTGCAGGACCCGAGCGGGATCATCGACCTGTCGAGGGCGATGTCCTTGTCCTGCAGTTTCCGCAGATAACGGAGCATCGCGGTCTCGGACCGGTGGGCGTGGAAGACGGGGTGGGTCAGGAAGGGGCTCTCGCGCCGCAGCTCCGCCGGGATCGCGTCTTCGCCGTCGATCACGGCCACCGCGCGGCGGGCGCCAGGCTGGACGGCCTCCAGGATGTCCTGCAGGTGCTCCTCCGTGGTGGTCTCGTCGCAGGCCACGGAGATCGTCTGCTCGTCCACGAGCCGCAGGTTGTACCCGGCCTGCAGGGCCTTCGCCATCGCTCCCGAGGCGAACCCGGGCAGCCGGATCTGCACGGTGTCGAAGAAGTTCTCGTGTACGACCTCGAAGCCGTCGATCTGCATCACCCGTACGGAGGCTGCCAGCGAAGCGGCCCGCCGGTGCACCCGGCGGGCGATCGCGGTCAGCCCTTCGGGACCGTGGTAGACCGCGTACATCGACGCCATGACCGCCAGCAGCACCTGCGCGGTGCAGATGTTGCTGGTGGCCTTCTCCCTGCGGATGTGCTGCTCGCGGGTCTGCAGCGCAAGCCGGTACGCGGGGGCGCCGTCGGCGTCCACCGAGACCCCGACGAGCCTGCCGGGAAGCTGCCGCTGGATGCCCTCGCGCACCGCCATGTATCCGGCATGCGGGCCACCGAACCCGTAGGGGACACCGAACCGCTGGGACGAGCCCACCGCGATGTCCGCGCCTGCCTCGCCGGGCGAGGTCAGCAGGGTGAGGGCGAGCAGATCGGCGGCCACGACCACCTGGGCGCCCCGTTCGTGCGCCGCGGTGACCAGCGGGGCAAGGTCGCGGACGGCCCCCGACGCGCCCGGGTACTGCACGAGGACACCGAAGAAGTCCCCGTCCGGCAGGCCCTCGGACAGGTCGGCGACGACGAGGCCGAGGCCGAGCGGCACTGCGCGGGTCCGGATGACCTCGATCGTCTGCGGCAGGGTGTCGGCGTCGATCAGGAAGGCGCCGGTCCGCTTGGCGACCCGGTGGGCCAGCGCCATCGCCTCGGCGGCGGCGGTCCCCTCGTCCAGCATGGAGGCGTTGGCGACGTCCAGGCCGGTGAGATCGGCGATCACGGTCTGGAAGTTGAGCAGCGCCTCAAGGCGGCCCTGCGAGATCTCCGGCTGGTACGGCGTGTAGGCGGTGTACCAGCCCGGGTTCTCCAGGACGTTGCGCAGGATCACCCCTGGGGTGATGGTCCCGTGGTAGCCGAGACCGATCATGGAGGTGAGGACCCGGTTGTGACCGGCCAGCTCACGCAGCCGGGCGAGTGCCTCGGGCTCGCTGAGCGCGGCCGGCAGGTCCAGCGGCAGCGCGCTGCGGATGGCCGCGGGCACCGCGGCGTCCATCAGGGCCTCGGCGTCGGCGAAGCCGATCGTCTCGAGCATGCGGGCGTGCCCGTCGGGCGAAGGCCCGATGTGGCGATCGGCAAAGGTCAACTCAGCGGACATGCAGGGAGCCTTCCCGGGCTGTGTCGATGCTCAGGTGACCGACGGTCGGTTCGACCGGCGGCAGGTCTCCCCCTCTGTCATCGGTACCTGAGAGCTTCACCACGAGGGCGTCGTGGCTTGCACCGTCGGCGAGAGCCCTGAGACCCTGCTTTCCAGAGGAGCCTTGCCCGTGCGGTCCTTTTGCCTGAGAGGTTCCGGGGAGGGTTGCCCCTTCGGCGCCCCACTACCGTCCAACGGAGCGGTGTGGAGTCTCTCCCGCACAGGGTTACGGCTGTCAGGACCAACTCTACCCAACGACCGGGACCGGTGATCGCAGGTCCCCACCTGGAGTGCCGGGTGGGCACCGTTACGATAGGCCCGGTCGGACCATGCCAGGCGGGTGGCGCGGCGGAGTGGGTACGTAGGAGATCGTGAGCGTATCCGGACTTATTCGCACCCTCGACGGGCCCCCCGTACCCCTGGGACTCTGACGTTGATGATGAGCGCGGACGGCGGTGGCGCGTGACACGGACCCACGACGAGGCGGTGACGCCCGCCGCGAGCGTTGCCGAGGACGTGCCCGTGGAGGAGCCGCCCCGTCCCGCCAGGATCCGCAGGCCCTCCGACGGGATCCGCGCACTGGCCATGCTCGGCCTGCTCGGCCTCGTCGTACTCCTGCCCACCATCGCCCAGCAGACCACCACCGGCATCCAGTCCGACATCACGCACGGCACCGCCCAGGCCCCGCACTTCCTGCGGAACCTGGCGAGCCTGGTGTCCACGTTCGGGGTGCTGGCCGTTCCGGTGGCCTTCGCCGCCGACAGGCTGATCCGCCGGGACGGCCTGCGCATCGCGGTCGGGCTGCTCGCGTCGATCATCGCCCTCGGGGCGACGCTCTCCCTGGACGCCTGGGTGGCCAACGCCCCGGCCGGCCTGTCGGACTACCTCACCTGGGCGGGGCGTTCCGGCGGCGGCACGGTGCCGCTGCACACCGACCTGACCCCGGTGATCGCCTACGTCACCGCCGTCCGGCTTGCGGGCCGCCCCCGCTGGCAGGCCGCCATGTGGACCGTGATCGCGCTGTCCGCGCTGGCTGCGCTGGCGGCCGGGTACGCGTCCCCGCTCGCCCTGGCCGTCACATACCTGATCGGGCGGGCGATCGGCTACGGAACCCTGTACGGGGCCGGTACGCCCAATCCCCGGCCGGCCGGGACCGCGGTTCTCGCCGCACTGCGCCGGATGGGCCTGCTGCCGACCGCCGCGCACCGGGTGCAGGACGGCCCCGAAGAGACCCGCAGGTATGAGGTGGAGCTGGCCGACCGGATCCTGGACGTCACCGTCCTTGACCGCGACCAGCAGGTGGCCGGGCTGCTCTACCGCATCTGGCGGCGGTTCCGGCTGCGCAGCGGCAGTCCCCGCCGGGCGTTCCGTTCGCTGCGCAGGTCCCTGGAGCAGGAGTCGCTGATGGCGTACGCGGCGATGGTGGCCGACGTGCGGACCCCCAGGCTGATCGCCACCTCCGAAGTCGGCGACGACGCGGCCCTGCTGGCGTACGAGCACATCCCGGGCCGCACGCTCGCGGCCGTACCGGATGAGGAGATCAGTGACGAGTTGCTCACTTCCATCTGGCGGGAGCTCAGGCAGCTCCAGGCGCACCGGCTCGCGCACCGCCGCCTGGAGGGCCGGAGCATCGTGGTCTGCGACGAATCCGTCCCGTACATGGTCGATCTCCGCGCCGGTGAGATCGCCGCCACCGATCTGCTGCTCCGCCTGGACCTCGCCCAGCTGCTGACCACCCTGGCCCTGCGGATCGGCGCGGAACGGGCCGTGCGGACCGCGGCCGACGTTCTCGGCGCGGACGCCCTCGCCACCAGCGTGCCGCTGCTGCAGAAGGTCGCACTGTCCAGATCCACCCGGGGCGCCCTGCGCAAGGACAAGGACCTGCTCACCCGGATCCGCGAGCAGATCATGGAGCTCCGGCCGGAGATCGAGCCGGTTCCGGTCCGGCTGGAACGGGTCAGGACCCGGACCATCGTCACCATCGTCGCCGGCGCCGCCGGGGCCTACTTCCTGCTGTCCCAGCTGAGCAACGTCAACCTGGGCCTGCTGCTCGGGCAGGCGAACTGGTGGTGGGCGGGCGTCGGCCTGGTCGCGTCCGGGATCTCCTACCTGGCGGCGGCCTGGATGCTGATCGGCTTTGTTCCCGAAAAGCTGTCGCTGCTGCGGACCGTGTTCGTCCAGCTGGCCGGGTCGTTCGTGAAGCTGGTGGCCCCGGCGGCGGTGACAGGTGTCGTCGTCAACACCCGGTTCCTGCAGAAGTCCGGCGTACGGCCGGCCGCCGCGGTGGCCAGTGTGGGCGCCTCTCAGCTGACCGGGCTCGTGGTGCACATCACGATGCTGCTCATGTTCGGCTTCATCACCGGGTCCAGCGGCACCGGTTCCATCTCGCCGTCCCGCACGGTCGTCATCGGCCTGCTCAGCGTCGCCGTGCTGGCCGCCGGGCTGGCGGCCATCCCATCGGTGCGACGGCTGGTGATGGCCCGGCTCAGGCCGATGTTCACCGACGTCGTGCCCCGCCTCCTCGACGTCCTCCAGTCGCCCAGGAAGATCCTCACGGGGCTCGGCGGCACTCTCCTGGTGACCGCCGCGTTCGTCGTCTGCCTGGACGCCTCGATCCGCGCGTTCGGCGGCTCCATCGGCTGGACCACGGTGGTGGTGGTCTTCCTGACCGGCAACGCGATCGGCTCGGCCACCCCCATCCCGGGCGGTATTGGGGCCGTGGAGCTCTCCCTGAGCGCCGGGCTGACGCTGGCCGGGCTGCCCGGCGCCACCGCGACCTCGGCGGTCCTGCTGTTCCGGGCGCTGACCTTCTGGCTCCCGGTGCTGCCCGGCTGGGCGGCGTTCACCTACCTGCAGAAGCAGGAGAGCATCTGATCAGCCGGTCTTGCGGACGGTCTTGCGCCGACGGGCGAGCTCATCGCCCGGGTGGTCACTGGGTTCGGTCTCGTCGGGCTGGGCCCGTTCGGCGGGCAGCTGGGCGAGGCTGCCCTCGACCTCCTGCCAGACCCTGCCGAGGGCGATGCCGAAGACGCCCTGACCACCCTGGACCAGATCGACGACCTCGTCCGGGGAGGTGCACTCATAGACGCTCACCCCGTCGCTCATCAGGGTGATCTGCGCCAGGTCGTTCACCCCGCGGTTGCGCAGGTGCGAGACGGCGGTGCGGATCTGCTGCAGGGAGACACCGGTGTCGAGGAGCCGCTTGACGACCTTGAGCACCAGGATGTCGCGGAAGCTGTAGAGCCGCTGGGTGCCCGAACCGTGCGCGGGCCTGACGCTCGGCTCCACCAGCGTGGTGCGCGCCCAGTAGTCGAGCTGACGGTAGGTGATCCCTGCCGCCGAGCAGGCCGTAGGTCCCCGGTAGCCGACGTCCTCGGCGGGCGGCGACACCGGCGTCTCGAACAGCAGGCCCTGCTCCCCGGCCTGCTGGGACGCGGCCTGCCTGTCGCGGGTCGCCTTGTCCTCGCCGCTGCTCACCTGCACGCGGACCTCCGGCTCGTATCAGCCCACGGCGCTCCGTCAAGGGGGTTCGACGAATTACACCGCGGGTGTTCCACCAGCACGGTAGGTGCCGGTAATGGTGTGGTCAACGTTCGTCGTCGGCGCGTCGCATGCCTGGACCAACCGGCTTCACATGGGCAAAGTACGCAGCTCCGAACACACTGGTCTCCTACCCCGATCTACGTGCGGCGGAACCGGATCACCGGGAAAGCCGTCACGGCGGGTGATCAGCCCGATCGGCCGAAGTCGTCGGGCGAGATCGTGTCGAGGAACTCGCGGAACTTCTCCACCTCGTCCTCCTGCTCGTCGGGAATCGACACCCCTGCCTCCTCCAGGACGTCCTCACTGGCGAAGATGGTGGCACCTGTGCGCAACGCCAGGGCAATGGAGTCCGAGGGCCGCGCGCTCACCTCCACGCCGTTCGAGAAGATCAGGTCGGCGAAGAAGATGCCCTCCCGCAGCGCCGTGATGTTCACCGTGCGGAGCTGGACCTGCAGCGCGTCGAGCACGTCCCGGAAGAGGTCATGGGTGAGCGGCCTGGCCGGCAGCACCCCCTGCTGGGCGAAGGCGATCGCGGTCGCCTCGACGGCCCCGATCCAGATGGGCAGGTAGCGATCGCCACCCGACTCCTTCAACAGGACGATCGGCTGATTGGAGGGCATCTCGACCCGGACGCCGACGACCTCCATCTGCTTCACCGCGACTCCCCGCTGCTCCCTGGACCGTCATTGGACCTTGAGGCCAAACTACACCTCGCACTAACCGTTGAGACTCTCCCGCAGGCCGCTGGAGACCAGGGCCGCGTGCATCTTCACCGACAGTGCGGCGATCTCCCTGGCGGTCTCCTCGGCCCGGCCATGGGCTCCGGGGCTACGCTGCCGCAGGAGCGGGGCGACCGCCTGCTCGATCAGCCCGATCTCCCGGTCGGCGGCCGCCTTCACCGCCCGCAGGTGCCGCCCCTCGAAGCCGAAGGAGCCCAGCGCCGCAGCGGTCCTGGCGATGGCCAGCGCCTCACCGTCGTAGTGGTTGCCGATCCGCCGGATCAGCCCGTACTCCTCCAGCTGGCTGAGGAGCCCGGGATCGATGCCCGCCCCGTCGATCAGCTGCCCGCGGGTCAGGCGGACGTCAGGGCCCGTGGTCGTGCCGTCCGCCGCGACCAGCGTGCGCGGGGCGCGGGGCGCGGGATCGGTTCCGTGGTCCCGGGCCGCCAGCTGCTCCTTGATCACCCTGAGCGGCAGGTACTGGTCCCGTTGTGCGGCAAGGATGAACCGGAGGCGTTCCACGTCGGCATGACTGAACTTCCGGTAGCCGGAGGGCGTGCGATCCGGCTCGATCAGGCCCTCCGCCTCCAGGAACCGGATCTTGGAGATGGTGATGTCCGGAAAGTCCCCGCGGAGCCGGCCGAGCACGTCGCCGATGGTCATGTGAGCCCGTGCAGCGTGCGCGTTCATGGCCGTCCCCCCGGTCGTCGTCCTCCTAGTGGCCGTGCTGGGGGTTGGTCAGGAACATGATCCGGAACTTGCCGATCTGCACCTCGTCCCCACCCGAAAGGCTCGCCTCGTCGATCCGTTCCCGGTTCACATAGGTGCCGTTGAGGCTGCCCACATCTCGCACGGAGAAGGCGGTCCCGCGCCGGAAGAACTCGGCGTGCCGCCGGGACACGGTGACATCGTCGAGGAAGATGTCACTCTCCGGATGGCGCCCGGCCGAGGTGCGGTCCTTGTCGAGCAGGAAACGGCTGCCCGCGTTGGGGCCCCGCTGGACCACCAGAAGGGCGGTGCCGGGGGGAAGCGCCTCGACCGCGAACTGGTCCGCCGACGGCGCATCGGGCTGCTGGTCGGCCTCCAGGGCCGCCTCCAGCCCGCTCAGCGAGATCGTCGATGTGGATTCACCGGGTGTTTCGGCGTGGGCGAAGCCGCGAACCAGCGGTGTGCCACAGTTGGAGCAGAAGCGGGCGCCATCCGGGTTGGCGTGACCGCACTGGGTGCAGAAAACGCTCGGCATAGATCGGCTCGGCCTCCTACCATCGGACGTGCTCCGGGCCACGCCCGGTGGCACGCCTGCTTCCGCTGTTCGTCCCGCGCCCACGGCCGCTGCCGCTAGGTACGCGGGCATTGCCCGGGGGGGTCAACTTGGCCCCAACGCTACCTTTGACGATGATCGCAGGTCTACGCCGCCGCGCGGTAACGAACGGCTTTCATGACCCCCGTCAGGAAGACCGTACCGCGCGAATGGTGATCTGGTCCCGTTGGGTGATCGATCCGGCGGCCCCGGTGGTCTGGATGCTCTTCATCACGCCACCGGGGATGTTGAGCGCCGTGGACATGGTGTGGGCGTCGCCGATCACCAGGAACCGGTAGGGAGGGTCCAGGTGCCGGCGGTCGATCTCGATGCCGCCACCCGGACGGTCGAGGAAGAACGTGTCCACACCGACCCGTATGTCATTGATCTGGATCACTTCCGCACCGGCGTCCCGCAGCTCCTGCACCGCGTTGAGCAGCACGGTGGACAGGACCCTGCGGGACGGGTCGTCGATGTCCAGCTCGATGCCCGGGCCCGCGGCGGGAAGCGTTCCCGCGAGCACGCCGTAGGTGGCGGCCCGTCTGCGGGCCTCCGCCATCGCGGCCTCGCCCTGGCCGTCCCGCTGCAGTTTGGCCCTGGTGTCCTCGAGATCACGGATGTCGGCGCGCAGCCGGTCCGAGCGCTGCGACAGGTCGGCCAGGATTCCGGCCAGCTCGTCCTGGCGCGCGGTCGCGAACGTGGTGCCGGCCTCGTTGGACTGCACCTGGGCGGCCACCGCGAACCCGAGGATCAGGCAGAGCACTCCCCCGATCAGCTGTCCCCGGCTGGCCCGTGGCCGCAACAGGTCAAAGAGCGCCCTCATGCGCCCAGCAGCTTCCTGCGGATGGCCGCCGCGTTGGAGAAGATCCGGATGCCGAGGACGACGACCACACCGGTGGACAGCTGGGACCCGACGCCGAGCTGGTCGCCAAGAAAGACGATCATGGCCGAGATGACGGCGTTGCTGAGGAACGACACGACGAAGACCTTGTCGTCGAAGATGCCGTCCAGTTTGGCGCGTACCCCGCCGAACATGGCGTCGAGCGCGGCCACGATCGCGATCGGGAGGTAGGGCTGCAGCCACAGCGGCACCGTCGGCTCCAGCACGAAGCCGAGCACGACACCGGCCACCAGGCCGATCAGAGCGATCACGGTTCACCCAACGGGGAGGCGTAGCGGAGTCGCAGGGCCTCGGCCGCGGGCAGCCGGGCCTCGCCCTCCTGATGGACGTCGAAGCGAGTGTGGTACCGGTCGTGGAGCATACGGAACCGGTCTCCCGCCGCCGACCCGGTCAGCCCGGAGCCGAGTGACCCGGGGTCGCCGAGCGCCGTGACCACATAGGGCGGCGTCAGCGGCCGGTAGTCGACCAAAATCGCCGCGCCCGCCGTCCTGATCGCCGTCGTCGCGGTCAGCCGCTGCCCGTTGACACCGATCGCCCTGGCGCCCGCCGCCCAGAGCCCGTTGACGAGGAGCTGCAGGTCCTGATCGTAGATCCGCCCGGCCACGGAACCGCCCGGATCGTCGTCGATGGTGACCTGCAGGGCAGAGCCGTCCACCGCCTGCGCGGCGGCGGCGGCACCCGCCCGGTTCAGCGCATCGCGCACCCTGCGGCCCTCGTCGCTGCGGGCCAGTGCGGCGGCGCGCAGCCGCTCGGTCTGCCCGCGCAGCCCGTCCAGGCGCCGCTGCAGGCCGTCGGTCTCGGCGGTACGGGCGCGGATGTCGTCGATCAGCCGTTCCCGCTGGCGTTGCAGGGCCGGTTCGCTCCGCCGTACCTGCGCCCCCGCCACGACGAGCAGCAGCCCGACCACGAGCAGCGCGAGGAACACCCCGGCCCGGCCCGGCCTGGGCGATGCGCCCGGCTCGCGCCGTGCCGCCGCCTCCGCATACCCGGGGTCGGCCACCCGGCCCGCGAACAGGTCGGCGAGCAGCGACATCGAAGCGTCCGGACGCCCCCACCGCTCCTCGCTCATCCGCACATTCTGGCAACTCCACCCACCGCCGGGGACCAACCGTTGATCACGAGAGCCGGGTGCCCGCGTTCTCCACGACGTGGGCCCACTCGGCGAGCAGGGTCTGAGCGGCGTCCCGGTCGGGGCCCTCGGCCCACAGGTGGGTGACCGCCTCGGCCGGGTCGGGCAGGATGAGCGCCCAGGCTCCGGTCTCCTCGACCACCCGTACCCCGTCGGTGGTGTCGATGGTCCGGTCGCCTGCCGCCTCCACGATGTGCCGCATCACACTGCCCTTGGCCGCCCACGGAGTCGGCACCGACCGGCGGAGCAGATGCGCCTCGGGGATGCGCTGATCGATCTGCGACAGCGTCAGCCGGGTCCTGGCCACCAGGCCGACCAGCCGGATGAAGGCGGCGATGCCGTCCACGGTGGGGCTGAACTCGGGCAGCACGAACCCGCCCCTGCCGTCCCCCGCGAAGATGATGCCGGAGGCGGACGCGGCCCTGGTGAGGACGTCCTGCGAGGTGGAGGTCCACTCGACCCGTACTCCGTGGAAACGGCAGACCTGCTCGGCCACCCGGGTGGTGGTGACCGGCAGCGCGACCCGCCCGCCACGGCGCTCCGCCGCGACCAGGTCGAGCATGACAAGGAGCGCGCGGTCGTCGCCGATCAGCTCGCCGTTCTCGTTGACCAGCGAGATCCGCTCCCCCACCGGGTCGAACCGGACACCGAACGCCGCCCGGGCCGACGAGACCAGCTCGCCCAGACGTTGCAGGTCGCGCATCCGCTCGGCAAGGGTCTCGGTGGGCTTGGCCTCGTCGAGCCGGTTGTTCATGGTCAGCACGTCCACGCCGACCCGGCCGAGCAGGGTGGGCAGCACCAGCGACGACACGCCTCCGGCGCAGTCCAGGACGATCTTGAGCCCGGCCTCCCTGACACCGGTCATGTCCACCCGGCGCAGCATGTCCCTGGTGTACGACTCGATGGTCCGGACCGGGTAGCTGAGTTCCGCGATCTCGCCGGGGAAGGCCCTGCGGTACTCCTGGCGCCCGTAGACCCGTTCCAGCTTCCGCTGCGCGGCTAGCGAGAGGTCGGCGCCGTCCTCGTCCAGGAAGATGATGTCGACGCCCTGCGGGTCACCGGGGGTGGTCCGGATGAAGATGCCGCCGGTGCAGTCCTCCCTGGCCGTCTCGAACCTGGCCATCGGCAGCGGGCAGGCCTCCAGGTCCGCCACGTTGATGGCGCTGGCGGTGAGCGCGCTGATCACGGCCCGTTTGAGGGTGCGCGCCGCCCGGGAGGCGTCCCGGGCGGTGACCACGGTCGTGCCCTTCTTCAGGGTCGTGGCGTAGGCGCTGCTCAGCCGGACGGCCAGTTCCGGGGTGATCTCGACGTTGACCAGGCCCGACACGCCTCTCGGGCCGAACAGGCTGCGCTGGCCTCTGGACTCCCAGATGACGCTGGCGTTGACGACCGCGCCGGCCTCGATGGTCTTGAACGGGTAGACCTTGACCCCGCTGGAGATGTACGCCTCGGCCTCGATGACGCACTCGTCACCGACGACCGCGCCCTCCTCGATCCTGGCCCCGGCCATGACATCGGTGTTCTTGCCGACCACACAGCCGCGCAGGTTGGTGAACGGCCCCACGAAGACGTTGTCGTGCACGACGGCGCGGTGCAGGAACGCACCCTCCTTGACGACCACGTTGCTGCCTAGCACGGTGAACTCGCGCAGTTCCGCCCCGGCTTCGACCTTGGCATAGTCCCCCACGTACAGCGGGCCCTTGAGGATCGCCTCGGGGTCGACCTCGGCGCCCTCAGCGACCCACACTCCCGGTGAGACCTCGAACCCGTCGATCTCGATGTCGACCCGGCCGGAGAGCATGTCGGCCTGGGCCTTGAGGTAGCTCTCGTGGGTGCCGACGTCCTCCCAGTAACAGTCGGCCACGTACCCGTAGAGGGGCGCGCCCTCGGCCAGCAGTTTGGGGAACACGTCGCTGGACCAGTCCACGGACTCGCCCTCGGCGACCCGCTGGAGTACCTCGGGCTCCATCACGTAAATGCCGGTGTTGACCGTGTCGGAGAACACCTGGCCCCAGGTGGGCTTCTCCAGGAAGCGCTGGATCCGGCCGTCGTCGTCAGCGATGACGATCCCGAACTCCAGCGGGTTGGGCACCCGCTTGAGCCCGATCGTGACGAGCGCGCCGTTCTCCTTGTGGAAGCGCACCATGTCGGTCAGGTCCATGTCGGTGAGCGCGTCGCCGGAGATCACCAGGAACCGGTCGTCCCGCAGGGCCTCCTGGGCGTTCCTGACGCTGCCCGCGGTGCCGAGCGGGATCTCCTCCGTCGCGTAGCTCAGGGTCATCCCGAGCTCCTCACCGTCCCCGAAGTAGTTGCGGATCAAAGCCGCGAGGAACTGGACGGTGACGACGGTCTCAGTGAAGCCGTGCCGTTTGAGCAGCCTCAGCACGTGTTCCATGATCGGCCGGTTGATGACCGGGAGGAGTGGTTTGGGCTGGTTGGCGGTCATCGGCCGGAGCCGGGTGCCCTCCCCGCCCGCCATGACGACGGCCTTCATTGAGTTATTCCTCCGCCACTCGGTAGGCCTCTGGCAGCTGGTATGCCTGGACGGCGTAGAGGCCGGCCGCCCACCAGTAAAGGCCCGTTCCCCAGATCACGAACGCCCAACCGGTGATCTTTGCCACGGTGGCGTAGGTCCCAGTATGGTCGCCCAGCAGCAGGAGCGGGAAGGCGTAGAGCAGATTCATCGTCGCGGCCTTGCCGATGAAGTGGACCGAGAACGCGCCGTACCCCTTGTGCCGCACCATGCCCAGCGGGATCGCCATGAACAGCTCGCGGGAGATGAGCAGAATGGGCAGCCAGAGCGGGATGACGTGCCGCACGGTGAGCCCGATCAGCGTGGCCAGGATGTAGAGCCGGTCCGCCGCCGGGTCCAGTATGGCGCCGAGCCTGCTGGTCTGGTTCCACGCGCGGGCGAGCTTGCCGTCCAGCCAGTCCGAGGCCCCCGCGACCACCAGGACGCCCAGCGCCCACCAGTCGTGGTGGGCGAGCACCAGCCACAGGAAGAGCGGCACGCCGAGCAACCGGGCGAGACTGAGCGCGTTCGGCACCGTCCAGACCCGGTCGCCGGCCTCGTTCTCGATGGTCACTCCCATGCCCCTCCCTCAGGTCGCCGAGTGATCTCGACCCTATCCGCCCAGTGATACCCGGAATGGGTAGCGTCCGGGTAGAGACTCGCGGAGAGGGACAAGACATGCGGTGGAAGCTCCATGGCGAACGAGCCGTGTACAGCAGTCCCTGGCTGGATGTGAAGCTGGCCGACGTCGAGTTGCCCGACGGGCGCAGGTTCGACCACCATCTGGTCCGGCTCCGGCCGGCGGCCGGGGCCTTCTGCGTCGATGACCGGCAGCAGGTGCTGCTGATCTGGCGCCATCGTTTCATCCCGGATGTCTGGGGGTGGGAACTGCCCGGCGGGCGGATCGAGGCCGGCGAGGAGCCTGCCGAGGCCGCGGCGCGGGAGGTCCTGGAGGAGACGGGGTGGCGGCCGGGCCCCCTCACCCACCTCCTGGACGTACGGCCGTCGCCGGGGCTCACCGATGGCGTGCATCACATCTTCCGCGCGGACGGGGCGAGTCAGGTGGGGCCGCCGACCGATGTCGAGGCCGAGCGGGTCGAGTGGGTGCCGATCGCGTCGGCCCCGGCGCTGATCGCCCGGGGGGAGATCGTCTCGTCCTCGACGATGACAGGACTGCTCTATCTGATGACGACGGGCTGAACGCGTCCCGATCCCGCCTCGCCCGGGATCGGGACGCCGGGTCAGTCCACCTCCGCGACGGCCTGTGCGAACTGGGCCTGGTACAGGCGCTGGTAGGCGCCTTCGGCCTTGACCAGTTCGTTGTGCGTGCCCTGCTCGACGATGCGCCCGGACTCCATGACGAGGATCAGGTCCGCGTCGCGGATGGTCGACAGGCGGTGCGCGATGACGAAGCTGGTCCGGCCCTCGCGCAGCGAGTTCATCGCCCGCTGGATCAGCACCTCCGTCCGGGTGTCCACCGAGCTCGTCGCCTCGTCCAGGATGAGGATGGCGGGCTCGGCCAGGAACGCCCGGGCGATGGTGATGAGCTGCTTCTCACCGGCGCTGACGTTGTCTCCCTCGTCGTCCAGTACGGTCTCGTAGCCGTCCGGCAGGGTCCGGACGAAGTGGTCGACGTGGGTGGCGCGGGCCGCCTCGACGATCCGCTCCCGGGACGCCCCGAACGCGCCGTACGCGATGTTGTCCGCGATGGTGCCGCCGAACAGCCAGGCGTCCTGCAGCACCATGCCGGTCTTGGACCGCAGTTCCTCCCGGGACATGGCGGCGATGTCGACCCCGTCGAGCGTGATCCGCCCGCCGGTGACGTCGTAGAAGCGCATCAGCAGGTTGACCAGCGTGGTCTTGCCCGCCCCGGTCGGCCCCACGATGGCCACGGTCTGGCCCGGCTGCACCGAGAGCGACAGGTCCTCGATCAGCGGGGTCTCCGGGCTGTAACTGAACGAGACGTGCTGGAACTCGACCTTGCCGTGTACGTCGGCGGGCCGCTGCGGCTCCAGCGGGTCGGGTTCCTGCTCCTGCGCGTCGAGCAGCGCGAAGACCCGTTCGGCCGAGGCGACGCCGGACTGCAGCAGGTTGGCCATGCTGGCCACCTGGGTGAGCGGCTGGGTGAACTGCCGCGAGTACTGCACGAACGCCTGTACCTCGCCGAGCGACAGCGATCCGGAGGCGACCCGCAGCCCGCCGACCACCGCGACCAGCACGTAGTTGAGGTTGCCGACGAACATCATGGTGGGCTGGATCATCCCGGAGATGAACTGCGCCTTGAAGCTCGCCGCGTACAGCGTCTCGTTGTGGTCGCGGAAGGTCTCGGCGGACTCCTTCTGCCGGCCGAAGACCTTGACCAGGGAGTGCCCGGTGAACATCTCCTCGATGTGCGCGTTGAGCCGCCCGGTGGTGGCCCACTGCTTGATGAACTGAGGCTTGGCGCGCTTGCCGATCCGGCCTGCGACGACCACCGAGATCGGCACGGTGACCAGCGCGACCACGGCGAGCAGCGGCGAGATCCAGAGCATCATGGCCAGCACGCCGACGATGGTCAGCAGCGAGATGACCAGCTGGCCGAGGGTCTGCTGCAGGGTCTGTGCCAGGTTGTCGATGTCGTTGGTGACCCGGCTGAGCACCTCGCCGCGCGGCTGCCGGTCGAAGTAGCTGAGCGGCAGCCGGGACAGCTTGGCCTGGGCCTGCTCGCGCAACCGGTACATCGACCGGTTCACCAGGTTGGCGATGAGCCGCCCCTGCATCAGGCTGAGCAGCGACGCGCCCACGTAGATCGCGAGCACGATCAGCAGGACCTTGCCGACCTGCCCGAAGTCGATGCCGTGCCCCGGCACCACATGCGACATGGACGCGACCATGTCCGCCTGTGTCCCCTGCCCATGCGCGCGCAGCCGCGCGGCCGCCTGCGCCTGGGTGACGCCCGCCGGGATCGTACGGCCGATCACTCCACCGAAGATCAGGTCGGTGGCCTGGCCCAGAATGCGCGGGCCGAACACCGACAGCGCGACGCTGGACACACCGAGCAGCAGCGCGGTGAACATCAGCGGGCGCTCCGGCCGCAAGGTGTTCAGCAGCCGTCCGAGGGAGCCGCGGAAGTTCAGCGGCTTCTCCACCGACGGCCCGTTCATCCAGGCCGCAGGTCCGCGGCCCATCCCGGCCGGAGCCGGTCCAGGCCCTCTGGCCGGGGTCGGCCGCTCACCATTCGGGGTAGTCACGCCGCCTCCTGCTCTGTGAGCTGGGAGAGCACGATCTCCCGATAGGTCTCATTGGTGCCCATCAGTTCACTGTGCGTCCCGGTGCCGACGACGCGGCCCTCGTCGAGGACCACGATCCGGTCGGCGTGCCTGATGGTGCTGACCCGCTGCGCGACGATCACTACGGTCGCCTCGGCGGTCTCGGCGGTGAGCGCGGCTCGTAGCGCCGCGTCGGTGGCGTAGTCGAGCGCGGAGAACGAGTCGTCGAACAGGTAGACCTCTGGCCTGCGGACGAGCGTGCGGGCGATGGCCAGCCGCTGCCGCTGACCGCCGGACACGTTGGTGCCGCCCTGCGCGATCTTCGCCTCGAGCCCGCCCTCCATCCGCTCCACGAAGCCGCGGGCCTGGGCGATCTCCAGTGCGTGCCAGAGTTCCTCGTCGGTGGCGTCCGGCCGCCCGTACCGCAGGTTGGACGCGACGGTCCCGGAGAAGAGGTACGGCCGCTGCGGTACGAACCCGACGACGGTCGACAGCACTTCAGGGGCGAGCGATCGTACGTCCACGCCGTCCACCAGCACGCTCCCGCCGGTGACGTCGAACAGCCTCGGCACCAGCCCGAGCAGCGTCGTCTTACCGCTGCCCGTACTCCCGATGACGGCGGTGATCTCACCCGGCCGGGCGACCAGGTCGACGCCCTTCAGCACCGGCTCCTCCGCGCCCGGGTAGCCGAACTCCACCTCGCGCAGCTCCAGGTTGCCGCGCGCCCCGGTGAGCGGGATCGGCTCGGCGGGCGGCACGACACTGGTGTCGGTCTCCAGCACCTCCTGGATGCGTTCCGCGCATACCTCGGCGCGCGGCACCATCATGAACATGAAGGTGGCCATCATCACCGACATGAGGATCTGCATCAGATAGCTGAGGAACGCGGTCAGCGCCCCGACCTTCATCGAACCACTGTCGATCAGGTGCCCGCCGAACCAGAGGACCGCGACGCTGGAGACGTTCACCACCAGCATCACCAGCGGGAACATGAAGGCCATCAGCCGTCCCACACCCAGCGACACGTCCGTCAGCTCGTCGTTGGCGACCTGGAACCGCTCGGTCTCCCGGCCGTCCCGGACGAAGGCCCGGATCACCCGGATACCGGTGATCTGCTCACGGAGCACCTGGTTGACCCGGTCGAGCCGCTCCTGCATGAGCCGGAACAGCGGCCGCATCCGGGAGATCAGCAGCATGATGACCACACCGAGCACCGGCACGATGATCACCAGCAGGGAGGACAGCTTGACGTCCTGGTTGAGCGCCATCAGGATGCCGCCGACCATCATGATGGGCGCCGCGACCATCATGGTCAGCGTCATCACCACCAGCATCTGCACCTGCTGGACGTCGTTGGTGGTCCGGGTGATCAGCGACGGTGTGCCGAACTTCCCGACCTCCCGCGCGGAGAACGACTGGACCCGGTCGAACAGCGCGCCCCGGATGTCACGGCCGAGCGCCATCGCGGTCCGGGCGCCGAAGTACACCGCGGTGACCGAGCAGGCGATCTGCACCAGTGACACCGCGATCATCACCCCGCCGGTGCTCAGGATGTAGCCGGTGTCGCCCCTGACCACACCGGTGTCGATGATGTCGGCGTTGAGGGTGGGCAGGTAAAGGGTGGCCAGGGTCTGTACCAACTGCAGCACGACGACCAGCGCTATGGGTTTGCGGTACGGGCGCAGGTGCACACGCAGCAGTCGGATCAGCACGGGGGGCTCTCTCTCCTCGATCCTCAGGTCAAAAGTTCGTCAAGGGCGGCGCCCAGCAGCACGGAGAACGGCTCGGTGCTGCCGGGACGCAGCCAGAAGTGGGTGGCGACCCGAACCGCCCCGGACACGGCGGCGGCCAGTACCCGGGGGCGAAGGTCACATGCGGGGTCGGCGCCGATCCGGTCCGCGATGGCCTCGGCCAGCGGTGCCTCGAGCGCGACGACCCCCTTGTAGAACTCGCCGCGCAGGCTCGGCGCGGAGAGCATCATCTGGATCGCGGCCTTGTCCGGTTCCTGGTCCCCGACGTACTCCCGCATCGCCGTGATGACCGCGTCGCGCAGCGGCTCACCGGCGGGCCGGGCCCGGAGCGCCGCCGCGATCCGGTCCGCCCGCTCGGACCGCAGCGCGCAGATGGCCTCTTCCCGGCTGGAGAAGTAGTTGTTGTAGGTCCGGGGCGAGACTCCCGCGGCCGCCGCGATGTCCTCGACCCGCACGTTCTCCAGCCCCCGTTCGAGCGCGAGCCGCAGCGCGGCCCGGCTCAAAGCCTCACGGGTGGCGAGCTTCTTGCGGGCTCGCAGCCCCCCGTCCTCCATGTCCCCACTTTACACATTATTGCGTGACACGCAAATATGTATGGCACAGATGATTTCCGGCCGTGGTACACCGTAGCGACACACCGC
Source organism: Actinomycetes bacterium (assembly GCA_025964615.1). GTDB lineage: Bacteria > Actinomycetota > Actinomycetes > Streptosporangiales > Streptosporangiaceae > RYN-227. The sequence continues at coordinate 30,129 of JAOPYM010000372.1, forward strand.
CTGGTCTGTCGCTCTGATTTCCTGGAGGGTCAGCTTTCCTGGAGGGTCAGCGCCAGCCTCCCGGCAGCAGGGCGGTTCCGGCGACCACCGCGAAGAGCAGGGTCAGGTAGGTGATCGAGAGGTGGAACAGCCGCATCGGCCGGACCTCCTGTCCGGCCCGTACCCGAGCCGGGAGCCGGTGCGCCTCGGCGAGGAACCAGCCGCCGAGCCCCAGCGCACAGACCGCGTAGACGGGGCCCGCGTACGGCGTGAGGGCGAGCGTCGCCCCGACCATCGCATACGAGTACCAGAGGATCTTGCGCACCACCGTGCCCGCCGGGGCTACCACGGGCAGCATCGGGACCTCCGCAGCGGCGTAGTCCGCGCGGAACCGCATGGCCAGCGCCCAGAAGTGCGGCGGCGTCCAGAAGAACACGACGGCGAACAAGATGATCGCCGGCAGGCCCACCGAACCGGTCACGGCCGCCCAGCCCACCAGGACCGGGAAGCACCCGGCCGCGCCGCCGATCACGATGTTGGAGGCGCTGCGGCGCTTGAGCGCCAGGGTGTAGACCAGAACGTAGAACAGGATCGCCGCATCCGCGAGGGCGGCGGCGAGCGGGTTGACCAGCACCCCGAGCAGCACCGTGGCTGCCATGCCCAGCGCGATACCGAACGCGAGCGCCGGGCCAGGGCGGATGGCCCCGGTGGCCAGCGGCCGTTTCCTGGTACGGCCCATCTTCGCGTCGATGTCGCGGTCCAGGAAGCAGTTGATCGTGTTGGCGCTGCCGGCAGCCAGCCAGCCGCCCGCCACGGTGGCCGCGAGCAGGCCGGGCGCGGGCAGCCGGTGCCCGGCCAGCAGCATGGTGGGAATGGTCGTGACAAGCAGCAGCTCGATGATCCTGGGTTTGGTGAGCGCGACATACGAGCGGGCCACCTGAAGAGCGGCCATCTCAGCCCTGGTCCGAGGAGGGCTCGACCGGGCCCGGCTCCGGCTTCGGAGGCCGCACGGGAACGGGCCCGGGGTAGGCGTTGCGTCGCAGGTAGAGCCAGAGGGAGACCACGGCGAACAGGACCAGCGGGAACACGAACGTGAAGATCGCGCCACCCGGCGTGTCGATCACCACGAGATCACCTCCAGGTTCAGTGCCATCCCGATGTCCGGGGACGGCGCAGGAGCGCGGACAGGTCGTTCTCCTCCTCGCGCAGCCAGGTGTTGAGCACGAACACCAGGGCCACGACGAAGGACGGCTCCATGCCGACCCACATGACGGCGGCGGCGAGTTGCTGGTCGGCGCCCGCCGAGAAGGCCCCATGCGCGACCTGGGCGTAGGCGGGATACCAGGGGGTCGTGCTGAACCCGAGCAGGATCGCCATGACCCAGTTCGAGACGGCGGTGAAGAAGATGATCGGCGCGCGCCGGAGCGGACTGAGCGGCGGGCTCCACGGGTGCGAGCCGATCAGCTGCAACCAGAGTGCGAGCCCGGTCGCCAGATAGGTGGCGTGCTCCAGGTAGTGCACGGCGGTGTACCGCAGCGCGAGGTCGTACAGGGCCGGCAGGTGCCAGAGCCACCAGGTGAGGTTGAAGGCAAGCGCGACCGGCACCGGGCGTGCGGCGCCGCGCAGCGCGCGCCGGATCGCGAGTGGCCGGCCCTCGAGCAGGACGGCCCTGCCGAGCCGCTGCCGCACGGGCCGGGAAATCGCCCGCAGCACGACCAGCCAGGGGGCACCGAGCACGATGAGCGGGCAGGCCACCACGACGAGCAGCAGATGCTGGATCATATGGATCCAGAGGTACTGGCCGGACCAGTAGTCGATCGGCGAGACGAAGGCGATCAGCACCGCCGCCAGCCCGGCCTGGAAGACCGCCGCCTGCCGGGCCAGGTCCCTGTCCGGTTCCCGGGCGGCCGCCCGCATCCTGGCGAACCCGGTCAGGTGCAGCGCCACGATGACCGAGTACGGGATGAGCACCAGCCAGTCGGCGGACCAGTGGCCGAGCACCAGGCTCATCAGACCGCCAGGTAGAACAGGACCCATGCCACGACGGCGACCGCGGCGAGGAAGTTCCACATCGAGGTGAAAGCGCTCAGCGAGGCCTGGAAGCGCTGCAGATCCATGGTGTCCCCGCGCCCCATGCGGCCTGACTCCGCGATCAGGATCTCCAGGCGGCACAGCGCAAGGAAGATCACCAGGACGTAGACCGGGAAGAAGCCGGCGAACAGGCTCGAGAAGCCCGAACTGCCGGGGAAGAACTTGAGATGCAGGAGCTGGTAGATCTGCAGCCCGACGGCCACGAGCCCGAACCCCAGCGCGGCCAGGGCACCCCGCCGCCAGGTACCGTTCGACCCGCCGCGTTTGAGCCGCAGCACCGACAGCGCTTGCACGGCCGCGCTGGCCACGACCAGGGCCATGATGAGCGTGCCCAGCCAGAGCGCGGGATGGTGCAGGCCCTTCGGCCGCCACATGCCGTGCGAGTTCAGCGACCGGAGATAGAAGTAGGCGAACGCGAACGCGCCGAACAGGAACGAAAGCGCACCGATCAGCAGCCGCGATCCGGTCCAAGCCGCGTACAGCGCGGCCTGGTGGTGGTATTCGGCCTCTTCGGCGTCGCGGTCCTCGGGCGTCCAGGACACGGTATCGGTCATCGTCATCCCTCCACCGGGGCCGGGCCACCGGACAGAGCGCCACCGGACAGGGCCCCGAGCGGCGGGTCCAGGTCGGCGACGGCCGGCGCGCCGGGCACGCCGTATTCATAGGGGCCCGAGAGCACGACCGGGATCCGGGCGAAGTTCGCGGGCGGCGGCGGTGAGGTGGTCTGCCATTCCAGGCCACGGGACCGCCACGGGTTGGCCTCGGCCGGCTTCGGGTCGATCACCATCGTCCAGAGCAGGTTGACCACGAAGACGACCATCGAGCCGCCGAGCAGGAAGGCCGAGATCGACACCCACTCGTTGAGCGTCTGCAGTTGGTGGGCGTAGGTGAAGACCCGGCGCGGCTGCCCCATGAGGCCGACCGCGAACAGCGGCAGGAACGTCGAGTTGAAGAAGACGAACATCGTGTAGAAGTGGATCTTCCCGAGCCGCTGGTCCAGGGTCCGCCCGGTCATCTTGGGCAGCCAGTAGTACAGCCCGCCGAAGAACGCGAAGATCAGGCCGCCCATGATCGTGTAGTGGAAGTGTGCCATCACGAAGAAGGAGCCGTGCTCGGTCGTGTCCGCGGGAACGTCAGACAGGAACACGCCGCTGATGCCGCCGAACAGGAAGTTGAAGTAGAAGGCCAGCGCGAACAGCATCGGGATGGAGAACCTGATCTTGGCCTTCCAGAACGTCCCCATGGCGACGAGGAAGATGAACCCGGTCGGAATCGAGATGATTTCGGTGGTCAGCATGAACAGCGGTCGCATGTCCGGGTTGATCCCGCTATCGAACAGGTGGTGCTGCCAGACGAGGAAGGACGCCAGGCCGAC
>JAOPYM010000410.1 GCA_025964615.1 Actinomycetes bacterium
CCGCCGTACAAGATCACCGCACGGACCGAGCCATCGGCGGAGACCTCCCGCGCGGCCTCGATCAGCTCGGTCTGCAACTGCGCGTCGATGGCGTTCATCTTCGGCCGGTCGAGCCGGATGGTCGCGATGCCATTCTCGGCCTCGACCCGTACGAACTCACCCATCGACATCTCCTCAACCGTTGAGAGAACCCTTGAGAGGACCCTGCGAGCCGTGCGGACCCTGTCCGTCGAGGGTATCGATCACCACCACGTCAGCTGCGGGCGGTGGTGACGCGGAAGACGGGGAAGCCGGGGGCGGTGCGGAGCAGATCCTCCTCGGACGAGCCTGCGTCGATGCCCTCGAAGAACCGGCCGACCTCCCAGGCCCAGCGCTTCAGGTAGGCCCGGAGCACGGCCGGCTTGTCCTCGTCGGCGAGTTCGGTCACGGTGAACGGCTCGGACCGGCGGCCGACGTGCAGTTCACCACCGCCGGCGACACGGATGTTGCGCACCCATTGGGTGACGCCGCGCGGGGCGACCAGGTAGCGCTCACCCTCGACCGTGAGCAGGTTCACCGGATTGGTCTTCCACTCGCCGGTGGTACGTCCTCGGACGTAGAGGACCCTGGAGCCCCAGAGGCTGACGCCGAGCCTGGTCATCCGGGCGACGACCCTGTTGAAGATCATGTCTGCGCGGCCGGGCTGCAGGTAGCGGGCGTCTGTGGTCACTGGAGTCTCCTTCACTCTTGAGAGCATCGCTCTCTCTTAAGATCAGTGAACACCATCCGGTCTCGACCGTCAAGAGCAGTGCTCTCCAGTCGGTCAAGCGATCTCCGTGCGCGTTCGGCCGACCGGGTCAAGCACGAATCGCCGGTTCACCAGAAAACCTGATGTGCGCCATGTCTCATCCGTACGGGGAATTCCCGCTGCTCAAGGGCTTGTTGCCGCACCTGGCAGATCCTGCCGCGATTGATCCTGATGTGCTCCCAGCGGCTTCCGGCCGCCCGGAACCGCTATCTCAACCGACCCCCTTGGAGACTGCTTTGGCATCCCAGACCATAGAGGCGAACAAGGCGGACTCGTTCGCCGCCGGCGCCGATCCCCGTCGCTGGATGGCGCTGGGCGTGATCGCGATCGCCCAGTTGATGGTGGTGCTCGACGCGTCCATCGTGAACATCGCGATGCCGTCGGCCCAGGCCGACCTGGGCATCTCCGACGCCAACCGCCAGTGGATCATCACCGCGTACACCCTGGCGTTCGGCGGATTCCTGCTGCTCGGCGGCCGGATCGCCGACTATGTCGGACGCAAGCGCATGTTCATCATCGGACTGCTCGGCTTCGCCGCCGCCTCGGCGCTCGGCGGTGCCGCCGCGAACCAGGGCATGCTGTTCGCATCGAGAGGCCTGCAGGGCGCGTTCGGCGCGATCCTGGCGCCCGCCGCGCTGTCGCTGCTGACCGTCACGTTCACCGACGCGAAGGAACGCGCCAGGGCCTTCGGCGTGTACGGCGCGATCGCCGGTGGTGGCGCCGCGATCGGCCTGATCGCCGGTGGGGTCCTCACCCAGTACCTCGACTGGCGCTGGTGCCTGTTCGTCAACATCCCGATCGCGATCCTCGCGGCGGTCGCCGCCATCAGGATTCTGAGCGAGAGCAAGGCCACCGGCCGGACGCAGTACGACATCCCAGGCGCCCTGCTGTCCACCTCCGGCCTGGTGACGCTGGTGTACGGCTTCACCCAGGCGGGGACGCACGGCTGGAGCTCACCGCAGACGTACCTCTACCTGATCGCGGCCGGTGTCCTGCTGGTCTCGTTCGTCCTGGTCGAAATACGTTCCAAGAACCCGCTGCTGCCGATGCGCGTCCTCACCGAGCGCAACCGCGGTGGAGCGTTCCTGGCCTCGCTGCTCACCGGTGTGGGCATGTTCGGGATGTTCCTGTTCCTGACGTACTACTTCCAGGGCATCCTCGGCTACTCGGCGCTCAAGTCCGGCTTCGCCTTCCTGCCGTTCTCCGCCGGAGTGATCGTCGCGGCGGGCACCGCCAGCTCGCTGCTGCCCCGGTTCGGCCCCCGGCCCATCATGATGGCCGGATTCACCATGGCCACCGGCGCAATGCTCTGGCTGACCCAGATCACCCCGACCACGGCGTACACCACGCACGTGCTGCCCGCGATCATCGTCCTGGCCCTCGGCCTGGGCTTGGTCTTCGTGCCGCTCTCCAACACCGCGCTGATCGGCGTCGAGAACCGGGACGCGGGCGTGGCCAGCGCCCTGGTCAACACCACGCAGCAGATCGGCGGCTCACTCGGCACCGCACTGCTGAACACCATCGCCGCATCGGCGACGGCGAGCTACCTGGTCTCGCACGGCCCGTCCCCGGCCGCGCGCGCCGGAGCGGCAGTGCACGGCTTCACCACGGCCTTCGCGTGGAGCTCGATGTTCCTGTTCGCGGCGGGCATCTTCACCGCGCTGCTCATCACGGCCACGCCACAGCAACTCGACGCAGAGGAGCGAGCCGTGGCCCACCTCGGCTGACATCCGGTCGTCGCCCTCGAAAGAGCTCCTCATCAAGACATGAGGAGCTCTTTCATGTTCGCCCATCCTTCTCTCATCTGGGCCCGGCAGCCTCCCGCTACACCCCGGTCCCAGCCGTTCGCGCAACGTGCGGGGCCGGACTCCGGCCGACGTTGACCTGGACGGCCTTTTGAGGGGTGTGGATCGACGAAAGGGAACATGATGACTGTGCGGCAGGGGACACTGGAATCCGTCTCGGAGATGACGGCTGGGCAGCGAGCTCAGTTCGAGCGGGACGGCTATCTGGTCATCCGCGGCGCACTGTCGCCGGACGAGGTGGACTTCTACACCGATGCGCTGGACCAGGTGTACGCAAGGACCTCCTACCCTGACTCGATGCATCTGCTCAGCGCGGTGGCGAACTGCCCCGAAATGGCCGGCCTCGTCGACAATCCCGCGACGTTCCCGCTGGTCTGGTCGATGCTCGGGTGGAACATCCACGTCTACCACTCGCACCTGGACGTCCACCCGCCGCTGACCGAGCCACGGCCGTTCCGCTTCGAATGGCACCAGGACGGCGGGCGGCAGAACCGGGAGATCGAGACCGATCCACGGCCCCGCCTGTCGGTGAAGCTGGCGTACTGGCTGTCGGACGTCTCCCAGCCCGGACGCGGCAACTTCATGGTCGTCCCGGGCAGCCACCGGACCAACCGGATCGACGGGCCGCCCAGCCGGGACGTACCGTGGCCGGACCCGGAAGCCGCCATCGAGGTGACCGCCGACCCCGGCGACGCGGTCTTCTTCGACCGGCGGCTCTGGCATGCCCGGTCCGACAACCACTCGACGGTCACCCGTAAGGCGGTGTTCTTCGGTTACACCTACCGCTGGATCGCCGGCCGTGACGAGATCCCCGGCGGCGACCTGACCCCGATCCAGCGGCAGCTGCTCGGCCGTCTCGGGATCCACGACGGCGACAACCTCTGGGGCCACTACCCGGACCAGCTCCCGCTGCATGCCGACCTGAAGTCCCGGGGGCTGCTCGATCCGGCGAACCCGGCGCTGAGGCCTTGATCCGCGCGGGTGCGGCGGGAGGCGCTGTGCTGGCCGCCGCGGCCCTTCTCGCCGTCCCCGCGCAGGCGGCCGAGCGCAGCGTGGCCGGCGGCTCGCTGCTGGGCGGCAGCGGGGTGGTGGTCGACCGGGCCGCTCCCGCACTGCCCAGCGTGGCCGCGTCGTCGTATGTGATCGCCGACGCGGACACCGGGCAGGTGCTGGCCGCCAAGGACCCACATGGCCGCTATCTACCAGCCAGCACGCTCAAGACCCTGACCTCGGTCACCATGATCCCGAAGCTGAACCCGGACGCCCTGGTACGACCGACGAAGCAGACCGTCGCCGTCGTGCCCACCATCGTCGGGCTGAGCACGGCCAGGACGTACCGGGTTCAGGATCTGTTCCGCGCGATGCTGATGATCTCCGCCAACGACGCGGCGCTCGCGGTGGCCCAGGCCGGTGGCGGATTCACCCGCACGGTCGCGGCCCTCAACGCGGAGGCCAAGCAGCTCGGCGCGGACGACACTCTCGCGGGGAGCCCGAACGGGCTGGACAACGATCTCGGGCTGACCGTCAAGGACCAGCACAGCTCCGCGTACGACCTGGCGTTGATCTTCCGGCAGGGCCTGTCCATCCCCGCCTTCGTCAAGTACATCGGGACGACCAAGGCCGCCTTCCCGCCCAAAAAGACCCTCACCACCCACGACAAGCTACTCGCGGGGGCGCTGGCGTACCCGGGCATGATCGGCGGCAAGACCGGCTTCACCACCGCGGCGGGCCAGAACTTCGTGGGCGCCGCCCACCGGAACGGCCACACGATCATCATCGCCCAGATGCACTCCGCGAACGTGTTCTGGGCGGATGCCAAGAAGCTGCTCGACTGGGGCTTCCGCGCGGACGGCAAGGTCACCCCGGTCGGCACCCTGGTCACCCCGGCGGCCTCGGCCCTCAGCCGCTCCGCGACGTCGCAGCACGTGCAGCGGACGCCCGGTTCGTCCGGCGGGACGCAGGCCGACTGGGAGCTCATCTTCCCGGTGACCGCGGCCATCACCGGCGCCGTCGCCCTCTGGCTCTACCGCCGCCGGCCGCCGAGCTGACAAAGGGTGGCGTGCGGCGTTGTTCGGGTCACGGGAGCGGCGGCCGCGCTGGTAGTTTTCGGATCGGCCCTACCACCTGTGATCTCGGGGACTCCAACTCATGCTTGTCGCACACGCCACCTGGCATGGCGGGGCGCTCTGCCTGTGGGCCGAACGTTCCGGGCCCTACGACGCCGCGACGGCGGGCCTGCACCCTTACGCCACCACCGACTTCACCGCAACGTCGTACGAGCCGTACGTGCGGATGGCGCCCCGCATCAAGCTGACCATGCTGCTGCCCACCGGCAACGGCCACCCGCTGCCCTCCCCCGAGCTGGGCCCGGAACCCTACGAGGGCGAGCCCGAGCTGAGCGCCTGGCTGGTGCCGGCGCTGCTGCTGGCGCCGTTTCAGGCGATGGCGCTGCTGCAGGCCGCCGAGGAGATCGCCGACGTCATCCCGGGGACCGACCTGCGGTTCTTCTCCCTGATCGGCGAAGAGGCGGCCGAACTGGTGCGGCGCGGGCAGGTGCTACCGGCGCTGCTGCGGGAGGACGGGGACCTCACCGCCAGGTGGCGGCCGGTGCTGGACGACGCGCCACGCTTCCGTGAGCTGGCGACCGCGATGCCCTCGGCAGCCCGGGCGGCCGAGGGCGGCCAGCCCGCCGGACAGGTGCTGCGGGAGGCGCTGGACGGGCTGGTCGACACGGCCGTACGGGGAGTGGCGGCGCATCCGCTGCTACCCGAGCGCAAGGGCAAGGTGCCGGATCGGCTGCCCCTGGCCGAGCGGTGGCTTGCGGCGCTCACCGGCCCCTCCCCGCACGTGGCTCGTGAGATCAAGGACGATGCCGATGATCTCATCGCCGAACTGGCGGCCTGGGCCAGGGCCGCACGCAAGCCGTCCGGTCCGCTGCGGGTCTGCTTCCGGCTGATCGAGCCGGGTGCCAAGTCCCTGATCCTGGACCCGGCCGCCGCCCAGGACTGGAACGACGAGCCCTGGAACGACGAGGCCTGGGACGACGGGATACAGGACGAGCCCGAGGAGCAGGACAACGACCTCTGGCGGGTGGAGTTCGCACTGCAGGGCACCGAGGACCTGAGCCTGCTGGTGTCGGCCGCCTCGGTCTGGTCCGGCGAGGCGGCGCTGATCGACGCCGAGGAGACACTGCTCGCCGGGCTGGGCCGGGCGCTGCGGCTGTTCCCCGACATGAAGCAGGCATTGAACACGGCCGCACCGGCCGAGGCGGCGCTGGACACCGCCGGGGCGTTCCGGTTCCTGCGGCAGGCCGCTCCCCTGCTCAACGCGGCCGGGTTCGGGGTGCTGCTGCCGACCTGGGCCGGTTCGGCCAAGCTGGGCCTGAAGCTGACCACCACGTCGGAGGACACCGCGGACGCGGGTGCGGCCACCCCGTCCGGGTTCGGACTACAGCAGCTCGTGCAGTTCCGGTGGGATCTGGCGATCGGCGACGACCCCATCAACGAGGACGAACTGGCGGAGCTGGCCCGGCTCAAGGCGCCGCTGGTACGGCTCCGGGGCCAGTGGGTGGAACTGGACGACCAGCAGCTCGAAGCCGCCCTGGAGTTCATGCGGCATCCCCGTACCGGGAAGATGTCGGCCGCGCAGGCGATGAGCGCCGTCATGCATGCGGGCGCGGAGGCCCTCCCGCTGCTGGCGGTCGACGCCGACGGCGCCCTCGGCGACCTGCTCTCCGGCCAGGCCGACCGCCGCCTCGAACCGATGGGAACCCCGGAGGGTATTGAGGCGCAGCTGAGGCCCTACCAGGAACGCGGTCTTGCCTGGCTGACCTTCATGAGTGATCTCGGGCTCGGTGCTCTACTGGCGGACGACATGGGCCTAGGGAAGACCATAAGCGCTCTTGCACTCTTGGTGCATGAGAGGGAGACCCTCGAGCACGTCGCCCCGACCTTGGCCGTACTGCCGATGTCGCTGGTGGGGAACTGGCAGCGGGAGACGGCGAAGTTCGCGCCGAAGCTCAAGGTGTACGTGCATCACGGCACCGGCCGGCACCGGGACGAGGATCTGGTCGAGGCCGTGAAGCAGGCCG
>JAOPYM010000385.1 GCA_025964615.1 Actinomycetes bacterium
CGCGAGGGCCGACGCAGCCGCCTGATCTACCGGCTGCACGTCTACCACCAGGCGCAAGGACGAGACGGCGGCCCGTGGAGCAGCCCGCTCCCGATTTGCCCCGATTCCGCGCCCAACTGCCGCAAACCGAAACCAGCCGGACTGCGATCACACGGTCTGACCTGCGTATACAACTGTGGAGCTATAGGGATTCGAACCCTAGACCTCTTCCATGCCATGGAAGCGCGCTACCAACTGCGCCATAGCCCCGCACACTGCGCAGACGTACGTCCCGCAGCGCTCAGTAAGTGTATCGGACTGTGGCCCCCGGTTCGAACGGGATACTCAGGCGCCGTTCTCGGACCGGTCGTCGTCGTCGCTCAGCACCGGCTCGGGCAGCGTGCCCGCGTTGTGCTCGATGAGCCGCCAGCCGCCGTCCCGCATCTCGGCCAGCACAGACCAAGAGCAGTTGGACAGCCCGCCGAGCCGTTCCCAGATCTCCTCGGGGAAGCCGAGCAGGTGGGACATGCCGAGCCGCAGCGCGGCGCCGTGCGAGGTGACGACCAGGACCCCTTCCGGCTTCAGCTCCGAGATGGCCCGCTCCAGGGCGCCCCGGACCCGCTTGGCCACCTGCTCGCTGGTCTCGCCGCCGGGCGGCTGCCAGATGGCGTGCTCGGCGGGGTACTGGCTGCGGATCTCGGCGGCCGTGAGCCCTTCCCACTTCCCGCCGTCCCGCTCCATCAGGTCCGGGTCGTACGCCACCGGCAGGCCGGTGACGGCGCCCAGCGCCTGCGCAGTGACGGCGGCCCGCCGCAGCGGGGAGGAGACAATGGCGGTCGGGTACAGGCCGGCGAGCAGCCGGGCCGCCCGGTCGGCCTGCTGGATTCCGGTCTCGTCGAGCGCGATGTCGGTCTTCCCCTGGAACCTGCGTTCGACGTTCCAGAGGGTCTGACCGTGCCTCCATAGGACCACGCGGCGCTTGCCCTGGGCCATTACTGGGCCTCGCCGGCCCGGACCCGCTGGGCACCGTGCGCGTTGACGCCCTCAGGCAGCCCGATCAGCGGGCAGTCCTTCCAGAGCCGCTCCAGCGCGTAGAAGACCCGGTCCTCCTCATGCTGGATGTGCACGATGATGTCGAGATAGTCGAGCAGCACCCAGCGTCCCTCCCGCTCGCCCTCACGGCGCGTGGGCTTGACGCCTGCGTCCTCACGCAGCCGCTTCTCGATCTCGTCCACGATGGCGTGGACCTGACGGTCGTTGGAGGCGGAGCAGAGCACGAACGCGTCGGTGATGACGAGCTGCTCGCTCACGTCGTAGGCGATGATTTCATCCGCGAGCTTGTCGGCGGCCGCCTCGGCGGCGATCCGTACCAGCTCTACGGCCTTGTCAGTTGCAGTCACGATGTCGTGTGATCTCCTCAGTCGGGACGTTCCCAGGTCCCACTCTCTCATGAGTCCCGGTACAGGCCCCTTTTGTTTATGTATTGCACAATTCCGTCGGGCACCAGATACCAGATCGGTTCACCCGCTCGGACCCGCTCCCGGCACTCCGATGAGGAGATTGCCAGGGCGGGCACCTCGACCAGGCTGACCTGCCCATCCGGTAGTCCCGGGTCGGTCAGCTGGTGCCCCGGCCTCGTACAGCCTATGAAATGCGCGAGCGTGAACATGTCATCGGCCTTGCGCCAGGTCAGCATCTGCTCCAGCGCGTCGGCCCCGGTAATGAAGAACAGGTCCACGTCCGGACCATGGATCTCCCGTAGATCCCGGAGCGTATCCACCGTGTAGGTGGGCCCGGCGCGGTCGATGTCCACCCGGCTGACGCCGAACCGCGGGTTGGAGGCGGTGGCGATCACTGTCATGAGGTAGCGGTCCTCGGCCGCCGACACGGCCCTTCTGGCCTTCTGCCAGGGCTCTCCGGTGGGTACGAACACGACCTCGTCGAGCCCGAAAAGGTGAGCAACCTCACTGGCCGCGACCAGGTGCCCGTTGTGGATCGGGTCGAAGGTGCCACCCATGACCCCCAGGCGCCGCTTATGAACCATGCCGAAACGATAACCAGCGGAGTTTCCGGCACAACCACCGGGAACCCTGTCCCCGGCGAGTTCGTCGAAATAGCATGTCGGACATGACGAGTAACACACCTGACCGCTCTCGTGCTCGGTTCCCAGGGATCAGCTCCCGTGCCTACGAACACCCGGCCGATCGGTCCGCGCTCGTCGCGCTGCGGTCGCTGACCGGCTTCGACACCGTCCTGCGCAAAATGGCCGGGCTGTTCTCCGAACGGGCCATCCGGCTGATGTACCTGGGCGGCAGCGTCCGGGTCACCGAGAACCAGTTCCGCAACCTGCACGACATGGTGCGCGACGCCGCGTACATCCTCGACCTCCCCGAGGTTCCGGAGCTCTACGTGATCCAGGAGCCGGTGCCGAACGCGATGGCGATCGGCGTTGACCACCCGTTCATCGTGATCAACACGGGCCTGCTCGAACTTCTCGACGAGGAGGAGCTCCGGTACGTCGTCGCGCACGAGGTCGGGCACATCCTGTCCGGGCACGCGGTCTACCGCACACTCGCGCTGATCATCGCCTCGCTCGGCTCCCGGCTGGCCTGGCTGCCGCTCGGCAACATCGGTATCGCCGCGATCCTGATGGGCCTCAACGAGTGGCAGCGCAAGTCGGAGCTGTCGGCCGACCGCGCTGGTCTGCTCGCCTCGCAGGACCCGGAGGCGGTCAAGCGCGGCCTGATGAAGATGGCCGGCGGCGCCTCGCTGACCGAGATGAACACCGAGGCGTTCCTCGCCCAGGCCCGGGAGTACGAGGCCGCGGGCGACGTCCGCGACGGGATGCTGAAGTTCCTCAACCTGCTCCGCCAGTCGCACCCGTTCGCGGTCATCCGGTTCGGCGAGATCGACAAGTGGTCCCGCAGCGACGAGTACACGCGGATCCTGGCCGGGAACTACCCCCGCCGCGACGACGACGGCAGCGCCTCGATCTCCGACGAGGTCAAGAACGCCGCCAAGTCGTACCGCGACTCGTGGAACGAGAGCGCCGACCCGTTCATCAGCAAGGTCAAGGACGTCGCCGAGGGCGCGGCGAGCGCCGCCGAAGGCCTCTTCGACCGCCTCGGCCGCCGCTCCAACAACTAAACCCGGAGGTGGCCGTCGCCGGTGACGACGTATTTGGTGGAGGTGAGCTCGGGCAGGCCCATCGGGCCCCGGGCGTGCAGCTTCTGGGTAGAGATGCCGATCTCGGCGCCGAAGCCGAACTCCTCGCCGTCGGTGAACCTCGTCGAGGCGTTCACCATGACGGCCGCCGAGTCGACGAGGGCGACGAACCGGCGGGCGGCCGCCTGCGAGGTCGTCACGATCGCCTCGGTGTGACCCGACCCGTACCGGCGGATGTGCGCGACGGCCGCCTCCAGGGACGGGACCACGGCGGCGGCGATGTCCAGGGACAGGTACTCGGCGAAGTAGTCATCCTCGGTGGCCGGGACCACGTCGGCCGAGAAGCCCTGCACCTCGGCGTCGCCGTGCACGGTCACACCGTGGTCCTTCAGCGCCGTCAGGGCGAGTGGCAGGAAGTCCGCGGCGATCGAGGCGTGCACGAGGAGGGTCTCGGCGGCGTTGCAGACCGAGGGCCGGTGGGTCTTGGCGTTGATCAGGATCGACACGGCCATGTCCAGGTCGGCGGCGGCGTCCACGTAGACCGCGCAGTTCCCGACCCCGGTCTCGATGACCGGCACGGTGGACTCCTCGACCACGGAGTTGATCAGGGAGGCCCCGCCGCGCGGGATCAGCACGTCCACCAGGCCACGGGCCCGCATCAGGTGCTTGACGCTGTCACGGCCGGTGCCGGGCACCATCTGGATGGCGTCCTGCGGTACGGACGTGAGGGCGGAGCGCATGATCTCGATCAGGACCCGGTTGGACTCGTATGCCGAGGACGAGCCGCGCAGCAGGACCGCGTTGCCGCTCTTGAGGGTGAGGGCGGCGGCGTCCACGGTCACGTTCGGGCGGCCCTCGTAGATGATGCCGATGACCCCGAGCGGCACCCGTACCTGCCGTACCTCAAGGGCGTTCGGCAGCGTGTAGCCCCGCACGACCTCGCCGACCGGATCGGGCAGCCCGGCGACGTGGCGTACGGCGTCCGCGATCGCGGTCAGCCGGGAATCCGACAGGCTCAGCCGGTCGATCATGTACTCGGCCGTACCGCCGGAACGGGCCCGCTCCACGTCGGCCGCGTTGGCCTTGAGGATCTCGGGCGACCGGGCGACCAGCGCGTCGGCGATGGCGAGCAGCGCGGCGTCCTTGGCGGCCCTGGGCAGCGGCGCCAGCTCGGCCGCCGCAGCACGCGCCGCCCGCGCGACCTCGTGAACCTGCTCCTGTGTCGCTTCCATGACGGGCTCCCTCAGTCCAGCACCACGAGGTCGTCGCGGTGGATGATCTCACGTTCGTATTCGGGGCCGAGCTCGCGGGCCAGCCAGCGGGTCGACCGGCCCATCAGCCCGGGGATCTCAGCGGCGTCGTAGTTGACCAGGCCCCGCGCCACCGCCATTCCGGACGGGTCGCAGAGGTCGACGGGGTCGCCGGCCGCGAAGTCCCCCCGCACGCCGGTGACCCCTGCGGGCAGCAGCGACTTGCGGCGCCGTACGACCGCCTCCACCGCGCCCGCGTCGAGCAGCAGGCTGCCGTGCCCGGTGGTGGCATGCGCAAGCCACAGATGCCGGGTCGAGCGGCGTGGCGTGTACGGGTGGAAGTACGTCCCGACGGGTTCCCCGGCCAGCGCCGCGGCAGCCGAGGCGGCATTGGTCAGTACGACCGGGATGCCCGCGATCCGGGCCGCCTCGACCTTGGTGATCATGCCCCCGGTACCGACCCTGCCGGATCTCCCGAGTTCGATCCCGTCGAGGTCGAGCGGCGACCGCACCTCGGAGACCCGCTTCGATCCGGGCAGCCGGGGGTCCCCGGTGTAGAGGGCGTCCACGTCGGACAGCAGCACCAGCGCATCGGCCCGTACCAGATGAGCCACCAACGCGGCCAGCCGGTCGTTGTCGCCGAACCGGATCTCGTCGGTGGCGACCGTGTCGTTCTCGTTGACGATCGGCACGACGCCCAGGTTGAGCAGCTGCGCCAGGGTCCGCTGCGCGTTGCGGTGGTGGGTACGGCGCATCATGTCGTCTGCGGTGAGCAGCACCTGCCCCGCACAGAGCCCGTACCGCGCGAACGATTCGGTGTAGCGGTGCATCAGCAGCCCCTGCCCGACGCTCGCCGCCGCCTGCTGGGTGGCCAGGTCGGGCGGCCGCCGGACCAGGCCGAGCGGGCCGAGCCCGGCGGCGATCGCACCCGAGGACACGAAAACGACCTCCGAGCCCGCGGCGCGCCGCACGGCCACCACATCGACGAGCGCGTCGATCCGTGCGGTGTCGATCACCCCCGCCGTGGTGGTCAGCGACGACGAACCGACCTTGACGACGACCCGCCTGGCCTTGCCGATCGACTCGTGCATCCGGCCTCCTACCAGTCGCTGAGTCGTCGGTCGGTACCGCGCGGACCCGGCAGGGCCTCGCCGCCGGCCAGCAGGTCGGGCTCCCAGTCGAAGACGATCGACTCGTCCAGAGTGCCGATCAGGACGGTGGCCCCCGGCTCGGCGCCCGCCTTGCGGAGCCCCTCCTCGATGCCGATCTTCGCGAGGCGGTCGGCGAGGTAGCCCACCGCTTCCTCGTTGGTGAAGTCGGTCTGCCGCAGCCAGCGGACCGGCTTGTCCCCGGTCACGAGGAAGCTGTTGTCGCCGACGTTCTTGATCTCGAAGTCGGCGCCGCCGACCGGCTTGGGCCGCAGCACCAGGCGGGTGGGCTCCAGCTCGGGCAGCGTGGCCCGGAACTCCTCGACCATCTCCGCCATCGCGAACGACAGCTCCCGAAGCCCCTCGGTGGAGGCCGCCGACACCGCGAACACCCGCAGCCCGCGGGCTTCGAAGTCGGTGCGCACGATGTCCGCGAGGTCCCGGCCGTCCGGTACGTCGATCTTGTTGAGCACCACGATCCTGGGCCGGTCCGACAGTGGCCGGTCACCGAGGGCCAGGTCGTACGCCGCGAGCTCGCGCTCGATCACCTCGAAGTCGCTCACCGGGTCCCTGCCCGGCTCCAGCGTGGCGCAGTCGAGCACGTGCGCCAGCGTGGAGGCGCGCTCGATGTGCCGCAGGAAGTCCAGGCCCAGGCCCTTGCCCTCGCTGGCACCCTCGATCAGGCCTGGTACGTCGGCGATGGTGAAGACGTGCTCCCCCACCCCGACCACGCCGAGGTTGGGCACCAGGGTGGTGAACGGGTAATCGGCGATCTTCGGCTTGGCGGCCGAGAGTGCGGCGATCAGCGAGGACTTGCCCGCACTGGGGAACCCGACCAGGGCCACGTCGGCGACCGTCTTGAGCTCGAGGATCACGTCGAGGTCGATCCCCGGCTCGCCGAGCAGCGCGAAACCGGGGGCCTTGCGCTTGGCGGAGGCCAGCGCGGCGTTGCCCAGGCCGCCGTGACCGCCCTCCGCGATCACGTACCGGGTGCCCTGCCCGACCAGGTCGGCGAGGACCTCACCGTCCGCGCTCTTGACGACCGTGCCGTCCGGCACGGTCAGCAGCACGTCGTCCCCATTGGCCCCGTTACGGTGCGAGCCGTGCCCCGGCCTGCCGCTGCCGGCCTTGCGGTGCGGGCGCTTGTGGTAGTCGAGGAGACTGGCGGTATTGACGTCGACCTCCAGGGTGACGTCACCGCCACGCCCGCCGTTGCCGCCGTCCGGCCCGCCCAGGGGCTTGAACTTCTCCCGGTGCACAGAGGCACACCCGTTCCCGCCATTGCCCGCAGAGACATGCAGTACGACGTGGTCCACGAAGCTCGTCATTTGCCCCTCCCCCCTAACATAGGCCCTGCACAAAGGACAAGGGGCGGACCAGGAAGGTCCGCCCCTTGTCACAAACACATACTGTCCGGCAGGCGGAGTTACTCCGCCGGCGGGACGATGCTGATGGCCTTGCGCCCGCGATAGCGGCCGAACTGCACCTTACCGGCGATCAGCGCGAACAGCGTGTCGTCGCCCCCGCGGCCCATGTTCAGGCCGGGGTGGAAGTGCGTGCCGCGCTGGCGCACGATGATCTCGCCGGCCTTGACGGTCTGACCGCCGAAGCGCTTCACACCGAGGCGCTGAGCGTTCGAGTCACGGCCGTTGCGGCTGGACGAGGCGCCCTTCTTATGTGCCATGTTCTACCTCCTCCTGTAATCGGCCCCGCGAGGGACCGACAGCCTGCTAGGCCGTGATGCCGGTGACCTTGACCTGGGTGTACGGCTGGCGGTGGCCCTGCCGCTTCTTGTACCCGGTCTTGTTCTTGTACTTGAGGATCGAGATCTTCGGACCCTTGACGGCGGCGAGGATCTCGGCGGTGACCTGGTACTTCGCCAGCTCGCCGGCCGCGCTCACGACGCTCTCGCCGTCGACGACCAGCAGCGCCGGGAACGTCACCGTCTCGCCGACCTTTCCGGCCAGCTTGTCGACGGTGAGCACGTCATCGACGGCCACCTTCTCCTGCCTGCCGCCGCAACGGACAATCGCGTACACGCGGAACCCTTCCGGAACATCCCCGCAGGCGCGGGGTGAAGTCCTGATGCTGCTCAGTGGAAACAAAGCCGAGTCGTGCGGGCCAGGGGGGCCACGCGTCGGTCTCAGGCGCAAGAGCACAGGCGCGCTCTGCACGCGCCGAACCCCAAGGGTACCGGATGCTCTTACCCCAACGCGAACCGAGCGGCCGGATCCCTGCCGAGAGGGGATCCGGCCGGTCGTCAGCTCTCGGCCGGGGCCTCTTCGGCCTTGGCCCTGGTACGGCGCGGAGCCCGCCTGCGGCGGACGGTGCCCGTGACCGGGGCCTGCTCGGCCTCTTCGACGACCGCCTCTTCGGGCTCCGGCTCGGGCTCCGGCTCGTCCTCGACGATCTTGGCGGCCTCGTGCTGGGCGATCTTGTTCTCGACCGCCCGCTCCACGGCGCCCTTGCGCTTGCGTCGCTTGCCGGGGGCCTCGCCCTGGTCCTGCTTGGCCTCGGCGGTGTTCAGCGAGACGTGGATCCCGCGCCCGTTGCAGCACTCGCAGGGCTCGGAGAAGGCCTCGAGCAGCCCCTGGCCGACCCGCTTGCGGGTCATCTGCACCAGGCCGAGGGAGGTCACCTCGGCCACCTGGTGCTTGGTGCGGTCCCGGGACAGGCATTCGAGGAGCCTGCGAAGGACCAGGTCGCGGTTGCTCTCCAGCACCATGTCGATGAAGTCGATCACGATGATGCCGCCGACGTCGCGCAGCCGGAGCTGGCGGACGATCTCCTCGGCCGCCTCCAGGTTGTTGCGGGTGACCGTCTCCTCGAGGTTGCCGCCCTGGCCGGTGAACTTGCCGGTGTTGACGTCGATCACGGTCATCGCCTCGGTGCGGTCGATGACCAGCGAGCCGCCGCTGGGCAGCCACACCTTGCGCTCCAGCGCCTTGGCGAGCTGTTCCTCGACCCGGTAGGCGGTGAAGACGTCCTCGTCCGCGGTCCACTGCGAGACCCGCTCCGCCATGTGCGGCGCGACGTACCCGACGTACTCCTCGACCGTGTCCCAGGAATCGTCGCCGTCCACGACGAGCTTGGTGAAGTCCTCGTTGAAGATGTCCCTGACCACCCGGACGGTCATGTCCGGCTCACCGTGCAACAGGGCCGGCGCCGAGGCGGTCTTGGCCTGCTTCTGGATGTTCTCCCACTGCGCCGCGAGGCGGGTCACGTCGTGCGCGAGCTCCTCCTCGCTGGCGCCCTCGGCGGCGGTACGGACGATGACGCCGGCGTTCTCCGGCATGACCTTCCGCAGGATCTGCTTGAGCCGGGTCCGCTCGTTGTCGGGCAGCTTGCGGCTGATCCCGGTCATCGACCCGTCGGGCACGTACACCAGATAGCGGCCCGGCAGCGAGATCTGGCTGGTCAGCCGGGCGCCCTTGTGCCCGAGCGGGTCCTTGGTCACCTGGACGAGCACGGGCTGGCCGGACTTGAGCGCCGACTCGATCCGGCGCGGGTGGCCCTCGAGCCCGGCGATGTCCCAGTTGACCTCACCGGCGTAGAGCACCGCGTTGCGGCCCTTGCCGACGTCGATGAACGCCGCCTCCATTGACGGCAGGACGTTCTGCACCTTGCCGAGGTAGACGTTCCCGACGTACGACTGGTGGCTGGCGCGGTCCACGTGGTGCTCGACCAGGATGTCGTCCTCGAGCACGGCGATCTGGATGCGCTCACCGTCCTCGCGGATCACCATCACCCGCTCGACGGACTCGCGCCTGGCCAGGAACTCCGATTCGGTGACGATCGGCGGGCGGCGGCGGCCCTGCTCACGGCCCTCACGGCGGCGCTGCTTCTTGGCCTCCAGGCGGGTGGAGCCGCGGACCGACTGAACCTCGTCCTCGGCGGCGCGGGCCTCGGCCCGCGCGGAGCGCACATGCACGACGGTGTTCGGCGGGTCGTCATGGGTCTCTTCGCCGTCGCCCGCCCCGCCACGCCGGCGGCGCCGCCGCCTGCGCCGGGTCGAGCCGCCGGGGCCCTCCTCGTCCTCGTCATGGTCGTCGCCGTCCTCGGCCGCGGCCTCCTCGGGCTGCTCCTTGGCCGCCGTACGCCTGCGGGTGCGCGCCGTCCTGGCCACCGGCTCGGCCTCGGCGGCGGGCTCGGCCTCCTCGTCCTCGTCGCCGTCCTCGCCCGTGCTGATCTTGCCGCGGCCCCGGCCGCCCCGGCGCCTGCGGCGGCGGGAGGAGGGCCGGTCGGAGGACTCGTCCTCGTCCTCGTCGGCGGCCTCCTCGTCGGTCTCCGCGGCCGGGGCCTCCACGACGGGCATGGGCACGGATGCGGGTACCGTCACACGGGCCGGCGGCTGGAAGACCACCATCGGAGGCTGGAAGGTGATAGCGGGAATGCCGCCGTGCAGCCCACTGGCCACCGGCTCCGGCACTTCCTCGATCTCCTCCTCGGCGGCCTCTTCGATGATCACTTCTTCGATCACCGGCTCGGGTGCCACGGCGCGCTTGCGGGTCCGGGTCGCCCGGACCGGCTTCTGCACCGGCGGCTCCGGCTCCCCATCCGCGGGCGCCTGAGCGGCGGGCGGCACGGCAGCGGGGCCCTGAGCCGCGGGCGGCTCGGCCTGCGGGGTGACGGCAAGCGCTTCGACGGCGGCAGGGACGGCCACCGACGGCGGTGCCGGTGGTGGTGTGTCGTCGATCTCCGGTGGCGGGCCCGCCGGGCGGCTGGCCGCCCGGCGACGCGGCGCGCGAGCCCGCTTGGGCTCCGCCTGCGCTCCGGTATCGGTGGTGTCAGTCGCGGCCTGGGCCGCTTCCTCGGTGGTCTCGTTCTCGAGCATGCGGGTGGTCTCCCGTCAGGCTCCCGGGCGCGACGGTACGGCTCACCTTGCAGTGATCCGGCACCGTGCGCCGCACAGAAGCTCTCCGTCAGTCGGTAGTCGTCGCGTTCCGGACCGGTTGGCCGGCAACGACGACAAAGTCGTTGGGGGCGTGCCCTTCCGTCCCCTTGTCAGGCCGTGCCGCCACTAGCGGCGGCGGACCCTACGGTTGGGCACTGACGACGCCCGGCTCCGTGGTTCCGCCCGACAGCACAGAGGCAAGACCGGTATCCGCCAGGGCGTCTTCGCCCGGCGGTACGGCCTGTCGGTCGGGATCCAGCGGATCCGCGAGCTCACCGGTCTCCGCGTCCAGCGGTCCCTGCGCCAGCCTGGTCACCAGTGGTGGTGACGGCGGCGCCAGGTCGGACACCTGACGCAGTCCGGTGAGAACGTCGTCGGGTCGTACGGCAGGTGTTGAATGCCGAACAACCATTCGAAGTATCGCACAAGGGACGTCCGCAGCCGCCATGGCTCGCCGGTCCAGCACACACGCGGACACGGCGGACCTGGCGTCGAAACGACGCAGTCCCTTCTTGGTGAGGCGCTCTACCTCGATCACTTCGGCGGCCAGAAAAGCCTCTACAGCCTTCTCTGCGGCATCGGGGGTGACGCCGTCGAGCCGTATGAGCCATTCCGACGCCTGCAGCCGGTCCGCAAGCGACGCTCCTCCCGTGGCGGGCACGACATCGAGGATGTCGAGACCACCGGGCAGCGCCGCGTCGAGGTCGGCCCGGACCCGTGCAGGGTCGCGGTCATCGGTGAGTCCGATCTCGAGGTATTCGGCCTCGCTGGCCACCCCTGTCGCCGCCGCACCCGCGTAAGAGATCTTCGGGTGCGGGGAGAATCCGGCACTGAACGCCACAGGGATCCCGGCGCGCCGCACGGCGCGTTCCACGGCCCGGGATATGTCGCGATGGCTGGTGAACCGCAACCGGCCGCGCTTTGCATAGCGCACCCGTAGTCGCTGGGCCACCGGGGCCGGTGCTGGGCCCTCCGGCATGGGAGCCAGGGCTTCATCCTTCCTACTCGCGCTGAAGCTCATTCGAGTCGAACGTCTAAGTACAGGGTACGGGGCGTCCGGCCCACTCTCATCCACACCCGGTTCAGACCACCGGGCACGGGAGTATGACGCGTGCCCGCCGGCCCGGGTTCACAACCACGGCCACCGTCAGATGAGAACGTGCTCGCCGGGCGGGCCGTAGAACTCGATTCGGGCCTGGTGCAGGAGGTCCCGGTCGGAGATCTGCCAGGTGTGCCAGCCCGGATCGGCCTGACGGATCGTGACGAACGAGTAGCGATCCGCTGAATAGATCTTGACTCCGTCACCATGCAGGCGGCGGAAGAGATCGGTGTCCTCGCCCTGTGACAGGCCCTCGAAGCGGTAGTCCCTGAGCAGGTCGCCGCGGGCCAGGAAGGCCCCGCCCCGCACCGCGTTCACATAGCGGTGCTCATGCTCGGGCATCCGCAGGATGGTGGCGCCCATCCCCCGCAGGTGCACGTAGTGAGCGAGCTTCCCGGTGACCTCGGCCTCGGTGAAGCCGAAGGCCGCGACCAGGTCGGCCAGGTAGTGCGGGCCGTAGAGCTCGTCGTCGTCCATCTTGGCGATGAGGTCACCGTCCGCGGCCTCGATGCCGAGGTTGAGGCAGGCGCCCAGGGACAGCTCCTTGCCCGCCTCGATCACCACGACGTCCTCGATGCCGGCCGCACTCGCCCGCTCCCGTACCCCTTCGTCGTCGAGGCCGTGCAAGATCACGATGAACTGGAGCGGCCGGTGCGTCTGCACTGCGACCTGCGCGAACGCGTGCGCGAGCTGCTCGGTCCGGTTGGTCGGCATGATCACCGAGACGGCCGGTACCGGGAGCGGATCGGCGATGCCGACTTCGCTGAGCAGGGTGTGGGCGCGGTGCCGGTAGGTGTGCCCGGCGAGCACCGTGCGCATCGCCAGGTGGGCCTGGCGGTCGCGCAGCTCGGGGCTGCGCAGCAGGGTCCGGAGCAGGGAGGCGGCCTCCGCGCCGGTCGCGACGGCGGGGATCAGGTCGCCGAAGACCTCGGTGACCGCCCGGCCCGGCCCGGAAAGGACCGGGACGGCGGCGGCCGACAGCTCGTAGACCCGCCGTGGGCACACGTGCGCCGGGTCCGCGTTCAGCACGACCTTGTAGAGCTTGGCCGCGGCGGTCAGCGATTCGGGCGACGGCGAGCCGGTCAGGTGCGGCCCGTACTCGGCGGGCAGTCCCGTCCCGTTGTGAACGTGCACCCCGAGCTCCAGGGCGGGCCTGATCACGGTCTCCAGCTCCGCCGGGCCGTCCGCGTGCTGGTACGCGAGGTCGTACCGGCCGTGCCCGGGAACCCGGACCGGGTTGTGCAGCCGGGGCTGGGCGGCGAACCCCAGGACCCGTACCCGATCATGGCCGAGCACCTCCCGGTAGGCCGCCACCGAGCCCGGGTGCACGGTGAAGACCCAGTCGAAAAGGCTCGCGGACTCGATGTCGCCACCGGTGTCCCAGAGGGCGGTGGGGATGCCCTGCTCCCGGCACCAGCCCACGAGTTCCCGCAGGTCCGCCCAGCGCGCCGCAGACTCGACCAGGAGCAGCGCGGGCCGGTCCGCGGTCAGGGTCTCCCGCCAGTCACCGGGGCCGAACTCGTCGAGCTGCCGCCACTCATAGCGCAGCGACCGCGCGGTGGCCGGGGCCGCGATCACCGCCACGGTGAGTTCCGGGCGGTTGACCGGGCCGTCCGGGACCACGGGCGAGGGGATCTCGACCACCTCGGTGTCGGCCGGCCCGATCTTCGGCGCCCTGGCCTGCTCAGGACGCTCCGGGGCAGCCGTACGGGGCCGCCCCCGCAGCACCCCGGCGAGGCCCTTGGGCAGCGCGAGCAGGCCCGTCGGCGTCCAGGCCCGTACCAGCACCGCACCGAGCCGGGACCAGCGGCTCCCCCGCAGCGACTCGAGCTGCCAGCCGACGTAGTCCGTGCGGTGGGCCTGCCAGACCGCCTGCCGCCCGTTCTCATCGGCGGCCCGCGCGGTCTGGGTCAGTCGCGTGACGAGCCCGGCGAGACGCCGCTCCCGGCCCGCCGCCCTCGCCTTCGCCTCGTCCAGCTGCGCGAGCAGCCTCGCGTTGTCGGCCTCGAGGCGGTCCGCGCGGGCCCGTCGCAGGTCATCGGGCACGGGCGCTCCTCGGTCTCGGGGGAATCCACCCACGCTAGAGCGCCCCAGAGGGCCGGAATCCGCCCTTCGCCGGCCGTTCCGCGAGAGTTAACCCGAGATGACCGACAGCGGAAGCAGCTTCTTGCCGGTGGGGCCGATCTGGATCTCGGTGCCCATCGTGGGGCAGACACCGCAGTCGTAGCACGGAGTCCAGCGGCAGTCCTCGACCTCCTCGGAGTCGAGGTCGATGGCGTCCTGCCAGTCCTGCCAGAGCCATTCGCGGTCGAGCCCGGCGTCCAGGTGGTCCCAGGGCAGTACCTCGACCTCTTCGCGCTCCCGGACCGTGAACCAGTCGAGGTCCACGGGGCCATCCGCGAAGACCTCCGCGGCGGCGCTCATCCAGCGCTCGTAGGAGAAGTGCTCAGACCAGCCGTCGAACCGGCCGCCGTCCTCCCAGACCTTGCGGATCACGGCGCCGACGCGCCGATCGCCCCGCGACAGCAGGCCCTCGATGATCGACGGCTTGCCGTCGTGGTAGCGCAGGCCGATGGCCCGGCCGTACTCCTTGTCCTTGCGCAGCGTGTCCTTGAGCGCGAACAGCCGCCGGTCCACGGTCTCCGCGTCGCACTGCGCGGCCCACTGGAACGGGGTGTGCGGCTTGGGCACGAACCCGCCGATGGAGACCGTACAGCGGATGTCACGGCGCCCGGTGGCCTCCCGGCCGGCCTGGATGACCCGCCGGGCCATCCCGGCGATGGCCATGACGTCCTCGTCCTCCTCGGTCGGCAGGCCGCACATGAAGTAGAGCTTGACCTGCCGCCAGCCGTTCTCGTAGGCGGTGGTGACGGTACGGATCAGGTCGTCCTCGGTGACCATCTTGTTGATCACCTTGCGCATCCGCTCGGAGCCGCCCTCGGGGGCGAACGTCAGACCGGACCGGCGGCCACCCCGGGAGAACTCGTTGGCGAGGGTGATGTTGAAGGCGTCGACGCGGGTGGACGGCAGCGAAAGGGACGTCTGGGTGCCCTCGTACTGGTCGGCCAGGCCCTTGGCGATCTCGCCGATCTCGCTGTGGTCCGCGCTGGACAGCGACAGCAGGCCGACCTCGGTGAAGCCGCTCTCCTTGAGGCCGGTCTCGACCATGTTCCCGATCGTGGTGATCGACCGCTCCCGGACCGGGCGGGTGATCATCCCGGCCTGGCAGAACCGGCAGCCCCGGGTGCAGCCTCGGAAGATCTCCACACTGAACCGCTCGTGCACGGTCTCGGCCAGCGGGACCAGCGGCTTCTTCGGGTACGGCCAGGCGTCCAGGTCCATCACGGTGTGCTTGTCCACCCGCCACGGCACCCCGGACCGGTTGGGCGCGACCCGCTGGATCCGGCCGTCGGGCAGGTAGGAGACGTCGAAGAACTTGGGCACGTACACCCCGCCGGACTTCGCGAGCCGCATCAGCAGTTCATCGCGCCCGCCCGGCGAACCCTCGCGTTTCCATTCGCGGACCACCTCGGTGATCGCCAGAGCGATCTCCTCGCCGTCGCCGAGCACGGCGGCGTCCAGGAAGTCGGCGATCGGCTCGGGGTTGAACGCCGCGTGCCCGCCGGCCAGCACGATCGGGTGCTCATCGGTACGGTCGGTGGCGAGCATCGGGATGCCCGCAAGATCCAGCGCGGTCAGCATGTTGGTGTAGCCGAGCTCGGTGGAGAAGGAGATCCCGAAGATGTCGAAGGCACCGACCGGGCGGTGCCCGTCCACGGTGAACTGCGGGATGCCCTCCCGGCGCATGATCGTCTCAAGGTCCGGCCAGACCGAGTAGGTCCGCTCGGCCAGCACCCCGTCGCGCTCGTTGAGGATCTCGTAAAGGATCTGCACGCCCTGGTTGGGCAGCCCGACCTCGTAGGCGTCCGGGTACATCAGCGCCCACCGGACCTCGGCCTCGTCCCAGTCCTTGACCAGGGAGTTCAGCTCGCCCCCGACGTACTGGATCGGTTTCTGCACGGTCGGCAGGAACGGCTCCAGGCGCGGGAAGACCGACTCGACGGGCATACGGGACTCCAGGGTCGGGGACGTGGGATCAACTTCCCAGACTAGCCTCCGACAGCCGGTGACCCGCACAACAGTGCCTCATTCGGCCGGGTAGTCGCCGCTTGTAGCCATCGCGCCGACCTACCCGGGGCGGCTGCGGATGTGGACGGCCTGGAGCAGGCCGAGGCCCAGCATGTTGGCGAAGGTGGCCGAGCCGCCGTAGGAGACCAGCGGCAGTGGAAGACCGGTGATCGGCATGATCCCCACCGTCATCCCGACGTTCTCGAAGGTCTGGAAGGCCAGCCAGACCACCACGCCGGTGGCGACCAGGGTGCCGAAGAGGTCGGCGGCCTGGGTGGCGATCCGCAGGCCGCGCCAGATCAGGATGCCGAGCAGCAGCACGATGACCGCGCTGCCGATGAAGCCCAGCTCCTCCCCCGCGACGGTGAAGATGAAGTCGGTCTGCTGCTCGGGTACGAAATGCCCGGTGGTCTGCTCGCCGTGGAAGAGCCCGGTGCCGAAGAACCCGCCGGAGCCGATCGCGATGAGGGCCTGCTGGGCGTTGTAACCCGCTCCGCGGGGGTCGGCCGCCGGGTTGAGGAAGGCGCTGAACCGTGCGATCTGGTACGGCTTGAGGACGCCGAGGAGGACGACCGCCGCCGCCGCGAGCACCGCCGAGATGGTCAGCCCGAACAGCCAGAGCCTCCGTACGCCGGAGACCGCCAGCACCCCGAGGATGATCGCGCCGAACGTCAGGGTCACCCCGAGGTCGGGCTCAAGCATGATCAACGCCATGGGCAGCCCGCCGAGCCCGAGGGAGAGCAGGATGTCGGGAAGGCCCGGACCGGAATTCCCGGTCCTGGACTCCCCGTCCCGGGGCTCCCCCACGATCATGGCGAGCAGCACGACAAGAGCGACCTTGGCGAACTCCGAAGGCTCGACCTGGAACCCTGCGCCTAGCAGGATCCACGCGTGGGCACCATTGACCGTGGCCCCGAGCGGGCTGAGCACCGCGATCAGGCCCAGGCACGACAGCGCGTACAGGATCGGGGCGTGCGCCCGCAGAAGCCGGTAGTCCAGCGCAGTCACCAGGCCGCCGAGCACCAGGCCGATCGCCAGGTTGAGCAGATTCTTCTTGAGGAACGCGGCCGGGTCCTGGTGCTGCTCGATCAGCTGCGCGCGGGTCGCCGAGAAGATCAGCAGCGAGCTGATGACCCCCAGCGCGACGACGCACGCAATGATCACCCAGTCGAGGCGCCGGACCACCGAGCCCCGTGCCAGCACCCGCCCGATCAGCGATGGCCGTACGCCATAGCTGTTGATCATGGCGTCGTGACCATTCTGTCGGGATTGAAGGTGGGCAGTCCGTTGGGGAGGACGCCACCGGGGAGTAGGGGCTGCTGCCCGTGCATGCCGAAGATGGCCTGCCAGATCCGGTCGACGGCCGGGGCGGCGGCCATGGCACCTTGGCCGCCCTGGGAGACCATGACGACGGTGACGAGCCTTGGCTTGTCCGCCGGTGCGAACGAGGCGAACCACGAGGTGTCGTCCTTGCCGTACACCTCGGCGGTGCCGGTCTTGCCGCCGACCGGGACCTTCTTGAGGTCGAAGTCGGCGAAGGCTCCTCTGGCCGTGCCCTCGACCGGAACCCCGGCGAGGGCGCTGCGCAGGTAGTCCAGCACGTTCTGCGGCACGTGCAGCTCGGTGGGCGGCAGCGGGTCGAACCTGCGGACCACCGTGCCGTCGGGCCGGACGATCGCGCGGGCGATCCTGGGCACCACGAGCTTGCCGCCGTTGGCCACCGCGGCGTACGCCCTGGCCAGCTGGAGCGGCGTGACCAGCACGTCACCCTGGCCTACGGCGAAGTTGGCGGCGTCACCGGCCCGCCAGACGTAGCCGTCCACGCAGTTCTCCGCAGCGATGGCGGTCAGGTACGCGTTGCGGTCCGCCGGCTCATTGGGGTAGCCGGTCTTGCCGTGCTTGCAGTTGGAGGTCCTGGTGGCGTTCCAGTAGGCCAGCTTCCAGGACCGGTCCGGGATCCGCCCGGCCACCTCGCTGGGCAGATCGATGCCGGTCCTCCTACCGAACCCATAGTTCCTGGCCATCTTGACCATCGGGTCCTTGGGATCCTTGACCGGGTGGATGTTCCCGTCCCGCAGCCATTCCTCGTACGCGAACCGGTAGAAGATCGTGTCGCAGGAGACCACGATCGCCTGGTGCAGGTTCAGGTTGCCGGGGCTCTCGCCCTCGAAGTTGCGGAAGGCCCGGCTGCCGACCATGAACGACCCCGGACACTCGTAGGTGCCGTGCAGGTTGTATCCGTCGCCGACCGCGGCGGCCAGCGAGGAGATCTTGAAGGTCGAGCCGGGTGCGAACTGCCCCTGGGTCGCCCGCGAGATCAGCGGCTCACCGCTGCCTTTCCCGAGCAGCGCGTCGTACTCGTTCTGCGAGATGCCGCCGGTCCAGATGTTCGGGTCGTACGTCGGGTAGCTGGCGAGCGCGACCACCCGCCCGGTGTTGACGTCCATCACGACCCCGGCCGCCGCGTCCGCGTGCTTGCCGTTGCGGTGGGCGGTGTCGATGGCCTCCTTGATCGAACTCTCGACGGTGGCCTGCACCCCGGCGTCGATGGAGGTGACCAAGTTCGCGCCGGGCACCGCGGCCTGCTCGCTGGCGATCCCGGTGACCCGGCCTTTGCTGTCCACGTTGACCTGCCGTATGCCCGGCACGCCGCGCAGGTAGTTGTCGTACTCGGCCTCCAGGCCCTCGCGGCCGATGAGGTCCGCGCCGCTGAACCCGGTGACCTTGAAGTCCTTACGCCGGTTCAGCTCGTCCTGGGTGATCGGCTGGAGGTAGCCGAGAACCTGCGCGGCCTGGGCCCCCTGTGGGCGCGGATACTCGCGTACGGCCTGGACCTGCGCCGTCACCCCCGGGAAGTCCTCCTGGCGCTCCATGATCTGCAGAGCCTGCTTGGGGTCGGCCCGGTCGTCGACCGGGATCGGCTGGTAGCGCGAGCCCGTCCAGCACGGCCGCTTGATCCCGGCCCCGCAGATCCGGATCCGGGCGGAGAGTTCGGCGTAGGGGATGCCGAGCGTCACGGCCAGCCGCCGCATGACGGCCCGGCCGCCGTCGGGCTGCCGCGACAGCGTGGTGCGGTCCACCGACACCACCAGGGCGGTGCGGTTGCGGACCAGCGGCCTGCCCTTGTCGTCGAGGATCTGGCCACGTACGGCCGGTACGACGATGTCGCGGATCCGGTTGTGCTCGGCGAACTGCTTGTAGTACGCGCCGTCGAGCACCTGCAAGGTCCACAGCCGCCCGCCGAGCACGAGCAGCAACACGAACACCATGACGTGCAGCACGACGAGCCGGATGTGCGACCGAGGGTTCACACCTGCTCCCGCGACATCGCGCGGTACTTCAGCGGCGGCAGGTCGTTGCGTCCCGGCCGGCTCGCGCGCCCCCCTTCGAACCGGTGGGCGACCCGCAGTACCGCCCATACGACGAAGGGACTGGCCAGCACGTCGTACAGCACCGATAGCGGGACCAGCCTGGAAATGTTCGCCCAGGTGGCGCGCGGGTCGCCGACCATCATCCCGAGCCCCGCGTACAGCACCATGCCCGCCAGCCCACCGGCGGCCACGGCCAGGAACGGCGCCACCGAGGAGCGGTCCATCTCCGCGCTGACCAGTCCGCAGGCGTATCCGATGAGGCAGTAGACCAGGGCGTAGCGCCCGATCTCATGGTCGGCGGGAGGGATGATGTCGGCGGCGAGGCCGGCGCAGAACCCGATGATCGCGCCGACCAGCTCGCCGTTCAGCAGGGCCAGCGCGACGACGGTGAGCAGCACCAGGTCGGGCGTGACCGAGCCCGGCAGCGGCAGCCGGTCGGCCACCGCGACCTGCACCACCAGCGCGGCCACGATCACCAGGGCCGCGGTCAGATTCCGTCCTGCCGAAGATGCTCCTGCGCTGGTCATCATCTCTAGCCCCCCGGTCGCGGTGATGGCGGAAGTACGGCGTCGTGCGGGTCGGACTTGGGCGGTGCCACCACCACGGCGACCACGTCCAGGCTGGTGAAGTGCGCGAACGGGCGGATGTACGCGGTACGGGTCAGCGAGCCCGGGGTCTTTACGACCCGCTCGACGGTGCCGATCGGCACTCCGGGAACATAGGGACGGTCGCCCTGCGAGCCGAGGGTCACGAGCCGCTGACCCGGCCAGAGCGGTGCGTTCGCGTTGAGCAGCTGGAAGCTCAGCGGGGCCGTGGTGCCGAAACTGAGCCCGCGCCGGCCGGTGCCCTGCAGGACCCCGATTTCCTTGGATGCTTCAAGCCGGGCGCCGACCTGCGAGCCGGCGTCAGTGGCGAGCATCACGGTCGCGGTGGACGGGCCGACCCTGGTGACCCGGCCGACCAGGCCGTCGGCGGCCATCACCGTCATGTCCGGGTGGATCCCGCTGCCGCTGCCGGCGTCGAGGGTGACGGTGTCCTCGAACCCCTGACCGGCTGAGATGACCTCGGCCGCGACGATCTTGAAGCCGCCGAGCCCCGCCGAATGCAGCAGGCGGTTCAGCTGGCCGGCCCGGGCCTTGTCGAGCCGGCTGGACATGAGCTGTTCCTGGAGGCGCTGGTTCTCGCGCTGCAGGCGGTCCGCCCGGCGCTTCTGGCTCGGCGCGTTGGTGAAGTCATCGACGGTGCTGCCGACCGGGTTCACCACGGCCGCGGCCGCGTTCTCGATCGGGCCGAAGATCGCAGCGCCGGCAAGGCGCAGCCCGCGCAGGGGTGAGTTCTGCCTGCCCCGGTGATCGACGGTGATCAGGACCAGGGAGAGCAGCAGCAGGACCGCGAGTACGGGGCGGCTTCGCCGGGTGTGGTTCACGATCTCAGCGACGCGACTCGGGAACGAGCACCTGGCGCAGCGCCTCGAAGTCCTCGATGCACTTGCCGGTGCCGAGTACGACGGAGTCCAGCGGATTGTCGACGAGGTGGATGGGCATGCCGGTCTCCTCCCGCAGCCGCTCGTCCAGGTTCCTCAGCAGCGCACCGCCGCCGGTGAGCGCGATCCCCCGGTCCATGATGTCGCCGGACAGTTCCGGCGGGCACTTGTCGAGGGTGGTCTTCACCGCGTCGACGATGGCGTTCACCGGCTCCTCGATGGCCCGCCGTACCTCCTCGGCGGAGATCACGATCGTCTTGGGCAGCCCGCTCACCAGGTCCCTGCCCCGGATCTCGGCGTGCGGTTCTTCGCCCGGAGACGGGAAGGCCGAACCGATCGCCATCTTGATCTCCTCGGCCGTGCGCTCGCCGAGCATCAGGGAGTACTCCTTCTTCGAGAAGGAGATGACGGCCTGGTCCAGTTCGTCGCCACCCACCCGTACCGACTGGCTGGTGACGATGCCGCCGAGGGAGATGATCGCGACCTCGGTGGTGCCGCCGCCGATGTCGACGACCATGTTGCCGGTCGGCTCGTACACCGGAAGCCCGGCGCCGATCGCGGCGGCCATCGGCTCCTCGATGATGTAGACGCGGCGGGCGCCCGCCTGGTACCCGGCCTCCTTGACGGCCCGCTGCTCGACGCCGGTGATGCCGCTCGGCACCGCCACCACGATCCGCGGTTTGGCGAAGTGCCGGCGCTTGTGCACCTTCTGGATGAAGTAGCGGAGCATCCGCTCGGTGACGTCGAAGTCGGCGATCACACCGTCCTTGAGCGGACGGACGGCGACGATGTTGCCGGGCGTCCGGCCGATCATCCGCTTGGCCTCGATACCGACCGCGACGATCTTCCCGGTGTTGGTGTTGATCGCCACCACGGACGGTTCGTTGAGGACGATGCCACGACCGCGGACGTACACCAGCGTGTTCGCCGTACCCAGATCGACCGCCATGTCACGGCCAAGGAATGACAGCTTGTTACCCATGAAGATTCGGGGGCCCTTCCTGCTGATTGAACGTGCAGTGCGGCTCGACCATCGTAACGTGATAGACATGCCCCGGGCAGGCATCAGACCAATGCGCGTTGCCCGAAAGAAGCGGCAACTCGCGGCAATTTTCCGACAAAGAACGCGCGGACCGGACGATCCCGGCCCGCGCGTTTCGGTGTTTTCCGCTCAGCCCAATTCGGGGAAGAACAGCTTGATCTCACGGGCGGCGGACTCGGGCGAGTCCGAGCCGTGCACGACGTTCTCGCCGATCTCCAGGGCGTGGTCGCCGCGGATCGTGCCGGGGGTCGCCTTGACCGGGTCGGTGGCGCCGGCCAGCGTACGGAAGGCCTCGATGGCGCGCGGGCCCTCGGCGACCAGGGCCACCAGGGGGCCGCCGGTGATGAACTCCACCAGCTCCCCGAAGAACGGGCGCTCGCGGTGCTCGGCGTAGTGGTCCTCGGCCGTGTCGCGCGACAGCGTACGCAGCTCCAGGGCGAGGACCTGCAGACCCTTGCGCTCGAGCCGGGAGATGACGTCGCCGATGACCCCGCGGCGTACGCCGTCGGGCTTGATCAGAACAAGAGTGCGCTCGGACACGGAAGTTCCCCTACCTAGAGCCTGAAAGATGGTGATGCGGCCACTGATGGACTGCGCGCGAAGCCTACCCGTCCCGCCGCAGCGCGGTCGTACGCCCGCGGCAGACCAGCGCAGCCGTACCTGCCAGCAGCATGGTGATGCCCACCGCCGCCATCAGCCAGATCCGGAAACCTGTGGTCAGGGCGCCGGCCTCGGCGGCCACGCCACCGCCCGCCGCCACCGCCTCGTCCACCTTCGCGACCTGCAGCGCACCGACCACGAGATGCCCGGTGAGCACGGCGGGGAAGCACAGCGTCAGGCCGAACAGCGCCGAACCCAGCCCGGCACCGCGCAGCGAACCGGCCGCCGCGAGACCCAGTCCGAGACCGAGGACGGCCAGCCAGGGACCCTCGCCGGACAGCAGGAGCAGCACGCCTCCTGCCGCCAGGCCGTGCCCGCCGAGCACGGCGGCCCGTCCCCTGATCCAGGTGCTGAGCAGGGCACCGGCGAGGGCGGCGCCCGCTGCCAGGGCGAACGGGACGAGCGAGATGGCCTGCGGTCCGGCGCGGGTGCCGAGCAGCCCGGCCAGCGGCCCGGCGACGGGCATGCCGAGCAGCCCGGCGGTGACCATGACGACGGCGAAGCCGAGCGGGCTCCCCGCGGTGGCGTCCTTCGAGCCGGCGAACGCCAGCCCGAGCAGCGCCGCCAGGCCGACACTCGCGACGATCAGCTGCGCGCCCGGCGACCAGCCGAACGTGGTGACGACCGCGAGGAACGCGAAGGCCGCGGCGGGGACCACCGGAAGCAGCAGCTGCGTGCGCTCGTTGTGCCGCAGCGCAGGCAGCCCCCCCGCCGCCCGGCCGCCGCGCGCGATGCCGTGCAGGCCGGTGGCCGCGAGCGCGATCCCGATGATCCACGGTGCGGGCTCCAGGGCGCCCCGCCACCCGTCCAGAGGTACGGCGTGCAGGGCGAACGCCATGCCGGACAGCAGCGACGCCGCCAGCACGCCTGCCCACAGTGCGGTCTGGCCGTGCTGCCAGGCCAGGATGAGGGTCGGCGGGAGCAGTGCCCCGGCGCCGAGTCCCTGCAGTACGCGGACGGCCCCGACCAGCTCGACCGTACTCGCGGAGCGTGCGGCCAGGATGCCGGCGAGCAGGCAGAACAACGCCGCCAGGAGTACGGGCCAGGGGCGGATCCGGCGGGCGGCCACTGAGGCGAGGGGGACGGCGAGCAGCAGCGCGGGCAGCGCGAGCCCGTTGGCGGGAACCAGGCCCCGGCCCGCGGCCGGTCCCAGGTCGCGCACCGCCTGCGGAACGACGTACAGGACCGTGTTGGGGACCACCAGCGCGGCGGCGGGCACGGCGGAGACCACGACGAGCAGCATCAGCAGTGTGCCGAGCCGGTCCCTGGGCCGCTCACGCCGGGCCGTGCCGGATGCGGATGGATGGGTTATCGAAGGGGCGGACACGACCGTATTCCTTTCGGGCGATCGGCATCCGCCATGGGGCACTAAATACCCGATTTGCGCGGGTTTCGGCGGATGGAAGGTGGCACGCATTCTCGCGCCGCCTATCCGCCGGAGATTAGCGCGCTTGCCCGCCTTCCACCCGGCGTCCGAGCAAAATGGCAGTGATCCACAATGCTCCGAAAATGGCACCGAGGAAATACAGGGAAGAAACGGCCATACCGCTCAAGATCACCAGTACCTGGAGCGCGCCGCCCGCCACGAACGCCCACCGGTGGCGGAGCAGCCCGGCCAGCAGGACGCACGCCACCGCCGCGATCCCGCCCACGGCGCCCGCCGTACCGGCGTCCGCACCCCCCACCTTGATCGCCACCGGAATCGCCAGCGCGATCACCAGCGCCTCACACACCAAGACCATCGCGCAAAGCCTGTTCATGGCCGCTCCTCCACCCGCAGGAGGGTGCGGGCGTCGCCTGCGGTGACGACGGAGCCGGTGATCAGGACGCCCGCGCCCTGGAACTCCCCGGTCTCCTCGGCCAGCGCGATCGCGCGGTCGATGGCATCGTCGAGGCGGTCCTCCACGTGCACCCGTTCGGCTCCGAAAATGCCTCCGGCGAGCTCGCCGAGCTCGTCGGCGCCCATCGACCTCGGCGAGGAGTTACGGGTCACCACCAGCTCCGTCAGCACCGGCTCCAGCTCTTCGAGCAGGCCCGCCACGTCCTTGTCGGAGGCTGCGGCGACCACGCCGACCAGCCGGGTGAACCCGAATGCCTCGGTGACCGTCTCGACGCTCGCGGCCATGCCCGAAGGGTTGTGCGCGGCGTCCACCAGCACTGTCGGCCCGGTCCGTACGACCTCCAGGCGCCCCGGCGAGGACGCGGTGGCGAACCCGGCCCTGACCAGGCCGGGGTCGAGCTGTCCCTCGGCTCCATGGAACTCGCCCCCTGACAGCGTGCCCCGGGTGATGTCGTCCATGTCGGCCTCGCCGAGCGCCGTCGGAGCCCCGCTCGCGAAGGCCTCCACGGCCGCCAGCGCGCAGGCCGCGTTGCTCGCCTGGTGCTCCCCGAAGAGCTTGAGGAACACCTCGTCGTAGACCCCGTGCAGACCCTGCAGCCGCAGGATCTGGCCGCCGACGGCCAGGTCCCGGTGGAGCACGCCGAACTCGACGCCCTCCCGGGCCACCGCCGCGCCGGTCTCGACGACCCGCCGCATCAGGACCTCGGCGGCCTCGGCCGGCTGCCGCCCGAGCACCGCGATGGCCCCCGGCTTGATGATCCCGGCCTTGATGGCGGCGATCTCCTCGATCGTGCCCCCGAGGTAGTTGAGGTGGTCGAGCCCGATCGGCGTCACCACCGCTACCGACCCGTCGGCCACGTTGGTCGCGTCCGTCGAGCCGCCCATCCCCACCTCGACGACCGCCACGTCGACGGGCGCGTCCGCGAACGCGGCGAACGCCATCGCGGTCAGCACCTCGAAGAAGGACAGGTTCAGCCGATGCTTGGCGTCGATCATTTCGAGGTACGGCGCCAGGTCCTGGTAGGTCTCGACGAACCGTTCCTCGCTGACCGGCTGCCCGTCGATGGAGATCCGCTCCCGCATCGTCGTCAGGTGCGGGCTGGTCACCAGACCCACCCGCAGGCCCCGCTCGCCGAGCAGGGTGGCGATCATCCGCGAGGTGCTGGACTTCCCGTTGGTCCCGGTCACATGGATGACGGGGTACGCGTGCTGCGGCTCCCCCAGCACGTCCATCAGGTCCCCGATCCGGTCGAGCGTCGGATCGAAGTCCCATTCCACGCCGCGCGCCATGATCGCGGCCTCGACGGCTGGGTAGTCGGAGAGTTCCTTCACCCCCGAAGCCTACTCACCACCGGCACCTGCCCTGAGCAGGAGCGGGCTTCCCGTGCCGGACGGGAAGCCCGCCCGGTGCGGGGTCAGCCCGTGGGAAGGGCCTCCAACTGGGCGAGGAGGCGGGCTATGTCGGTTTCGGCCTGCGCGAGTCGGGCACGGCTCTTGGTGACGACGGCCTCGGGGGCCTTCGCCATGAACTCCTCGTTGCCCAGCTTGCGGCCGACCTGGTCGACCTCCTTGCGGGCGACCGCGAGGTCCTTCTCAAGGCGCGCCCGCTCGGCGCCGACGTCGATGGCGCCGACGGTGTCGAGTTCGACCGTCACGCCCTCGACGGGCAGCGTCGCGGTCGGCGTGAACCCGTCCTCCGGGACCGTCAGGCGCAGCAGGGACCTGATGGCGCCCTCGTGCGCCGCGAGCGGCGTCGCAGCGAAGTCCAGTGCGGCTGCGACCTTCTGACCGGGCTTGAGGCCCTGGTCCGAACGGAACCTGCGGACCTCGGTGACCAGCCGCTGCAGCGAGGCGATCTCCCCGACCGCGGCGGCGTCCTCAAGCGACTCCG
Source organism: Actinomycetes bacterium (assembly GCA_025964615.1). Lineage (GTDB taxonomy): Bacteria > Actinomycetota > Actinomycetes > Streptosporangiales > Streptosporangiaceae > RYN-227. The sequence continues at coordinate 25,951 of JAOPYM010000385.1, forward strand.
AAGCCATCGGCCACTGCGCCACCATCACCGAGGAGCCACCGGTCAGGGCGGTCCACAGTTCGTCGGTGACGAACGGGACGAACGGGTGGAGCAGCCGGAGCACCGTGTCGAGCACCTCACCGAGCACCCTTGGCGCGGGCGTGACCTTGGCCAGTTCCAGGTACCAGTCGCAGAACTCGTCCCAGGCGAAGTGGTAGAGCGTTTCGCAGGCCTTGGCGAAGTCGAACGCCTCGACGTTGGCGTCCACGTCACGGATGACCTGCTGGAGCCTGCTGAGGATCCAGCGGTCCGCCGCCGACAGGTCCGAAGGCAGCGGCCCGCTGACAGTCGCGCCGTTCATCAGCGCGAACCGGGTGGCGTTCCACAGCTTGTTGCAGAAGTTGCGCGAACCCTGCGCCCACTCCTCCGCGACCGGGACGTCGCCACCGGGGTTGGCGCCGCGCAGCAGCGTGAACCGGGTGGCGTCCGCGCCGTACCGCTCGATCCAGTCCAGCGGATCGACCACGTTGCCGAACGACTTGGACATCTTCTTGCCGTACTGGTCGCGCACCATTCCGTGCAGTGCGATGACCTTGAACGGCTCGACGCCGTCCATCGCGTACAGCCCGAACATCATCATCCTGGCGACCCAGAAGAACAGGATGTCGTACCCGGTGACCAGCACCGACGTCGGATAGAACCGCTGCAGTTCGGGGGTCTGCTCGGGCCAGCCGAGCGTGGAGAACGGCCAGAGCGCGCTGGAGAACCAGGTGTCGAGCACGTCGGTGTCCTGGACGTAGCCGTCGGGGGCCTGCTCGCCGGGGCCCACGCACACGGTGTCTCCGGACGGGCCGTACCAGACCGGGATGCGGTGTCCCCACCACAGCTGGCGGCTGATGCACCAGTCGTGCATGTTGTCGACCCACGCGAAGTACCGTGCGGCGAGCTCCGGCGGGTGGATCTTCACGCGGCCGTCCCGCACGGCGTCCCCGGCCGCCTTGGCCAGCGACTCCACCCGGACGAACCACTGCAGGGACACCCGCGGCTCGACGACGGTGGAGCAGCGCTGGCAGTGACCGACCGAGTGCTCGTACGGCCGGATCTCCTTGACGATGCGGCCGGCCTCGCGCAGCGCGGCGACCACGGCGGGGCGTGCCTCAAAGCGGTCCAGGCCCTGGAAGGGGCCGTGCGCGGTGACGATCCCGCGCTCGTCAAGGACCGTCAGCGAGGGCAGCGAGTGCCGTCGCCCGATCTCGAAGTCGTTGGGGTCGTGGGCGGGCGTGACCTTCACCGCGCCGGTGCCGAACGAGGGGTCCACATGCTCGTCGGCGACGACCGGGATGTGCCGGCCGGTCAGCGGCAGCTCGACCGTCCTGCCGACCAGGTGCGCGTAACGCTCGTCGGACGGATGTACGGCCACGGCGGTGTCGCCGAGCATCGTCTCGACCCGGGTGGTGGCCACGACGATCGAGTCATCGCCGCTGCCGTAACGGATGGAGACCAGCTCACCCTCGCGGTCGGCGTGCTCCACCTCGATGTCGGACAGCGCGGTCAGGCAGCGCGGGCACCAGTTGATGATCCGCTCGGCCCGGTAGATCAGGTCGTCCTCATAGAGCCGCTTGAAGATCGTCAGGACCGCCCTGGAGAGGCCCTCGTCCATGGTGAAGCGCTCACGGGACCAGTCGACGCTGTCGCCGAGGCGGCGCATCTGGCCGAGGATCCGGCCGCCGGACTCGCCCTTCCACTTCCAGACCTGCTCCAGGAATGCCTCGCGGCCCAGATCGTGCCTGGACAGGCCCTCCTTCGCCAGTTCACGCTCCACCACGTTCTGGGTGGCGATGCCGGCGTGGTCCATGCCGGGCAGCCAGAGCGTCTCGTCGCCGCGCATCCGGTGCATGCGGATGAGCGCGTCCTGCATCGAATGGTCCAGGGCGTGGCCCATGTGCAGCGAGCCGGTCACGTTGGGCGGCGGGATGACGATGGAGTAGTGCGGGCGCTCGGGGTTGCGCGCGGGATCCGCGGCGAAGAGGCCCGCGGCCGTCCAGCGCTCGTAGAGCTTGCCTTCGACATCCGCGGGCGCGTACTGGGTGGGCAGGTCGGCGGTCACGGACCCAGATTCTACGGGCCCGACAACATCCCCTCCGCACCAGCACCGCGACCCGCCCCCGTTGAGTCGTGGCGTTTCCCGCACCTTTTCGAGAAACGGTGCGGGAAACGC
>JAOPYM010000435.1 GCA_025964615.1 Actinomycetes bacterium
TACGATGGGGCCGGGACTACCCGAACCGGCGTGCCCTGCAGCCATGACACGACGTCTTCCACCACGTGCTCGAAGAATCGCTCGTACATCGGCACCGAGACATAACCGATATGTGGCGTCAGGACGGTGTTCGGCGCGACCCGCAGCGGGTGGTCTGCTGGCAACGGCTCGACGGAGAACACGTCCAGGGCTGCGCCGGCGATCACGGAGTCCGACAGGGCTGCGGCCAGGGCATACTCGTCCACGATCGGCCCTCGCGAGGTGTTCACCAGGTAGCCGCGTGGGCCCAGCAGTTCCAGCTCGGGCCGCCCGATCAGATTCGCCGTGCGTTCACTCAGCTTGAGATGGACGGTAGCTACATCGGCGCGCTCGAACAGCTCCCGCCTGCCGACGAGTTTCACGCCCACTGCTTCGGCCCGCTCGTTGGTGAGATTCTGGCTCCAGGCGACGACGTCCATGTCGAAGGCCTGCGCGTAGCGGGCGATCCGCGAGCCGATATTGCCCAGCCCGATGATGCCAAGCGTCGATCCGGCCAGTTCAGGACCGATCGTGGTCTGCCACCGCCCGGCGCGCAGCGCGGCATCCTCCGCCGGGACCCGGCGGGTGACTGCCATGATGAGAGCCCAGGTCAGCTCGGCCGTGGTGTGCGGCATGCCGCCAGTACCGCAGACCACGATCCCACGGGCATGTGCAGCCGCGACGTCGATTGCCGCGTTGAACGGACCGGTGGTGATCAAGAGTGCCAGATTGGGCAGTCTGTCGAGGATCTCCGCCGGGAACGCCGTCCGCTCGCGCATCGCCACGACCACTTCGAACGGCTCTAGCCGGCGCACCAGGTCAGCCTGGTCGGCGATGTGGTCGTTGAAGAACGTGACGTCGGCCCGGCCGTCCAGAGGCGTCCAATCGGCACTCGACTGGGCGACGCTCTGGTAATCGTCAAGGACGGCGACCCGAATCGGCATGGCGCTAGCTTAGCCTGGATCCACCGCCTGTCATTGAGTGATCGGGGCTGAAGCGCCGTGTGGGCTGGGGTTTGCGGGTGTGACAGGGTCACCGCTCACCGGTTCGGCGGTCTGTCCACATTTCCACAGGTCGGGGCGGGGTTCCTGGGCCGTTTCTTGTCGGTGTGAACGCCGGGGCGGTGCGCTGCGTCCAATAGCGATGCACGATGGTCAGATCGCAACCGCAAGGCCCCGTCAGAGTCTCCATACGCTGAGGAAGGGCGCGGGCGCCGCGGCGGTGAGCTGGTAGGTGCGGCGGGCCGGGCAGCGGGTGGTGCACTCCAGAGTCTTCTCCCGGATGTATGCGCCTCCCCAGGTACGTAGTGGCTCGGCCTGCCGCCACAGTCACCCATCAATCGGCACAGGTCGCGCGAAATCGCAGGTCAGAGCCAAGAAATCCGTGCGTGTAATTACGGAGACAGGGGTAGAGACACGCCTAGTGATCTTCATTGGTTAACCAAGGAGGAGTGCACGGTGTCTGTTCCGATAAAGGCGGCCGCCGCTGCGGCGAGCCTCACTCTGGCTCTCATCGCGGCGCCGGCCACGGCGTTCACCGACACACAGTTCCAAGCGCAAGCACATACGCGAACCACGGCACAACAGGCCGACAGGGTCCTGCGGGGCCTACCCGGCCCGCAGGGTCCGCAGGCGGGCCGGGCGCTGCTGGCACTGGTCCAGAAGGAGGTCCGCCGTCGCCGGGCCGAACTGATCGCCGGCTGGAAGGCCCGAGCGTCCCGCGCGGTGCGCTTCGCCTACAGCCAACGCGGCAGGCCATACGTCTTCGGTGGCACCGGCAGAGGCGGATTCGACTGCTCCGGTCTCGTCCAGCAATCCTGGCGGCACGCGGGCGTACGACTCGCCCGGACGGCCAGCTCACAGTTCCACACCATCCACACCCACATCTCCTCTCACCGCCTACGGCCGGGAGACCTGGTGTTCTTCCACGGACTCGGGCACGTCGGGATGTACGTGGGCCATGGCCGCTTCATCCACTCCCCGCACACCGGCGACCACGTCCGGGTGACGCGGTTCGACCGCTACTACCGCAGGACGTTCGTCGGCGCCACCCGCCCTGCCTGGCACCCACTGCCCCACATCCCGACGATCCTCCACCCTGAGGTGGGTCTTGACCGCTGGGGCGTGTCCTGGGTCTCCAAACGGGACCAGAAACGGGCCCACGGCCGCACCGGCTGAAGGCGCGCGAAGCTCAGGGCCCGGCAGGTCACGTGATCCCGGCGGATATGCAAAATGCACATCCAGCACATCCGCGAAACCCATCTCGAAGTGTGTTCCCGGCCGGGTGCTATCCGGCCCGCGTCCAGCTCCCGCCGGGCGACGTGGACGCCCGGAGCGGCAAGGCCAGGTTGAGCTACCGGCGGGCCCGAGGAGCTGTTCGCCGAGGCCAGTGGCGATATGACCTTGCACAGGTGAGTTCGGCGATCCGCTGTTCGATTTTACCTGTACGAGAACGAGACGACGGGCGCGAAGCTCGAAGAGATGGGCTGATATGGGTAGGGCTGGAAATGACCTCGAGGAATTTCGCGACGACGCTATGACGATCTCAGGGGGAAAGCATGACTCTGTCAAGGGCCCGGCTGGGCACTACCGACATGGAGATAACGCGCGTGGGCTTCGGTGCCTGGGCGCTCGGCGGGTCCTGGGCCTACGGCTGGGGCAGCCAGGACGACCAGGACTCGATCGCCGCGGTCCGGCACGCCGTCGATCAGGGCGTCAACTGGATCGACACGGCTGCGGTGTACGGCCTCGGGCATTCGGAGGAGGTCGTCGCCGAGGCACTCAAGGGGGTCTCGGAGCATCCGTACGTCTTCACCAAGTGCGGCATGATCTGGGACGATGCCGGGAACGTGTCCCAGGTCGCCCGTCCGGACACCATCCGCCGCGAGCTCGAGGCCTCGCTCCGGCGCCTGGGCGTCGAGCGCATCGATCTTTACCAGGTCCATTGGCCGCCCGAGGACGGAACGCCGGTCGAGGAGTACTGGGCGACCATGGTCGAGCTGAAGAACGAGGGCAAGGTCCGGGCCATCGGCCTGTCCAACCACAGCGTCCCGCAACTGGAGAAGGCGGAGAAGATCGGCCACGTCGATTCGCTGCAGCCGCCGCTCTCGCTGATCAACCGGACCCATGCCGACGAGATCGCCTGGTGTGCCCGCAACGGCACCGGAGTGATCGTCTACTCCCCGATGCACTCCGGCCTGCTGACCGGAGCGTTCTCCCGCGAGCGGGTCGAGTCCCTCCCGCCGGACGACTGGAGGCGGCGCTCCCCCGACTTCACCACCGACCTCGACCGCAACCTCGAGCTCGCCGACGCCCTGCGCCCCATCGCCGACCGGCACGGCGTGACCCAGGGGGCCGTGGCCGCGGCGTGGACACTCGCCTGGCCGGGCGTGACCGGGGCGATCGTCGGCGCCCGCCGTCCCGACCAGGTCGACGGCTGGCTCCCCGCGGCGTCGCTGGAACTCACCCAGGATGACCTCGACGAGATCGCGGCGGCTGTCGAGCGTACCGGCGCCGGTCAGGGCCCCGTCCGCCCTTGAGCCGCCACGTGCGGCGAGTTCCGCACCGGGTGGTGCCACGCCGGTGACGCCGATCACCACGACGTCACCGGGCTCAGGACCAGGGTGGCCGGCGATGGTCACGCGGTCTTGCTGAGGATGCCGTGCGGGTCCAGCACGAACTTGTGCGCCGCGCCCTTGTCGAAGTCCGCGTAACCCTGAGGTGCCTGGTCGAGCGGGATCGGTGTGGCGTTGACGGCCTTCGCGATCTGTACACGGTCGTGCAGGATCGCCATCATCAACTGGCGGTTGTACTGCATGACGGGGCACTGGCCGGTGAAGAAGGAATGCGACTTGGCCCAGCCAAGACCGAACCGGATGGACAGGGATCCTTGCTTGGCGGCTTCGTCCTCGGCACCCGGGTCACCGGTCACGTACAGACCGGGGATGCCGAGCGCGCCGCCCGCACGGGTGATCTCCATGAGCGTGTTGAGCACAGCGGCAGGGCGTTGCGTGCCCGCGTCGTGCCCATGGCCGTGAGCCTCGAAGCCGACGGCGTCGACAGCGCAGTCCACCTCGGGTGCGCCGAGGATCTGCTCGATCTGGTCCTTCGGCTCGCCCTCGGCCACGTTGATGGTCTCGCAGCCGAAGCTGTGGGCCTGGTCCAATCGCTCCTTGTTCAGATCGCCGACGATGACCACAGCGGCCCCGAGAAGGAACGCTGAGGCAGCCGCAGCGAGCCCGACCGGACCCGCGCCTGCGATGTAGACGGTCGAGCCCGGCTTCACCCCGGCGGTGACGCAGCCGTGGAAGCCGGTCGGGAAGATGTCCGCGAGCATGGCCAAGTCGAGGATCTTCTCCATCGCCTGTTCCTTGTCGGGGAACTTGAGCAGGTTCCAGTCGGCGTAGGGAACCAGGACGTACTCGGCCTGACCGCCGACCCAGCCGCCCATGTCGACGTAGCCGTACGCCGATCCGGGCCGATCCGGGTTGACGTTCTCGCAGACGCCGGTCTTGCCCTCCTTGCAGTTGCGACAGCGGCCGCACGCGATGTTGAACGGCACGGAGACGAGGTCTCCGACCTTGATGAATTCGACTCCCGGGCCGGTCTCGACGACCTCACCGGTGATCTCGTGGCCAAGGACGAGGCCCATCGGCGCGGTGGTGCGGCCGCGGACCATGTGCTGGTCGCTGCCGCAGATATTTGTTGCGACGGCCTTGACGATCGCGCCGTGCGGAACCTTGCGGCCCACATTGGCCGGGTTGACCCCCGGTCCGTCCTTGAGCTCGAATACAGGGTAATCGGTGTCGTGGACCTCGACTTTGCCTGGACCCATGTAGGCGACGCCTTTGTTGCCGGACATGATGTGTCCTCTTTCTTCGATGTGATCATTTGGTCGGTCGGTACCAGCGGTGGCCGCCGCGTCGTGGTCGGGCGGTCGACGGCTCCCGGTTGGTTTCACTCGCGGTTCCCTGTTCGGCGATCTCAGCGCTTTGGGAGATCTCGGAGATCTCGCTGACCGGCTGGACCACCAGGTCGTACACGACGACGGCCGCCACCGCACCGATGACCGGGCCGACGATGTAGACGCCGAACTCCGCCCACGGTGTGATACCCCCGAACAAGCTGTTCGCCACGTACGGCCCGAAGGTTCGCGCTGGGTTGATCGCCCCACCGGTCAGCGGGCCGAGCACGAAGATCTCGCAGGCCACAGCCAGGCCGATCATCAGCCCGGCCCAGCCGGCCGGAGCCCGCCGGTCGACCGCCAGCGCCATGATCGTGAGCAACAGGAGGAACGCGCCGAGGGCCTCGCAGAGGATGCCCTGCCCGTAGCTCACGCCCGGGGCGAGAGCGGTCAGCCCTACACCGCCCAATTCGACCGCCCGTCGGCCGAAGATCGCGACGACGAGCAATCCCCCGACGGCGGCGCCGACGAGCTGGGCCACGATGTAGAACGGAACCTCTCGCCATGGGAATCGCCGCCCCGCAGCGAGCGCGATGGTGACGGCTGGATTGATGTGCGCGCCAGACGTACTGCCGAACGCGTAGACGATGAGTGCGACGACTACGCCGAACGACAGCGAGATGAAGCCGA
>JAOPYM010000450.1 GCA_025964615.1 Actinomycetes bacterium
CTCCCCGACCAACCCGATATACTCGTCCGCTAATACCCAGCCCTTTGACTCGTGGCTTTTCCCGCACCTCGCTGGTAAACGGTGCGGTAAACGCCACGAGTCAACGGTGCTGTTCGGTGGCGATGACGGCGTCGACCTCGGCCTTGCGGGCGGACTCTTCGGCGGCGAAGCGGGCCGAACGTGCCGTGTCGATGTTCTCGGCGATGTCCTCGTCGTTCTTCATGAGGGCCTCGAGGTCGGACTTGGAGTGGTCCATGACACCCATGTCGGTAAAGGTGTCCCTGATCCGGTCGCTCCACAGGCCGATATCGCGCACGCAGGGCACGATCCGGCTGAACAGCAGGCTCTGGAACATTCGCATGTACTCCGACTGCTCGACCAGCGGAGCGATCTCCCTGACCGGGATGCCGAAGTTCTCCATGATCTCGATGCCGCGGATCCGGTCCCGCATCAGATAACAGCCCTCGATCACGAACTCCTCGCGCTCCTTCAGCGCCACGGAGTCGAGCTGCCGGTAGTAGTCGCGCAGTGCGAGGCGCCCGAACGCGACGTGCCGGGCCTCGTCCTGCATCACGTACGCGAGGATCTGCTTGGGCAGCGGCTTGGTGGTGATGTCGCGCATCACCCCGAACGCGGCGAGCGCGAGCCCCTCGATGAGCACCTGCATGCCGAGGTAGGGCATGTCCCAGCGCGAGTCGTTCAGCGTCTCGTTGAGCAGTTCCTGCAGCTTGCGGTTGATCGGGTAGACCATCCCGATCTTCTCCTGCAGGAACCGGGAGAAGACCTCGACGTGCCTGGCCTCGTCCATGGTCTGGGTGGCGCTGTAGAACTTGGCGTCCAGGTCGGGGGCCGACTCCACGATCCGGGCGGCGGTGATCATCGCGCCCTGCTCGCCGTGCACGAACTGCGAGAAGTTCCAGGAGGCCTGGTGCCGGCGCAGGTCCTTGCGGTCCTGCTCGCTCATCCGGTCCCAGTACTTGGTGCCGTAGACCGCGAGCGACTGGTCGGGCACGCCGAGCACGTCGTACGGGTCGACCTCGAGGTCCCAGTCGATCCGCTTGTCGGAGTCCCACTGCTTGTCCTTGCCCTTCTGGTACAGGGCGAGGAGCTTGTCGCGCCCGTCGTCGTACTCCCAGGTGAACCTGGCGTCGCCGGTCATCGCGACATCCCAGGTATCCCTGTCGACAGGGCTGGTGTAGAGGTCGTAGGTCGACACGAGAACTCCTCAGACTACGGACGTACAACGTACGTTTAGCGTACGATGTACGCGTTGGGTAGCGCAAGGGAGACAGGCCGGATGCCGTACACCCAGGATCAGGTGAGGCTCGTACTCAGCCGCGACCGCATCGTCCGGGCCGCCATCGAGCTGATCGAGCGCGAGAACCTGGAGGCGCTGTCGATGCGCCGCATCGCGGCCGAACTGGACGTCGCGGTCATGTCCCTCTACAACCACGTACCCAACAAGGCCGCGCTGCTCGACGGCATCGCCGAGCGCATCCTAGGCGGGATGGACGTGGCCGACGGGCCGGGCATGTCCTGGACCGAGCGAGCCCGCGCGCTGGTGCGGGCCTACCGCAAGGTCGCGCACGACTACCCGCGCTGCGTGACGCTCGTGATGACCCGCAAGATCGAGGCGCCGTCCGGGATGCGGGCGGCCGAGCACGCGCTGGCCATCGCCGACGACGCCGGCTTCGACGGCGGTACGGCGGTACGGATCATGCGGGCCCTGCTCGCGTACGCGATAGGGGCCCAGGTACGCGAGGTCGGCGCCGCGAAGATGCTCGACTACCTGCCGCAGGACCGCCGGGAGGAGCACCTCGGGAAGCTGGACCCGGTGGAGTTCCCGCACGTCGTGGCGCTGCGGCACGAGCTGATGAGCCATGACCCCGAGACCGACTTCGAGTTCGGCCTGGACCTGCTGATCGGGTCGCTAGACCGGCTGCCCAGGGGTTAGGGCTCGATGTAGACCCGCAGCCCGCTCCAGGCGAAGTCGGTCATGTACCGCGCGGCCTCCTCCGCGCTCACCGACGGATGGCGCATCCGCCACAGCGCGAGGCGCTCGCAGGCGCCGACGATGATCTCGGTGTACGCCGCGACGGTCAGCGGCGGGGCGCCGGGGGCGATCGCGGCCAGGATCGGCGCGATGAGGTCGCCCTGCTGCCGCCGGGTGGCCTCGATGTCGTCGCCGAGCAGCGGCTCCTGCATGAGCATCGACATCGACCTGCCGTGCGCGTCCATGAAGGCGAAGTAGGCCAGCATGCCGAGCCGCAGCACGTCGTGGGGGACGACCGCCTCGGCCATGGCGGCGCTGGTCGCCTCCTGCAGCTCGCCCCGGGCCCGTACGATAGCCGCCCGCATCAGCCCGTCCTTGGAACCGAAGTACTCGTACAGCATCGGCTTGGAGACCCCGCACCGTTCGGCGATCACCTCCATCGAGACACCGTGGTACCCCTGCTCGGCGAACACCTCCTCGGCGACGTCGAGCATCTGCCGTTCCCGTTCGGGACGCGACATCCTGCGGCGTGTGGCGCTACTCACGCGCTGATCCTATCGGGTGAATCTACCGCCGGTAACTTACTGCTGGTAACTTATGGGAGATGAGCGCTATCCCCCAGATCGTCATCATCGGCTCGGGTTTCGCGGGCCTGGGCATGGCGATCCAGCTGAAGAAGCACGGCTTCCACGACTTCGTCCTGCTGGAGAAGAGCGACGACCTCGGCGGCACCTGGCGGGACAACCAGTACCCGGGTTGTGCCTGTGACGTGCCGTCGCACATGTACTCCTTCTCCTTCGAACTGAACGCCGGCTGGTCGCGCATGTTCGCCCCGCAGGCCGAGATCTGGGCGTACATGCGGCGCGTCGCCGACAAGCACGACGTCGTCGCTCACTTCCGGTACGGCAGTGAGCTCGAATCGCTGGAGTACGACGACGAGGCCGGGCGCTGGCGGGTGCTGACCGTCAACGGCGATCTGTACACGCCCAGGGCGGTCATCTCGGGGGTCGGCGCCCTGCACGTCCCGTCCTATCCGGACCTGCCGGGACTGGACTCCTTCAAAGGCACGGCCTTCCACTCCGCCGCATGGGACCACTCCTACGACCTGACGGGCAAACGGGTCGCGGTCATCGGCACCGGCGCCTCGGCCATCCAGTTCGTACCGAGGATCGCCCCGCAGGTCGCGGAGCTGAACATCTTCCAGCGGACGCCGCCGTGGATCCAGCCCAAGCCGGACGGGGAGATCCCCGCCGCGGTGCGCAAGGTCTTCGGCAAGGTGCCCGGCGCGGTACGGGCGTTCCGCAACTCCATCTACTGGGCCCTGGAGGCGCGGGCGGTCGGCTTCACCCTCGACCCCCGGCTCTCGGCCCCGCAGGAGTGGCTGGCCAGGCGGCACATCGCCCAGCAGATCGCCGACCCCGAACTGCGGGCCAAGATCACCCCGGACTACACCATCGGCTGCAAGCGGGTGCTGCTGTCCAACGACTACTACCCGGCACTGACCCGCGACAACGTCGACGTCGTGACGGACGGCATCGCCGAGGTACGGGCGCACTCCGTCGTGACCACCTCCGGTGCAGAGTACGAGGTCGACTGCATCATCTACGGCACCGGCTTCAAGGTGACCGAGGCCCTTGGCGAGCAGCGGGTCACCGGCCGGAACGGTGTGAAGATCCAGGAGGCCTGGGCCGGCGGCATCGAGGCCCACCATGGCATCACCGTGCCCGGGTTCCCGAACCTCTTCTACCTGCTCGGCCCGAACACCGGGCTCGGCCACAACTCGGTCGTGTTCATGATCGAGGTGCAGATCCAGCACATCCTGAGCTGCCTGCGCCTGCTCGCCGACCGTAAGGCCGACACCATCGAGGCCAGGCCCGAGGCCATGCGGGCATTCAACGACCGGATGCACCGGCGGCTGCGCAGGGCGGTCTGGAGCGAGGGAGGCTGCCAGAGCTGGTACCTCGACGAGCATGGGGTCAACCGCACCCTGTGGCCCGGATTCACCTTCGAGTACTGGGCGAGTACCCGCAGAGCCAAACCGTCCGACTACCTGATCAGCCGTTGAGTCGTGGCGTTTCCCGCACTGAGCGGGGAACGGTGCGGGAGACACCACGAGTCAACGAGAGGAGCGGTACTTGAGGAGGAGGGCGATGAGGGCGGTGGCGGTGATCAGGGTGAGGATGATCAGGAGGTTGCGGGTGTACGGGAGCGGCAGGATCGAGGCGTTCGCCGGGTGCCTGCCGTAGCCGAGGACGAACGGCAGGGCCACCAGTGTCACCACCCCCGCGAACGCCAGGGCCGCCTGGATGATCCGCCGGTACGGCAGGGGGATGCGGGTCGTGAGGGCGCCGATGACCAGGACCACCGGGACCAGCAGGCCGTCGTGCAGCACCGCCGCGCCGCCGAACCAGACGGCCCAGCCCACCGGATGGGTGTCGGCGGTGTTGGTCAGCAGCCCGAACAGGCCGATCGCGATGAAGACGCCGCCCACGCCGTACAGCAGTGCCTTCTTCACAACACCACCACCCGGTGCACCCATTTGGTCTGCAGGACGCCGGGCCGGTCCGGCGCGATCAGCCGGCACGGGTAGCCGTGGTCGGCGGCGAGCGGTGCCCCGTTCACGCCCAGGGCCAGCAGGGTCAGCGAGTCATGCCAGTGCGGCCAGTCCACCTCGGAGGTCCGGTAGATCCCGTACGGCTCCATCGACTCGACCCGTACCCGCGCGTCCGGAGCGACCCCGGCCAGCGCCAGCACGTCCCGCAGCCGCACCCCCGTCCAGGTGGCCGACGCCGACCAGCCCTCCACGCACGTGATCGGCAACCGCACCGTCCGCGGGGTCAGGGCGTGCAGGTCCGCCAGTGACAGAGACAGTGAGCGCCGCACCCGGCCGGTCACGGTGAGCCGCCAGCCGGGGTCGTGGATCATGTCGAGGACGCCCGCCTCCGCCGCGGCCTTGTTGACCGGCAGGTGCTGCGGCCCGATCCCCGGGCGCCGCGGTGCGAGCAGCGCCACCGGGGCCAGCGGGGAGAACGCCTCACCGATGGTGAACAGCGCGATGGTGCCCGAGGCCAGGGCGACCAGGCCGAAGAACCGGCGGCGCTCGGGCGATGCGGGCACCCGCACCGAACCGGGCAGCACGTTGCGCTTGACCTTCGCCCACTCGTTGACCACGTGGATGACCAGGGCGCCGAAGACGATGTACGCGGTCCAGTAGTGCGCCACGGTGAAGAAGAACGGGAACGGGTACCAGTAGGCGATGTTGAACAACCCGGTGACGAGCTGGAACAGCGCCCCGGCGACCAGCAGGAACACCAGGCCCCGCTCGACCGCGTGCCCGATCGACCGGGCCGGAGGCCATTCCAGCAGCTTCGGGTAGACCGTCCACAGCTTGGCCAGCAGCAGCGGGATGGTGGCGAGCCCGCCGATCACGTGGAGTCCCTGGGTGAACCGGTAGAGGTTGACCGGCCGGGACGGCCACAGCATCCAGGCGTACGGATGCTGCATGAAATGGCTCATCAGGCCGGTGACGAACGCCACAGTGAAGCTGATGCCGAGCCAGGTCCCCAGCCAGGCGGCGACCCGCTCGTCATGCAGCTTGCTGGTGAATCTGCGGCCTAGGTCCGCAGGGTGCAGAACCATCGCCCGGGCACCTCCCAACCTTCGATCACTTGCGCCGCGCTCCGGGCGGCGAGTTCGGCGATGTCGTCCACCGAGACGTGCGCCCACCGGAACCAGTCGCTGCGCGCCCCCGCGGTGCGCAGCCGTACGTCCTCCGTGCGGGACGGCACCCCGGGTGCCTCCACCTCCACCACGATCCGCCCGCCCCGCGCGAGCAGCCTGCGCGCCCGGCGCAGCAGCGAGACCGGGTCGCCGCCGATGCCGATGTTGCCGTCGGCGAGCAGCACGGTCTCCCAGCGCCCGGCGCCGGGGACCGGGCCGAACACGTCCCGCTGCAGCGCGAGCCCGCCGGCCGCCCTGGTCATCGCGACGGCGTACGGGGTGATGTCGATGCCGAGCGCGGGCATCCCGCGTTCGGCCAGCGCCACGGTCAGCCGGCCGGGACCGGAGCCGACATCCAAGGTCGGTCCGGCGCACCGGTCGAGCAGTGTGGTGTCGCCGGGGCGCAGCGCGAGCCACTCCTGGGTGGGCAGCGCACGGCGCAGGCCGCCCGCGTACTCGATCTGGACGATGTCCAGCCCCGCCAGCGCGGATTCGTACAGCTCGCCGATCATGCGGGCACCCCGAGCAGCCGGGCGGTGGCCGCGAACAACCCATCCGGGGCCAGCCCGGCGACCTCGGCCACGTCCGCGGCGGTGTCGACGTCGGTCAGTTCGGGCATGGTGGCCACGGCCAGTCCGGCCTGCCGCAGCCGGTCCAGCTGGATCCGCCCGGTGCCGGGCCTGGACATGGGTACGCCCCGCAGCAGCGCGGGGTCGGGGCGGACGAGGCCGAGCAGCCAGAATCCGCCGTCGGTGGCCGGGCCGAACACCGCGTCGTGCGTGCGCAGCGCCCGCCCGGCCGATGCGAGCAGCTCGGGCGTGACCTGCGGGGTGTCCATGCCGATCAGTACCAGCGGACGTCCCGCGTAGGCGTCGTCGAACGCGTTCGCCAGCCGCTCGTCGAGCCTGTCGCCACGCTGCGCCACGACGGTGAAGCCCTCGGGAAGCCAGTCGCCGGGGTGCCCGGCGAGGGCCAGGATGCGCCGCGCGGCGCAGGTGCCGAGGACGGTGGTGAGGGTGTCGCGCAGCGCTGCGGTGGCCAGTTCCGCAGCCTCCTGCGGGGTGTACGGCGGGGTGAGCCGGGTCTTGACCCGCCCGGCCACCGGCTCCTTCGCGATCACGAGCAGGTCCGCGGTCACGAGGTCACCTCCGACAGGACCCGGCGCATGTCGCGTACGGCCCGCAGGGTCCCCGGCAGGGTGCCGGTGACCTTGGACCTGCCCTCGCGCGGGTGGTAGGCGACCTCGACCTCACGGATCCGCCAGCCCTCGGCGGCGGCCCGCAGGACCATCTCCAGCGGGTAGCCGAACCGCCGGTCGACCAGGCCGAGCCCGAGCAGCGGCTCGCGGCGGGCGGCCCGCATCGGGCCGAGATCGTGCAGCCTGGTGCCGGCCCGCCGGTTGAGCAACCGGGCCAGCACCGCGTTGCCGAGCCTCGCGTGCGAGGGCCACGCCCCCCGGGTGGTCGGACGGCGGCGGCCGAGCACCAGGTCGGCGGTCCCAAGGCGGGCGACGAGCCGGGGCAGTTCGGACGGGTCGAGCGAGGCGTCCGCGTCCATGAAGCAGACGAGGTCGCCGGTGGCGGCGGTCAGGCCCGCGTGGCAGGCCTCCCCGAACCCGCGCCTGGGCGCGGCCACCACCGTGGCGCCGAGATCTGCGGCGATCTGGGCGGAATTGTCGGTGGAGCCGTTGTCGACCACGATCGGCCGGAAGCCTGCGGGCATCCGGGTGAGCACCCAGGGTAGCGCCGGGGCCTCGTTCAGACAGGGCAGGATGACATCGATCACACCTACGACGTTACGCCTGGTAGTCATGTGATGACCCTTACGGAGTGATGACGGGCTCGGCAGCGAAGGCGGACATACCGTCCTCGAACGACATGCAAGCGGTGAAACCGAGCGCGTCGCGGGCCCGGGCGGGGGAGGCGACGATGTGCCGGACATCGCCGAGCCGGAACGCGCCGGTGACCACCGGCTCCGGTCCGCCGCAGGCCCTGGACAGGGCGTCCGCCATCTCCTTGATGGTGTGCGGCACGCCGCTGGCGATGTTGTAGGCGCCCGGCACGGCTTCCGGATCGAGGGCGAGCACGTTGGCTCTGGCGACATCGGTGACGTGCACGAAGTCGCGCCGCTGACGGCCGTCCTCGTACACCTGCGGCGCCTCGCCGCGGGCCAGCGAGGACCGGAATATGGCGGCCACCCCGGCATACGGGGTGTCGCGCGGCATCCGGGGCCCGTACACGTTGTGGTATCGCAGAGCGACTACCTGCCCGCCGGTCATCCGCGCCCACGAGGCGGCCAGGTGCTCCTGCGCCAGCTTGGTGTCGGCGTACACGTTGCGCGGATCGAGCGGCGCATCCTCGGGTACGACGCCGGGTTCGAGCGGCCGCCGGCAGACGGGACAACCGGGTTCGAACAGGCCCGCCTCCAGATCCGCGCGCAGCCGGGGACCCGGCCGTACGAGCCCGTGGACCTCGCAGGTGTAGGCCCCCTCGCCGTACACCACCATCGAGGAGGCCAGCACGAGGCGGCCCACCCCGGCCCGTGCCATCTCGGCCAGCAGCACCGACGTACCGAGCACGTTCACCGAGGCGTAGCCGGGCAGGTCGAAGACGTCCACCCCGAGCCCGACCATCGCCGCCTGATGACAGACCGCGTCCACGTCCTTCAGATGCCGCGCCACCGCGGTGGCGTCCCGGATGTCCGCGGACTCCGCGAGGTCGAACCCGGCGACGTCATGCCCGGCGGCGTGCAGGGCCTCCACGAGATGCGAGCCGATGAAGCCCGATGAACCCGTCACGAGTATTCGCATGTGACGGACCGTAGTCGTGGAGGGCCTCCAAAGACCCTTACAGAGTGATGACGTGTCGCGCCTGAATGCCCGTAGGGCCCTAGCGTTGCGGGTGTGATCACACGTGGCCGGATCGCCGTCGCCCTCTGGGCCCTGCTGATCGCCGGGGCGTTCGCCTGGGGCGAGGCGCTGCGGCGGTCCGGCGGGGAGACCCAGGACCCGCACCCGCCGCTGCTCGCGGAGTTCCGGCTGCCGACCTGGCAGTTGCTGCCCGCCGCGGCCGTCGCCGCGCTCGGCGTGGCCCTTCTGCCGGTGGCCGCCCGGCGGCTCGGCTGGCGGCCGCTGCTGCTGGTCTCCTGGGCGGCGTCGCTCACCTGGACGGTGGTGCTCGCCCTGTCGGACGGGCCGTCGGCTCTCGGCGGCCCGTTCTCCTCACCCGCCGAGTACCTGGCGGGGCTCGGCGCCGTCCGGGCGGCCGGGCCGCTGCGCTGGCTGCGGACCTTCACCCACGACATGCCGGCCTATCCGGTGCACGTGCAGGGGCATCCGCCGCTGCCGACGCTCTTCGTCTGGCTGCTCGACGCCGTCGGCCTGACCGGGCCCACGTGGGCCGCCGTGCTGGTCGTGCTCGCCGGCTGCTCCTCGGTCATGGCCATCGCGATCACGCTCCGCTCCCTGGCGGGCGAGGACGCCGCCCGCCGCGCCCTCCCCTTCCTCGCCCTCGCACCCCTGGTCGTCTGGATAGCCACCACCATGGACGCCCTCTTCCTCGCCGTAGCCGCCTGGGGAGTAAGCCTCCTAGTCATTGGCTCGTCCAACGTGTTGGGGGCGGGGGTGTTGCTGGGGGCGCTGCCGTATCTGAGCTATGGGCTGCTGCCGTTGCTGGCGGTTCCGGCGGCGGTACTGCTCGTGCGGGGGGCGGGGTGGCGGGCGCTCGTCGCGCTGGTCGTGGGGCTGGCGGTGGTGCCGGTGTTGTTCACCTGGGGCGGGTTCTGGTGGGCGGACGGGGTCAGCGCGACGCATGCCGCCTACCTGGCCAACGGCGGATCGAGCCGGCGACCCTACGGGTACTTCCTGGTGGGCGATGTGGCGGTGCTGGCGCTGCTGGTGGGACCGGCCGTGGCGTACGTGCTGCCGGAACTTTTCGGGACGTGGCGCGCGGTCCCGGCGCTGGTCAGATCGGGGCGTACGGCCGAAAAGGCGGGGACGGGAGTGCTCGCCGGGGCGGTGTTGATCGCGCTGGCGGTGCTCGACCTGTCCGGGGTGACCCGGGGTGAGGTCGAGCGGATCTGGGTGCCGTACGCCATGTGGGTGATCACCGCGACGGCCCTGCACCGGCCGCCCGCGCGGGGATGGCTGGCCGCGCAGGCGGTCACCGGCCTGGCCCTGCAGGCATTCATCGCCTCACCCTGGTGAATCGCCTCACTCTGGTGCGGCGACGGGAAATCAGCGGAGGGTCTGCCAGGGGCCGAGATCGATCACGTTGAACGTGTTGGACTTCGTGTCGAGATGCCCGGTCGTGGCGGCCACAGTCAGGTGCGCGGAACCCGGGATCAGCCGGTTCGTCGGGAACGGGGGGTTCAGCAGGGGGAGCGGCGGTGCCCAGTGCTGGGAGACCGTCTTGCCCGAGCCCAGCGTGTCGACGATGCAGTACACGCCCTTCGAGGGGGCCACGGCTGCTCTCTTGGCCCAGTAGTAGCAGAGCCCGGCGGACTTGCCGTCCGCACGCAGGTCCTTGACGTGGAAGTCGAAGATGATCCCGGTCTTGCCCAGGTACTTCGCCCAGTACCAGTCGCCCGTGGTGGCCGAACCCGCCACCCCGCCGACCTTGAAGTAGTGCTTCGCCGAGGTCGGGACCGGCGCGGCGGCCGAGCCGGCCGCACGCGCGGCGGAGGGAGTCGAGCCCGTCCCGCTCACCGGCCAGGCGAGCTGGGTGCCGGAAGCGCGGGTGACGGCGGCGGTGGACGTACCGCATGCGGCCGTGCACAGAACCGCCATGGTCGCGATGACAAGTCGCCGCATAACCGCCCCTGTGCTCGTAAGGTCATGAAGTCCGGGACTCTACCAGTGTGTCGGCGGTGACCGCCCGGATCTTCATCGCATGCTGGACAAGGGTGATCAGAACGGCCTTGCAGGAGTCGCGGTCCCGGGCGTCGCAGAGCGTGACCGGCACGTTGGGGCCGAGGTTCAGCGCGAGCTGGACCTCGTCGAGTGCGTACTGGGTGGCCCCCTCGAAACAGTTCACGCCGACCACGAACGGGATCCCGTGGCGTTCGAAGTAGTCCACCGACGGAAAGCAGTCAGCGAGCCGCCGTGTGTCGGCCAGCACCACCGCGCCGAGCGAGCCGATCGCCACCTCATCCCACATGAACCAGAATCGCTCCTGTCCAGGGGTACCGAACAGATAGAGCACGAACTCGTCCTTGATGGTGATCCGGCCGAAATCCATCGCCACGGTGGTGGTCCGCTTCGCCTCCACTCCGGAGACGTCGTCCACCCCCAGGCCCTGGTCGGTGAGGATCTCCTCGGTGCGCAGCGGTTTGGTCTCCGAGACCGCGCCGACCAGGGTCGTCTTCCCGGCCCCGAACCCGCCCGCGATCACGATCTTGATCGCGGTCGGCAGCTTCCTAGAGCGCCCGTAGTCCATCGAGCACCGCCTCGTACATTCTCAGGTCGCGCATGTCGATCTCCGGTTCGGGTTCCTGCATCATCACGAAACCCTTGTCGAGCAGGTCGCCGAGCAGCACCCGTACGGTGCCGGTCGGCAGGTCCAGGTATCCGGCGATCTCCGCCACCGACAGCGGCTCCTGGCAGAGCCGGACGATGGCCAGGTGCTCGGGGCCCATGCCGATCTCGGCGATCGGTACGGGGCCGGTGGCGACCACGACCGAGATGAGGTCGAACTTGCCGCGGACCGGCTGGGCCCGCCCGCTCGTCATCACGTACGGGCGTACGACCGGCCCGGCGTGTTCGTCGAGCCACCGCTCGTCATCAGTGGTCATGGCCTGGAAAGCTCCACGGTGCGTGAGGCCGAGCTGAGATGGTGCCCGACGCTGGTGATCAACATGGCCATCTCATAGGCGATCAGGCCGACGTCGGCGTCCTCGGTGCTGAGCACGGCCAGGCAGGCGCCGTGCCCCGCCACCGTCACCAGCAGGAACGCCGTCTTCATCTCGATGATGGTCTGCCGGACGCCGCCACCGCCGAAGCGGTCGCCGGCGCCCTTGGCGAGGCTCTGAATGCCGGCCGCCACCGCGGACAAGTGCTCGGCGTCGTCCTGGCCGAAGCCACGGGAGGCCGCCATCAGCAGGCCGTCCGCCGACAGGACCACGGCATGTTCTGCCTCGTGTACGCGCCTGACCAGATCGTCCAGCAACCAGGTCAGGTCAACGGAATTCTGGGCCACGGATTGTCCTTCTTCTCCATCGTCCTGCTCGATCACGCCGATGGCTCATCGTCGTTCGGGGCCGAGTCGCTGGTTTCCGGCTCGGCGGAGGCCTTGGCCGCGGCGTGCCTGCCGCGCTGAGTGCCGATCTGGTATGACCCGACGATCCGCCGGATCTCTTCGGGGGAACGGCCGGGGTCGTCGTCGGGCTCGCTCTCGGCGGGCGGGTTGTCCACGCGCAGCGGCGCCGCGAGGCTCGCCTGGGGAACGCGGAACGGCAGTCCTGACGGGGTGTGCGACATCTCGGGCACGGGTGGCGGATCCTCCGGCTCGGGAACGGGTTCCGGATCGGGCGAACGGACGGCGGTGAGCACAGGTGCGGCCGAGCGCGCGACCTGGGCCGCCTGCAGGACCTGCGGTCCGCTCGCTCCGACACCGACGGGTACCGGGAACTCGGCGTCCTCGGTCACCAGCTCGCGGGGGATCAGCACCACGGCGGTGGTGCCGCCGTACGCCGAACGCTTCAGCGACACCTGGACGCCGTACCGCTCGGCGAGCCGTCCCACCACGTACAGGCCCAGGTGGACCGAGCTCGACGGGCTGAAGTCCGGTGTGTTGGCCACCCGCTCGTTGACTGCGTCGAGGTCCTCGTCGGTCATGCCGAGACCGCGGTCCTCGACCTCGATGGCGTACCCGCTGGCGGCCATGCTCCCGGCGATCTGCACCTCGGTGTACGGCGGCGAGAAGGAGACCGCGTTCTCGATCAGCTCGGCCAGCAGGTGGATGACGTCGCCGACGGCCCGGCCGGTCAGGGCGACGTCGCCGAACGGCATGACGGTCACCCGGGTGTAGTCCTCGACCTCGCCGACCGCGGCCCGTACCACGTCCACCATGGGCACCGAGCGCCGCCAGCCACGGGCGGGCGTCGCGCCGGAGAGCACGATCAGGTTCTCCGCGTTGCGCCGCATGCGGGTGGCGAGGTGGTCGACCCGGAACAGGTCCTCCAGCTCCTCGGCGTCGATCTCGCGCCGCTCCATCGTGTCCAGCATGGTGAGCTGGCGGTGCACGAGGGTCTGGGTGCGCCGGGCCAGGGCGAGCAGCGTGTCGCGGAACCCGCGCCGCAGCTCGGCCTGCTCGACGGCGGTCCGGATCGCGGTCTCCTGTACGGCGTTGAACGCCTTGCCGACCTGCCCGATCTCGTCGTCGCCGAACGCGAGCGGCGGCGCCTCGGCCGCGACGTCCACGTTCTCGCCGTGTCCCAGCCGCTCGACCACGCTGGGCAGCCGCTCGTCCGCGAGCTCCCGGGCGGCGTTGCGCAGCTTCTCCAGCTGACGCATGAGCGCCCTGGTGGTCGTGATCGTGACGATGATGGACGAGACGACGGCGAGCAGGCCCAGACCACCGGCGAGGAGCAGCCGGATGACGACGGCGATCGCGATCGGCGTGGCGCGCTTCACCAGCCGGTCACCGCCGCCGAAGACCGCCTGCGACAGGTCGCTCAGCGTCGGGTCGGCGACGGACCGCCACTCGGCGGCGGTCACGGGCTGGGCCTTCTCGGGCTGAACCTTGTCCGACCGGCCCTTCTGGAGCAGCAGATCCTCCAGCCCGCGAAGGCGGGTGAACGACTCACTCTTCGTCACCTGGTCATAAGAAACAGGGTCCGACAGCTGCAATTCCTCGAGGACATTGCTGAAAGAATATCGCTCGGCACCGACTATCTGCGCGAACTGCAGATAGTCCGGGCCATTGAATCGCCGTGCCGTCAGCACTCCGGAGACCAGCGCGTCCTCCTGGGAGACGATCTCTCTGGCACGGTTGAGTTCGATCAGGGTCCGCGTGTCCTTGGCGAACGCCTTGTCATCCAGGGTGGCCAGTTGGTCGTTGACCTGGAAGATCACGTCGATGGCGTCGGTGTACACCGCCGCTGCCTTCGTACGGTCCATCAGGCCTGAGTCGATCGTGTCCCGGCTGGCGGGAATGCCGTCGAAACGGACGAAAGCCGCGTTGATGGAGGCTTTGAGTGACGCACTCTCGGCCAACTTCACATCACTGCCGCGGGCGAGCCCCTCGAAGGTCGCAATCGCCTTGTCAGTGCGGATTCGCTGTGCTGTCAGTGCCGCGCGCTCCTGTGGTCCAGGGCTGGCGAGCTCGATCAGGGAGAGCCGTCGCTCCTGCTGCAGTTCGGGCTGGAGTGCGTCCATCGGCTTGGAGACCCCGCTGGCGTACACGGAGACCCAGACGAGGTTCACGCCCTCCCGGAGGGTGACCCACGCCGCGAAGGCCCAGAGGGCGGCGAGCGAGACCAGAAGAGCTGTGATCTTGGTCCGCAGCCGCGAGTTGCGGAAGCGCATTACACCCGCCCCAACAATACGTAGAGAGGCCCGCAACCTTTTTTATGCAGAATTCAAGGTTGCGAAGCACCCGATGCCATGGTGCGTGGAGCGTTGATAGGGGGTCGTCGCTCCACGTTCCGGGGATCCTATCAAGACGGACAAGCCCGGTTTGGACGATCTTCCGGAAAGAGAGAAGTTCACCCTCCCGAAACAAGCCGGTGCCGCTCGCCGAGATGGAGGGCGGACAGGACGGCGGCGCGCACGATCGCGATGGGCAGGTAGAGGTCCTTGTCGTGCCACAACGGCGGATCGTCCGGCTTGGGGGGTGAGTGCCGCAGGCGGTCACAGCCTCGCGCGGCCGCATCCTCGCAGGCCGCGCGCCGCCATCCGTCGGGCCATGCGTCCGGCCTCGCGTCCGGCCGCAGCAGGGTCAGCACGGCGTACGCGGTCTCCTCCGCGGTACCACGCCATACCCCCCAGGAACCATCCGGTCGCTGGGTGGCCAGCAGCCACTCCCTGGCCCGGCGCACGGCGTCCACCGAGCCCTCGCCGCCGAAGTGGTCGAGGGCCACCGCGGCACAGGCCGTCGCGTAGTACGGGGACGCATGCCACCGGTCCAGCCAGCTTCCGTCGGCCTGCTGCTGTTGCCGCAACCATGCCGACACCTTGTGGATGGCAGGTGCGTACCGTGCCGCGGTGTCGGGCCGGGCCCGTACGTACTGGCCGAAGGCTTCGAGTACGTGCGCGTTGGTCGTGATCGAGTGGCCCTGCTCGCCCTGCCAGGTGCAGAAATGGGTGTCGGTCTCGTACGGCCAGAGGATGTCCGGTGGGTGCGGGGCGCCGACCAGGGCGAGTGCGTAGAGTGCGCCGGCCGTGGTGTCGGCGTCCGCCGGAAGACCGGCGGCGGCGGGAGTTCCGAGTGGACCGAGAGGTGCGGTGAGGCTCAGTACCAGTTCCGCGGGCACACCGACCCCGACACCCGCCCGCACCAGCCAGTTCAGCACCCAGGCCCGTTCGAAGACGGTGATGGGCAGGCCGCAGGGGACCGGCCCGCCGCGCCTGGCGACGGCGGTCTCCAGATGCCAGCGCGCCGGGCTGCTGGGATCTGCGGGCTCCTCGGCCCCGAGCCAGGCGGCCGTGGCGGCGGGTGAGGCGCCGATCGTGCCGGTCAGGGCGGGCTTGACCACGGCGAGGCCGCGGGCCACGTCGCCCACGACCTCGAGGGCGTGCAGCAGCTTCTCCGGTATCTCGCCACCCGAGGCGACCAGGGCCCTGATCCCCGTGAGCTTGGCGCCGTCGAGGCCGGCCGGAAGTGGCAACCGTCTCCCGCGCCATACCGGCAGGCCTGGGGGTGGATCGTCGAGATGGCTGTTGATCATATGGATCAGGGACGGCACGATCAGCTCGATCGCCGGCATGTCGGGCAGCGCCGCCCCGGTCAGGGCATCCCGGTCGGACAGCCATCGGAACAGGACCCGCAGTCCTCGATCGGCGGCAGTCTCCTCGCCGTTCCCGGAGGTCCCCCGGCGGAGCGCGGATATGAGCGCCTCTGTCGCGCTCAACGTCGGCACCAGGGCGTAGCCCCTGTCCGGTGCCCCCCAGCCGCCGTCCGGCCGCTGCGTCTCCACGAGGAATCCCAGCCGCTGCGCGTGCCCGGTGAGCCACGGGGTGAGCGTCACCAGCCGGCCGGTCTCGTACACCGAGGAGGAGACCTGTCCCCAGGGTTCGGACATGAGCCCTGAGATCAGCACGTCGGCCTCGGCCGCAAGGCCCTGCTCGGCCGTGAGGTCGGTGATGCTCACAGGGTGCCCCAGTAGTCGGTCATCCCGTAGTAGCCGGTGCTGAATCCGATCTGCCGCTCCAGGTAGGCGGCCTCCCTCGGAAGGCCGGCGGCGAGTGGCTCGATGAGCTTTCGGGAGTTCGCGACGAGTTCGGCGATCCGCTGGGAGGCGTCGTCACGGGACAGGCCGAGCATCAGGCCGTTGAGGTCGCCCCAGGTGAGGTCCCGCTCATAGGTGACGAGGTCGTTGAGCAGGCGGAGCGCACGCTGTACCTCCGCACTGACCTCCGCAAGCTGTTCGAGTGGCCCGGTCGTCCGCACGCTGCCGTTGTGGATCCAGTGCGAGACGTTGACGAACGAGGAGCCGAAGTTGTCGGCGTTGGCGAGGTACTCCTCGAACGTCGGCAGTCCCGTTACACCGCCGGAGGCGTGCGCCGACTTCCATTCCCACTCACGTGCGTTGGCGAGCAGGTAGCGCTGGAGGTGATCGCGCCAGATCGGGCGCAGGGCGGCCCAGTCCAGGCTGCCGGCCAGGTCGTCGCGCAGGCTCGCCAGAAACACCTGAAGCGGGACGTCCGGGTCGGGGGCGCCACCGTCCCCGACGGCCTCGCAGCCCCTGACGAGGGCGTCGATCTCGTCCCGTGACGTCGCGACGTAGTCCACCAGCCAGTCGGCGGCGAAGGCCCACAGCGCGGTCCGGGCCGCGATCCGGATCTGCGCCGGAGTGGCCCACGGCGAGCCGAAGGCGTTGGCGAGAGCGACCCCGCTGAACACCGTCGGGCCGAACGGCCTGGCAGGGAACAGCGCCGGATAGGCGGTCGCGCACTCCTGCAGATCACGGAGGCAGTCGGTGGCGAGGGCACAGATCCTGCCCTGCTCCGCCGCCGTCTCCAGTGCGTCGAGGTTCATGCGCGGCCCGCCTTCGGCCGCAGTACGATCTCGACGTTCTGCCGGGGGCGGAGCGTCGCTCCGATCCGGGGCCTGGCCGGGACCGACGTGCAGGAGACCGGCCGGAACCGGCTCAGGAGCCCGGCGATGATGAGTTCGGCCTCCAGGTTGAACACGTGCATCCCGATGCACTGGTGCGGTCCACCGCCGAACGGGAAGTACGAGTACCGGTGGCGCCGCCCGCTCACGTTGCGTTCGGCCGCGAAGCGGCCGGGGTCGAACTCCAGCGGCCGGTCCCACACCGGCTCGAGGCGGTGCGTAAGGTAAGGGCTCAGGAGTACGGTCTCGCCTGCCTTGACGGAGACTCCGCCGATCGTCGCGTCGGCGGCGGCCCTTCTCGGGAACAGCCAGCCGACCGGATACAGGCGGAGCAGTTCCTGCACGACCTGCTTGGTATAGGTGAGGCCGGCCAGATGGGACGGCCGGACCGGTTCGTCGCCCACTACCCGGTCGATCTCCTCGTAGAGGAGCGCGGCGACCTCGGGATGGGTGTCGAGGATCGGCCACAGCCAGGTGAGCGCGCCGGCGGTCGTCTCGGTACCGGTGGCGAACATGGACACGAGGTTGTCGCGGACCCACTGGTCGGTGACCTCACCGCCGTCGGCCTCGTGCGCGCGGCCGAGCACGGAGAAGAAGTCCAGAGCGTCGTCGTCCTGCTCGCGGTACCTGCGGATCAGCGGGAACAGCACCTCGTCGAACGTCTGGACGCCCTTCTTGAAGGCACGGTCCCCGGGTACCGGAATCGACTCGGGCACGAACGGGAGCAGGAACCTGAACG
Source organism: Actinomycetes bacterium (assembly GCA_025964615.1). Classification (GTDB taxonomy): domain Bacteria; phylum Actinomycetota; class Actinomycetes; order Streptosporangiales; family Streptosporangiaceae; genus RYN-227. The sequence continues at coordinate 17,726 of JAOPYM010000450.1, forward strand.
CGACGGCCGTCGTGATGGACTCGAACGCCGGCGCGAGACGGTCGTTCTCAGCCTGGGAGATCTTGTCTCCGAAGAAGATCCGGAGCACGGTTCTGTGCACGATGGCCGTCATCTCGGGCGCGGCCTTGATCGGGGTACCGCACCGGGCGGGCTCCTCCAGGGCGTCGATCGCCTCGTTGATCGTCACCGCCATGCGGTCGGCCAGCGAGTTGACGTGCCTGGTCGTGAGCACCGGTTGCAGCACCTTACGGCTGAGATCCCAGTCGGGACCCTCGCCCAGGATGCTGTCGCCGAACAATCCGTGCAGCGGCCGCCAGAACGTTCCGTCACGCAGGAAGTTCGCGGAGTTGTCACGGAGAATGTGCTGTACGTGATCGGGGTGCGTCGCCACGTAGGCGCGGAACACTCCGAAGTCCACTCGCACGAGGTCTCCGCCGGACATCTTCCCGATCTGCTCGATCTCTTTGAGAGGATCTCGAATGAGCCTCGGAAAGGTTCGGTAGAAAGGGAAGTTCCGGGCCTTCCCATTCGTGCTGATGCTCGTGTCGGTGGACATCGCTGGCATCCTTCACTCCGGTATCGGCAACGCGTGAACAGGTCGCGCGCAACAATGGACGCTGCGACGGTGTCGAGGCCAGTCGGACGTTGGGGTGAGAACATCTCAGCAAGCTACTAAGCGGCAGTCTGACATGATCATCTCTGGAGGGCAAGATCCCATGAGGTGACCTCAGGGTGAGGATGTTCGTGAGGTATGTCACGTTTCGCGCCAGACGTGATTGTTGGGTGATCATCATGTCGCGCTGTGTCACGAGCGGGTCCTCGTTGCGCCGAGCAGCCAATGCCTCCGTAAGTCGGATTCCCTTCATTCTGTGTTTCATCATGCCGTCCAACTGGGAATTCTTCCATTCGAAGATCTCCTGCTTTCCGCGTACCTCCGGTAGGAATATCGCCATGACGCTCAGCATGTGCCACTCGCACGGGACGGAAGATATTGCCGAAATCCTGGCCCACAGCCGGAGATTGGTGGATCCCGCGCTGCAGAATGCGGTCGCCCGTTTGCACCCTGGACCTGGCAGGATGGCGGCCTTCACCTTCGGCTGGGTCGAGTCGGACGGGACTCCCCGTGGCGCCGCCAACGGCAAGGGAGTCCGCCCGGCGCTCGCGCTACTGTCCGCCCGGGCCGTGGGAGCGCCCGTCGAGACCGCGGTGCCCGGAGCGGTCGCGGTCGAACTCGTACATGCCTTCTCCCTCGTGCACGACGACATCATGGACGGCGACGAGCGGCGCAGGCACAGGGAGACCGTTTGGAAGGCCTACGGGATCGGCCCGGCCGTGCTGGGCGGGGACGCGCTACTGGCTCTCGCGGTGGACACCCTCGCCCGTGCCGGGGGGGCACAGACCGGGGCCGCGATGCTGCACCTCTCGGCGGCGCTGGTGGAACTCGTCCACGGGCAGGCCGAGGACACCGATTTCGAGAGCCGCCCATGGAACGGTCCGGACGCGGTCACCGTCGAGCAGTACTGCGCGATGGCGGTGGGCAAGACCGGCTCGCTGCTCGGCAGCGCGGCCGCGGTGGGCGCTCTGCTCGGCGGCGGGCCGCCGGATCTCGCGGACCGGATGTCGCGGCTTGGCCGGCACCTGGGTCTGGCCTTCCAGGCGGTCGACGATCTGCTCGGCATCTGGGGGGACCCCGAGGTCACCGGCAAACCGGTCTTCAGTGACCTGCGCAGGGGCAAGAAGACGCTGCCGATCGTCGCCGCGACGCGGGCGGCCCCCGGCTTGTCCGAGCTCCTCGCCGTCAGATCTGACGATGAGGCGGCACTGCGCCGGCTGGCCGGGCTGGTCGAGGATGCCGGTGGGCGAGGATTCACGGACGAGCTCGCCGTCCGGGAGCTGGAGCGTGCGCTGGACATCATCAACACCTCCGGCCTTGACGGCGCGGCCGCTCGCGATCTGACCGCGCTGTCCCGGTTCCTCGTGCATCGCGCGTCCTGAGACCTACTTTCTTGATCTGTGGCGATTTATGATCTTCGTGACAACCGCCGTTTCGCGGCGTGGCTCTGGCCGGATTGCCACTAGAGGAGGACCGATGAGCGATCAGCCGGGTATGGATGGGCTGCGTCTCGAAGAGCTGCCGATGGCCGATGACCGTGGCCTGGGGTACGCCGTCCTGCGGGACGCGGGACCTGTCGTACGGCTCGAGGACGGCGGATTCATGGTCACCACTCGTGAGGGTGCCGACTACGTGTTCAAGAACCCGGAGATCTTCTCCTCCAAGGAGGCCTTCGACACGCTGGGCAGCCCCGTGCCGCTGTTGCCCATCGCGTTCGACCCCCCGGACCACACGCGCTACCGCCGCATGCTGCAGCCGTTCTTCACCCCCCGCACCGCGACCGAGCTGGAGGAGTCGGCGCGCGAGCAGGTGAACAGGCTGATCGACGGGGTGATCGAGCGGGGGTCCTGTGATGTGGTCGCCGACCTCTGCAAGCCCTTCCCCGCCGAGGTGTTCCTGACGCTCTTCGACCTTCCGCTCGAGGACAGGGACCGGCTCCTCGCCTGGAAGGACGTGATCATCAAGCTTGCCGTCCTGGCCGGCGCCTCGGAGCCCGCTCCCGAGGCGATGCAGTCGGCGATGCAGCTGTTCGAGTACGCCGGAGCCCATGTCGCCGCCTGCCGGGCGGGCAAGGGCAACGGCGTGCTGACCCGGCTCTTCGCCGCTACCGAGGACGACCCGCTCACCGACGAGGAGGCGCTGGGCCTGACCTTCAGCTTCATCCTGGCCGGCCTCGACTCGGCCACGAATTCGCTCAGCACCATGTTCGGCAGGCTCGCAGCCGATCCCGCGCTGCGCCGCCAACTCGTCGAGGACCCCTCGCTCATCCCGGACGCGGTGGAGGAGATGCTGCGGATCGACCCGGCCAACGCCACCATTCCCCGGGTGGCCACCCGGGACGTGGAACTGCACGGCCAGCTGATCCCGAAGGGCTCCGCCGTGGGCATCGGAATCGGGGCCGCGAACCGGGACGCGGCGGAGCTCGCCGATCCGGACGCCGTCGACTTCCGGCGCAGGTACAACCATCTGACGTTCGGTGGTGGCCCGCACCGCTGTGTAGGCGTGCATCTCGCGAGGGTGGAGCTCCGGGTCGTACTCGAGGAGTGGCACCGGCGCATCCCCGAGTACGAGCTGGCCCCGGGCACCCGCCTGCAGGTGACCTGGCCGTCCGGGAGCATCGGATTCGACAGCGTGCCCTTGGTGTTCTCTCCATCAATCGATTGATGGGAATCCGCTCCATGCTCAGCTTGGGAGGGTTGAAGACTGTTGCCCGGTGTATCGGCGGGTATCCGGTTCTGTCGGGTTTGCGAGCCAGACCAGCTGGCGTCCGCCGGTCTCGGTGAGCCCCTCGGCGGTGGCCTCGTGCACCCGTACCGAGACATGTGGCGGAGCGGCCTCGACGACGTGCGAGAAGACCCACGTCAGGTAGGCGTTCTGCTGCTGTCGCGAGGGGAAGGAGTCGGGGCCGAGCTCGGCCGACCACTCGTGGATGGCCGGGCCCGGCCGGATCGGCCCGGCGATCTCGACGGTCTCGTCGGTGAACATCGTGACCTCGGTGGCCCGCGAGTTCATCCACATCAGCGGGGACTGGTCGAGGCGCCAGGTCCGGCCGCCACCCGGCGGGTACGGGTCGATCACGTGGATGTCCAGCCGCCGGCCGGCGGGCGCGTTGGCTATCAGCCGCTCCACCATGGCGGTGCCGCCAGGCCCTGCCCCCACCACCACGATCACCCCAGATTCGCTGCTCATGGCCTTGAGGCTCGCAGCCGGCCAGACAGTAGTCAATATTTCCTACCGGTTTACA
>JAOPYM010000476.1 GCA_025964615.1 Actinomycetes bacterium
GCCCGCAGAAGTCGTTCGTCACGGAGATGCGGGCGCAGCGCGAGGCAGCCGGGCTGTCACGTCACAAGCTCGCGGAGATCTTGGGATGTACGCCGCAGTGGCTGGCGAAGGTGGAGAACTTCGAGAAACCGCCCTCGGAGGGACTCGCCGATGACCTCGACACCTTCTTCGCCACGGGCGGCACCTTCCGCCGCCTGTGGGAGCAAATGGCCGAGGCCCGGAAGCAGGGGCTGATCCCGAGCGGGTTCCGGCCGTTGATCGAAGCGGAACGGGAAGCCGATCAGATCTGCATATTCGACCCGCTGCTGGTCAACGGGCTCATCCAGATCGAGAGTCTCGCGCGGCTGGTGCTCAGCGTGGGGCTAAGAGCGGATCAGCTCGACGAGCGCCTGGCCATCCGCATGGAACGGCAGGCGATCTTGACGAAGGATGACCCGCCCCTGTTCTTCCTCCTGATCCGAGAGTCCGTCATCCGGGACATCCGCCAGGAATGCCATGTCGAGCAGTGCAAGCGGATTCTGGATCTGATGAGGCAACCGGGGATATACATCCAAGTCATCCCCAAGGACGCTCTCGTATTCCAGCCAGGCGGTTTTCAACTGCTCAGCTTCAAGCGGAAGCCGGACGTCGCGTATGTCGACGGGGCCGGGAGCAACAGTCAGATGCTCACTGATCCGGACGAGGTCCGAGCGCTTACCGTACTGTTCAACGTGATCAGGTCCGCGGCGCTGTCTGCGGAGGAATCCGAGAACCTGATTCGTACGATCATGGAGAGCACGTGAGCGCACCCGACCCATCCCCCGTCCAGTGGCGCAGAAGCACCCGCAGCGACTCCGAGGGAGGTGCTTGCGTTGAGGTTGCCGGCCTTCGTGCCGTGATCGCGGTGCGGGACTCCAAGGACCCGGAGGGGCCCAAGCTGGCGTTCGGGCGGGGGGCGTTCGGGGTGCTGGCGCGCGAGATTCGGGCGGGACGGTACGACCTGTAGAGCGGGATGCGCGTCAGCGGATGATGACCCGGTCGCCGGGGGCGCTGTCGTCGCTGGTCCAGCCGGCGAAGCCGTCGTCGGCGGTCCAGTGCCGCCCGGCGAAGCGGATCTCGGTGAGCCCGTAGCCCTGAGCCTGCGAGACCGCCCAGGAGGCCACATTCCAGCCCCGCTGCCGGTCGGCCACCATGATCTCGGTCTGGTCCTTCATGGGGTTGACCTGCGGGGATCCGAAGGCGTACTGCAGTTGCTGGATCGCGGCGGTGCGGCGCTCGGGTGTCCGCCGGTCGGGGGAGAACCAGCAGCGGACGATGCCGGGTTCGCGGCCGGTGTAGCCGGCCGCCAGCACCTTGGCGGCGTCCTCGTGCTGGGCGTACGCGGTGCCGTCGGCGCTGTGCTGGACCCGCTGGGCGGCGTCGTACACCGCCCTCGTCTGATAGTGCTTGACCTTCACCAGCGCGTCGAAGAACCGGCTGGTCGCATACACGGGGTCGCCGAGCTGGACGGCCTTGCCCCAGCCCATGGACGGCCGCTGCTGGAACAGCCCGACCGAGTCCCGGTCGCCGCCCGGCAGGTTGTGGATCTTGGACTCCTGGAAGGCGGTCGCGTACGCGATCACCACCGCCTGCTCGGGCAGCTTCTTGCGGTCGGCCACCGCCGCGATGGTCGCCGCGTTCGACGCCTGTTCGAGGTCGAGTTGGAGGCTGCCCTCCTTGGCGCTCACCTGGCAGTCGGTGCCATGCAGGTACGGGCGGACATACAGGACGAGCGCATAGCCGCCACCTGCCAGCGCCCCTACGAGCGAGAGCAGGATGACGGGTATCCAGACCCGCCGCCGTCGCCCCTTCGACCTTCGCGCCACACCAAGACGGTACCGGCAGCCGACCGTCGTTCGAACACAATAGGCTCGCCGGCATGCGACTCGATCTTTTCTCCGACGTGGCGGAGCTGACCCGGGCCCTGGTCGACATCGAGTCGGTGAGCGGAGCCGAGAAGGCACTCGTGGACGCCCTCGAGGTGTCGCTGCGGGAACTGCCGCACCTGACCGTGGAACGCGACGGCGACACCCTGGTCGCCCGTACCGGTCTGGGCAGGCCCGAGCGGGTCATCCTGGCCGGGCACTCCGACACGGTGCCGCTGAACGGCAACCTGCCCTCGCGGATCGAGGGCACCAGACTGTACGGATGCGGCACCTCGGACATGAAGAGCGGCCTGGCCGTCATGCTCCGGCTGGCGGCCACGGTCCCCGAGCCCAACCGCGACGTCACCTATCTGGTGTACGAGTGCGAGGAGGTCGAGGCGGAGCGCAACGGCCTGCGCCGCCTGGGGGCCAACCGGCCCGACCTGCTGCGCGGCGACTTCGCGGTGCTCCTGGAGTCCTCGCTCGGTGAGATCGAGGGCGGCTGCCAGGGCACCCTGCGGATCGAGGTCACCGCCCGCGGCGAACGCGCGCACAGCGCCCGCGCCTGGACCGGTTCGAACGCGATCCACACCGCCGGTGCGATCCTGGATGTGCTGCGGGCGTACGAGCCGTCCCGGCCGGTCGTCGACGGCCTGCAGTTCCACGAGGGGCTCAACGCGGTGGGCATCCGGGGCGGTGTGGCGGGCAACGTGATCCCCGACGAGTGCGTGGTCACGATCAACTACCGGTTCGCCCCCGACAAGTCCGTCGCGCAGGCCGAAGCCTGGCTGCGCGAGCTCTTCACGGGGTTCGAGGTGACGGTCATCGACGCCGCAGGCGGCGCCCGGCCGGGCCTCACCGACCCGGTGGCTGCGGCGTTCGCCGAGGCGATCACCGGCTGCGGCCTCGCGGAGGCCGTGGCGCAGGACAAGGTGCGGGCCAAACTGGGCTGGACCGACGTGGCCCGCTTCGCGGAGCTCGGCGTCCCCGCGGTCAACTGCGGTCCCGGCGACCCGAGCCTCGCGCACACCAAGGGGGAGTACGTCGAGATCCCCCGGATCTTCGCCTGCGAGGAGCGCATCCGGGCGTGGCTCACCGCGTGACCCTGACGGGCTGGACAGCGCCGTTACGTTAGGCCTATGAAATCGGACAAGAGGCGTTCGCACCGCCAGGGCCCGGCGGTGCTGCGGGGCACGGCCGTGCCGAAGACCACCACCGACCAGCGGCTTCTCGACGCCAGGGGGCCCTCCGACTGGGTGCACCAGGACCCCTGGCGGGTGCTGCGCATCCAGGCGGAGTTCGTCGAGGGCTTCGGGCTGCTGGCCGAACTGCCGCGTGCGGTGTCGATCTTCGGCTCCGCCCGGACCAAGCCGGGTTCGGAGGAGTACGAGCTGGCCGTGGACATCTCAGCCAGGCTGGCGGACGCCGGTTACGCGGTGATCACCGGGGGCGGCCCGGGGATCATGGAGGCGGGCAACAAGGGGGCACACGAGAACGGCGGCGTCTCGGTCGGCCTCGGTATCGAGCTGCCGTTCGAACAGGGGATGAACGAGCACGTCGACATCGGCGTCGAGTTCAGGTACTTCTTCGTCCGCAAGACCATGTTCGTGAAGTACTCCCAGGCCTTCGTGGTGATGCCCGGCGGCTTCGGCACCCTCGACGAGCTGTTCGAGGCGGTCACCCTGGTGCAGACCAAGAAGATCACCCGGTTCCCGATCGTGCTGGTCGGCACCGAGTACTGGGGCGGCCTGGTCGACTGGATCAGGAACACGATGGTGCCCAGCAACAAGATCTCCCCCGAGGACCCTGACCTGCTC
>JAOPYM010000495.1 GCA_025964615.1 Actinomycetes bacterium
GCCACGACTCAACGGAGGCCGAGGTGGCGGGCGATGATCATTCGCTGGACCTCGGAGGTGCCCTCGCCGATCTCAAGGATCTTGGCGTCGCGGTAGAAGCGCCCGACCGGGTACTCGTTCATGAAGCCGTACCCGCCGAAGATCTGGGTGGCGTCGCGGGCGTTGTCCATGGCGGCGTTGGAGGCGACCAGCTTCGCGATCGCAGCCTCCTTCTTGAAGTCCGCACCGGCCAGCATCTTCGCGGCGGCCGCGTAGTAGGCCACCCGTGCGGTGTGCGCCCGTACCTCCATGTCGGCGACCTTGAACTGGATCGCCTGGTACGTCCCGATCGCCTGCCCGAACGCCGCGCGCTCCTTGACGTAGCGCAGGCACTCGTCCACGCAGCCCTGGGCCAGCCCGACCGAAAGGGCGGCGATCGCGATGCGCCCCTCGTCCAGGATCCGCAGGAACTGCGCATAGCCCCTGCCCCGGGGGCCCACCAGGTTCGACACCGGGACCCGTACATCGTCAAAGGCCAGCTCACGGGTGTCGGAGGCCGACCAGCCCACTTTGGAGTACTTCTTCCCGACCGTGAACCCGGGTGTGCCGTTCGGCACGATGATCGTGGAGATCTCCTGTTCGCCGGTCAGCGCTGTCACCGTCACGAAGGCGGTGATGTCCGTGCCGGAGTTGGTGATGAACGATTTCGAGCCGTTGATCACCCAGTGGTCGCCGTCGAGCGTCGCGGTGGTACGCATTCCGCCCGGCACGTCCGAGCCCCCGCCCGCCTCGGTCAGCCCGAACGCGGCGAGCCGTTCGCCCGACATCAGCGGAGGCAGCCACGTGCGCTGCTGCTCCTCGGTGCCGAACCGGAAGATCGGCATGGCGCCCAGCGAGACCCCGGCCTCCAGCGTGATCGACACCGACGAGTCGACCCGGGCCAGTTCCTCAAGGGCCAGGCAGAGCGTGAAGTAGTCTCCGCCCATCCCGCCGACCGTTTCGGGGAAGGGCAGCCCGAACAGCCCCATCTTCCCCATCCCGGCGACGATCTCGTACGGGAACTCGCCGCGCTCGTACAGGTCGCCGATGACCGGGGCGACCACTTCGCGGGCGAACTCCGCGACCGTCCGCCGGAGCGTCTCCTGCTCCGCGGTGAGCGTGAAGTCGATCATTGCTGCTCCTTCGGGGACAGGGCCTGCACGACCCGGGAAGGCGAGGGACGGCCGAGCCGGCCGGCCATCCAGCGGCTGGTCTCGGCGAGACTGGTCAGGTCGACCCCGTGTTCGATGCCGAGTCCGTTCAGCATCCACACGAGGTCCTCCGTGGCGAGGTTGCCGGTGGCGCTGTCGGCGTACGGGCAGCCGCCGAGGCCGCCCGCCGACGCGTCCACCGTCGTGACGCCCGCACGCAGCGCCGCCAGCGTGTTCGCGAGGGCCTGACCGTAGGTGTCGTGGAAGTGCACCGCGAGCCGCGGCAGATGGTCCTCGAGCGCGTCGATGAGCGCGGTGACCTGGCCGGGCGTGCCGACGCCGATGGTGTCGCCGAGGCTCAGCTCGGTGCAGCCCATGTCCAGGAGCCGCTGCGCGACCTGCACGACCTGGTCGAGCGGGACGTCGCCCTCCCAGGGGTCGCCGAAGCACATGGAGACGTACCCCCGCACGCCCGCGCCCGCGCCGCGGGCACGTTCGACGACCGGCGCGAACATCGCCAGCGACTCCTCGACGGTCCGGTTCAGGTTGCGCCGTGCGAAGGTCTCGGTCGCGCTGGCGAACACGGCGATCTCGTCCACGCCCGCGTCCAGTGCCCGGTCGAGGCCCTTCTCGTTGGGTACGAGGACCGGGTACCGCACACCGGGCCGCCTTTCCAGTACCTCAAGGAGCCGGGCGGCGTCGGCGAGCTGCGGCACCCACGTGGGGTGCACGAAGCTGGTCGCCTCGATCGTGGTCAGCCCCGCGTCGGCCAGCCGGCCGATGAACTCGGCCTTCACCTCCACAGGGACGATCGTCTTCTCGTTCTGCAGCCCGTCCCTGGCGCCGACCTCGTAGATCGTCACCCGCTCGGGCAGTCCTTCAAGGGTCGTCTTCATGCTCCACCGCTGATCTCGGCCAGTACTTCGTCCAGCTTGACCTGGGCACCCGCGCGGGCGGGCAGCCGGGTGACGACGCCGTCGAGGGGCGCGGTCACGGTGTGCTCCATCTTCATGGCCTCGACGATCACCACCGGCTGGCCGGCCGTGACCTGGTCACCCTGCGCGACCTTGACCGCCAGCACCGTCCCCGGCATCGGGCTGCGCAACACCCCGCCGCCGCCCGGCGAGCCGCTTGCGCCGCTGTGCGTCCTGATCTCCTCGTGGACGGTCCAGGTCCGGCCCTCCGCTCCGAGCCAGAGCGTCTCCCCGTCCCACGCGGTGGCATACGGATGCCCGTTCACGGTCAGCGGGGTCGCGCCGCCGATCGAGACCTCGGCGCCACGCACCCGAACCTCCACGGCCTCCTGCGTGCCGACCACGAGCCGCCACGTGGTCCATGCGGTGCCCCCGAGCCGCCACCCGTCCGCGGCGGCCCACGGATCCGGATCCCCGGATCTGAGCCTCCGCGCCCACTCCAACCCCGCCGCCACGACTCAACGAGCGTTCGACGAGTCCGGTGTCGAGGTCGCCGGCGATGACGTCGGGATCGGTGAGCAGGTCGCGCAGGAAGGAGATGTTGGTCTGGACGCCGAGCAGGGTGCACGAGGCGAGCGCCCGGTCCAGCCGGCGCAGTGCCGAGGGCCGGTCCGCCCCCCATGCGATGACCTTCGCGAGCATCGGGTCGTACACGCTCCCCACCACGTCCCCCGCCTCGACCCCCGAGTCGATCCGGACCGTTGAGTCGTGGCGTTTCCCGCACTGTTCGAAGAAAAGGTGCGGGA
>JAOPYM010000496.1 GCA_025964615.1 Actinomycetes bacterium
GGGTCCGTACCGGGCAGATGGGGCGGGTAGAAGCAGGTCGTCGTCCACCCCACCCGGCCGGGCTCGACGTCGGTACACGTGAGGCACTGGTAGGTACGGTGCCCGCCGACCCCCTCCCGGCACGGCCGGCAGCCGCACGGCAGCCAGCCCACCAGCATCCGGCGCGGCCCGAACACATGGCCGTACGGGCAGGTCGCCGGACCGTACTGGCTGTCCCCGGTAGGACGTTCGGCATCGTTCATCAGGTCCCCTCAAAGCCACTGACCAGGAACTATAGGGCCTCTATCGAATGTATCTTCGACGGGGATAGGTCTTACAGCCGGATCTGGCCAGGTTCTTTCGGGCCGGATGGGGGATACTCGGCTCAGGGCCGTGCCGAACGGGCTCTCTCGGGATTCCAAGCAGTCATCTGACCCTACGGTCCCCGCAGCGAACGAGTGATCACTATGTGCTCATCGGCCGGTCCCCATCCCAGCCCCTATCCCGGACCCCGTCCATTCTCGGCGGCGGAAAGCGGGAGGTTCGCGGGACGGGCCGCCGAATCCGCGGCGGTGGCCGAATCCTGGCAGCGGAACCGGCTGACGCTCCTGCGCGGTGCGGCGGGGGTGGGCAAGACCTCCCTGCTGCGTGCCGGAGTGGCCGCCCGAATCGAACCCGAGCGCTTCACCGTGCTGGAGATCGGCGGCGTGTCCCGGGGCCCGGCGTTCCCGGCGGCGGCCCTGCCCGAGCACAACCCGTTCAGTTTCGCCCTGCTCACCTCGTGGGACCCGCTGGAGGCGCCTGCCAGGCTGGTCGGGCTCACCATCGGCGACTTCCTGCGGAGACGCGAACGCCCCGACCGCCACGGGCGCACCCGGCCCATCCTGATCGCCATCGACCAGGCCGAGGGCGTGTTCGGCCGGTCGCGCCCGGCGGGCGAGTTCCGCCAGGAGCTGGCCGCCGCGCTCCACGACCGGCCGGGCGTCCACCTGCTGCTGTCCCTGCGCGACAGCGGGGACGATCTCCGGGCGGCCGGCGGGCTGCTCGGTGACATGCCCGTGCAGGAGGTCCGGCTCGGGCCGCTGGGCCGGGACGCGGCGCTCGACGCCGTCCGGACGCCCGCCCTGGGCTGGGGTGTGTCCTTCGAACCCGGCGCGGCGGAACGGCTCGTCGATGACCTGCGAACGGGCGGATCGGTCGAACCGGTGCTGCTCCAGGTCGCCTGCGGCGCGCTGTGGGCAGCGCTACCGGACGGTGCGCGGAGCGTGCCCGCCGAGCAGGTACAGCCGTACGACACCGACCGCGCGCTGACCGCCTTCTGCGCCGAGATGCTGGCCATCACCGCCGCCGAGCATGATCGATCGCACGGTCAGCTCGTCACCCTGCTCAGGAGCGCACTCGGCGGCGCCGTGACCGGAGCCGGAGTGCCGGAGAGCGTCCTGCGGGCTCTGGAGGAACGGCACCTGCTCAGGAGCCGGTCCGGCGCGGGCGCTCCGGCCTACCAGCTGCAGAGTCCCCGGCTGGCCGAACCTGTCGCACAGCTCGATCCGCGCAACCCTGCAGAGTCCTGGGAGGATCCGGCCGAGCGGCTGCGCGCGGCCAGGGAGGCGCTGGCCGAAGGCGACTGGGACTTCGCACAGCGGAACGCGGAGGCCGCCCTGAACCAGCGGCACCGGCGACCGGACGCGCGGCTCCAGGCCGAGGCGGACTCCTTCCTGGGCGACATCGCCTACGAGCGGGGCCGGTTCAAGGAGGCGGCCGGTCACTACCGGTCGGCCGCGGACCTGTTCGAGACCCTGCAGGACACGCAGGCCGTCGGCCATCTGCTGGTCGCGCTGGGACGGATGCTGCTCGCCCAGGGTGAGCTCTCCAAGGCCGTCAAGGAACTGCGGGCCGCCGCCGCCCGGATGCCGAGCGACGTCACCGTACAGACCGAACTCGGCCAGGCCCTGTGGCAGGCCGGCCAGCCGCAGGCCGCCCTCGCCGTGCTCGGCGGGGTCCTGAACATCAGCGGGAACGCGCCGGAGGCGCTCCGGACCCGCGGCGAGATACTCGCCGATCTGGGGGATGCGGAGTCCGCGCTGCGCGACCTCGACCGGGTGCACCAGATCCGCCCCGCCACCCGGGCGGCCCGGGCCCTGGCGCTGGCCACCCTCAGCCGGATCGACGCCGCCGGCCGGGAACTCGATGACGTCGTCGCCGACGCGGCCGACAGCGGTCCGGTGCTGCTGCGGGCCGCACGGGTGCACGAACTGAGCGGTGACCCGGACGCCGCCACCAGACTGGCCTCGCGCGCCGTCGAGGCCACCCATCCCCGGCTGTCCCCGGATCAGCACGACCAGGCGCTGCGGCTGCTGTCCGAACGCTGACGCGCGGCGTCAAGGCGGCCGTCCTGCCGGGTTCCGGGTGAAATATGGGAAATTCATGAGAGCTCGACGCGGCTTAGTATGCGCGTAACCCACTGGTGAGAGGCTGCGGAGATGGACGGGCCGGAGAGTGCGGGCGGGACACCGCTGCGCCGGCAGGTGCTGACCTCGATCGCCACGGTCGCGGTCCTGGCCATCGTGCTCTTCACGATTCCGCTCATCCTGGCCGTACAACGCCTTTACCGGGACGAGGCGGTCACCAGGCTGGAGCGGGACGCCACCCGGATCGCCGCGGCCGCACCCGCCGACGAGGAGACCAATCCCCGGCCGGTGCCGCCGCCGATCGGCCTGTCCGCGCACCTGACCGCCGGCATCTTCTCGACCAACGGCATACGCCTGGCCGGGAGCGGCCCGGCCGTCTCAAAGGTCGCGGCCGCCGCCCGCGACGCCCGGCTGCACGACAAGGTGGAGGGCGGCATGCTCTCGGTCTCCGCGCCGATCCCGGGCGACGATGGCGTCACCGGCGTGGTCCTGGTCAGCATGGACTACGACCTGGTCAGCGATCGGATCGAGTGGGCGCTGCTGTTCATGGTCGGGCTGGCGTTCACCGCGATCGCCCTGGCGGTGGTGTTCGCCCGGTACCAGTCGGCTCGCCTCGCCCGGCCGCTCGAGCGGTTCACCACCGCCGCGCAGGCCCTCGGCGAAGGCGATTTCAGCGTACGGGCCAGCCGCTCGGGGGTCCGGGAGGTCGACGAGGCGGGCGAGGCCCTGGAGGCCACCGCCCGCCGGCTCGGCGAACTGCTCGACCGGGAACGGGCGTTCAGCGCGGACGTCTCGCACCAGCTCCGCACCCCGCTCACCGGCCTGCTGCTCGGCCTGGAGGCCGCTCTCGACCGCTCCGGCGCGGACCTGCGCGCGGCGGTCACCACCGCCCTGGAGCGGGGCGACCACCTGCAGGAGACCATCGAGGACCTGCTGCGCCTGGCCAGGGACACCGGCCAGGTCCGCGACGAACTGGACGTCACCGGGATCCTCGACGAGGCCAGGTCGCGCTGGGCGGGCCCGCTCGCCGCCAAGGGCCGTCAGCTGACGATCCAGGCGTACGACCCGCTGCCGATGGTGCGGGTCGCGCCCGGCTCGGTCCGCCAGATCCTGGACGTACTGATCGACAACGCGGCGACGCACGGGGAGGGGCCGATCACCGTGCGGGCGGGGGACATCGGCAGTGGCCTGGCCATCGATGTGGGGGACCAGGGCCAGGGCATCCCCGAGGGCGCGGATGTCTTCATCCGGCGGCCCGAACCCGAGACCGGGCACGGTATCGGCCTGGCGCTCGCCCGCTCGCTGGCCGAGGCCGAGGGCGGCAGGCTCGTCCTGCGCCACGAGTCACCGCCGGTCTTCGCGCTGCTGCTGCCGGGGACGGACGAATAGGGCGCGGGCAGCGGGATGAGGCTCAGGCGCCGGCGAGTGTGACGATGGCGTCGGTGCCGAAGCCCAGGACGACCCCGGCGAAGATGCCCCAGGTGGTGACGGACTTGAGGGTCATCGCACGGGCCACGCCGAGCAGTTCGATCACGACGTAGAGGATCGAGCCCGCGGCCAGCGCCAGGAAGGCGACGCTGAGGGCGTTGCTGAGCATGTACTGGCCCGCGATGGTCCCCACGACGGTGGGGCCGCCACCGATCAGGCCGAGCAGGCCGAGCTGCGCCCAGCTCGGCCGCTTACCGGCCGCCGCCAGCGGGGCGACGATGCCGAAGCCCTCCGTGGCGTTGTGCGCGCCGAACCCGATGACCAGCAGGACCGCCAGGCTGAGCTCGCCGTTGCCCGCAGAGTTGCCGATCGCGAGCCCCTCGGCGAAGTTGTGCAGGCCGATCCCGGTGGCGATCATCAGCGCGAGCTGCCCGGCGGCGCTGTGCCAGAGCCCGCTGCCCTCCGGGGGGGACTCCCGCAACGCGCCGGCCCGGCGCGCGATCCACCGGTCGAAGTAGACGAGCCCGAGCAGGCCCACCCCGAAGCCGGCGGCAAGGACGGCCCCGTAGCCCAGCGACGGGCCGGCCCTGTGGTGGCTGAGGGCCTCGTCGATCGGCGCCCAGGCGTGCGCCAGCACGTCCCAGAGCAGGAAGATCAGGATCCCGATGGCGGTGGCGTTCAACAGCGCCTTGAGCCGGGGACGGGGGGAGCGCAACCGTCCGATCGGCAGGCCCAGATAGATCGTGAAGCCTGCGATGGCCCCAAGCAGGGCGATCTTCTCCGCGGACATGGTCGTGCTCCTTGTGACGGGGGTAGTTAGCTGAGGCTAACCTAATGGCCCCGAATCGTCCATCAGGACCCGACTCGGCGCTCCCGTGCAGTCAGGGGGTGTGCCTGGTGTTCAGGCCGAGCGGCGGTCGCGTTGCGCGTCGGCTATCCGCTCGCCGATCTTGTCGCCGCCGGCCAGCCGCTGGACCCGGGCCGCGAACGCCGGTGCGGCGCCGGCCAGCGTAGCGCCGAGCCGCAACGCGAGCGGGGCCACGTCGATCTCCGCGACGTTCTTCTCGACCGCCCGTACCACCGCACGCGCCACGTCCTGCGGAGTCCGGGTACCGACGCCGAACGGCAGCTTTACGCCGGAGTCGGCGAACATGCCGGCGTCCCTGATGAAGCCCGGGAAGATCGTCGAGACCCCGACACCGCTCGGGCGCAGGTCCTCGCGGAGGGCCAGTGCGAAGCCGCGCATCCCGAACTTGGTGGCGTTGTACATCGCCGTGTACCCGGAGGCGGACTTTCCGGACAGCGAGGAGATGAAGACCAGATGGCCACGGCCACGTTCGGCCATCCCCTCGGCGGCCAGCCGGGCCAGCACGATCGGGGCCCGCAGGTTCACGTCCAGGGACCGGTCGATCTCCGCGATGCTGAAACTCGTCAGGAGCCCTGAGCTGGGCAGCGCGGCGTTGGCCACGACGACGTCCGGATCCCCGGCCTGCTCGAACAGCTTCCCGAGGCCGTCACGCTCGGCCAGGTCGGCGGTGATCGTGCGGCCCTTGAGGCGCTCGGCCAGTGGCTCCAGTACGTCGGTACGGCGCCCGGTCAGCACCAGGTGGGCACCGCGTGCGGCCAGGGCTTCGGCGATGGCCTGCCCGATTCCGCCGGTGGCCCCGGTGACCAGTACATTCGCTCCGTTCAGATCCATGGGGACGATGATTACATTCCGGCGTACCAGAGCACCAGAATCAGGACTGAGATCGCAAAAGCGGCGATGGCGAGTGGGGCCTGGCCGACCAGCACCAGGGCGGCGAAGGCGAACGGGAGCACGATCGCGACGGCCAGTATTCCCTGGCCGCGCCCTGGTTCCTCGGCCGGTGGGTGCAGCTCGGCCTCCCAGAGGGGGAAATCGTCCCGTGTGTCCATCGGGCTCCTCAGTGTCCGTGACCCTCGTCTCGGATCTGCCCGGAATGCAGCCAACCGCATATCTCCTTACGGTCACAAGTTTGACACGTTCCGGCGGATAACAGCCACCGTGAAAACCGGTAACGGGTGGCGGCCGTGCATCGCCCGGTTGCTAGGCTGCGGAGAACCTGGAGCCGCTCGGCGGCTTCCGGGTTCGAGGACTAAGCCGAGTTGAAGGGGTCCCACCATGAAGAAGCTGATCGTTCTGGCACTGGTCGCTGTCGGCGGCTTCGCTGTCTGGCGCCGGCTCCAGCAGGACCGCGCCGAGCTGGACCTGTGGACCGAGGCCACCTCGTCCGAGAGCTGACAGCCGGATCCACGGCGAGGAGGGTGGGATTGCCGGGTTCTCTGAAGATCACGCTTGCCTGCCTCGACCTCGCCGGCACCACCGTTGCCGACCGCGGCGCGGTCGAGACCGCCTTCGCCGAGGCCCTCGGCACCCTGGGCATCGCCCGTGGCACGGCCGGCTTCGACCGCGCCATGGCGGTGATCGGGGAGTCGCGCGGCCAGCCGAAGATCGACGTCTTCCGGCAGGTGTTCGCCGGGGACGAGGCCCTCGCGCAGACGGCCGCCCTGTCGTTCGAGCGATCGTACGGCTCGGTGATCGACCGCGTGGGTCTCGAGCCCATGCCCGGCGCCGAGGCGGTCCTGGACAAGCTGGCCGGGGCCGGGGTCCGGATCTGCCTGACGACCGGCTTCAGCGCCACGACGATGGCGCGCGTACTCGACACCCTGGGCTGGTGGCGCCGGGTCGACCTGACGGTCGGCCCCGACGACGTGGCCGGCCGTGGCAGCCCGCACCCCGACCTGGTCTGGGCGGCGGCGCTGCGGCTCGGTGTCGAGGATGTACGGCACATCGCGGTATGCGGGGACACCGCCGCGGGCATGGCCTGCGGACGCCGCGCGGGAGCGGGCACCGTGGCCGGCGTGCTGACCGGAGCCCACGACCGCACCCGCCTGCTCGCCGCCGGGGCCACCCACGTCCTCGACAGCATCGCCGGTCTCCCCGAGCTCCTCCTGGCCTCCGGCGTGGCCCTGGCCGGTATCTGATTGCGTGGGAGCCTCCCACCGACGGTAAGCTGTTGCCGCCGTGAGCGGGGCCTTAGCTCAGCTGGCAGAGCGCCGCCTTTGCAAGGCGGATGTCAGGAGTTCGAATCTCCTAGGCTCCACTGCAACAAAGGCCCAGGTCAGAGACTCTTTCTCGACCTGGGCCTTCGCCGTTCGGGTAGCGGCTGCGCACATTCCGCGACTCAGTGCCCGAGGGCGACCTGGACGATCTTGACGATGACCAGGATCATCGCGACCGCGAGGTAGAGGCGCAGGGCGGCCATGCCGATCTTGCGCCCGGTGGAGAAGACCGGAACGGACAGCTCGGCGAGCGGCGGCATCCGCCAGGCGTCCTTGCCTGCGCGGTCGATGGGGCCGGTCGCCGCGGTGCGGCGGCGTGCGATGGCGTACCCGGCGGCGAGTACCCCGACCGCACCGCAGGCCGCCATGATCTGCAGGATCGCAGTGGCGGTGATGTGCGGGTAGAGCACCGAGGCCGTCAGGATGATCGACAGGGTGACCAGTACGGCGACCACGGCCGAGGTGAACAGGTTGGTCTTCAGCCCGTTGACCCAGGGGCCGAGGACGTCCTTGTCGTTGCAGAGCAGCAGCAGGAAGACCGAGGCCGAGGGCAGCAGCACCCCGGCAAGCGTCTGCACGCCGACGGTGAGCAGGCCGAGCGGGGAACCCGGGATCAGCACGATGGTCGCCGCCAGCGCGATCACGCCGCCGTACACCGCGTAGAAGCCCTTGGCACCCTTCACGCCGCGGTGCAGCGAGTGCTTGAGGCCGAACACGTCGCCAATGGCGTACGCGGTCGACAGCGAGACGGCGAACGCGCCGATGATCGAGGCGTCGAGCAGCGCGATCGCGAAGAGGACCCCGGCGGTCCTGCCCGCGTAGGCGGACAGGCCGTGCGCGAGCCCGGCGGTGTCGGTGAAGCTCCCGAAGTCCCTGGTGCCGTGGAAGGCCGCCGCCGAGGCCCCCATCAGAGCGGCGGCCCCGATGATCACGATGCCGATGCCGAGCCACAGGTCGGCCTTCTCGTACTTCATGAAGCGCGGGGTGATGCGCTTGTCGATGACGTAGGACTGCTGGAAGAACAGCTGCCAGGGGGCCACGGTGGTGCCGACGATTCCGATGATCAGCAGCATCAGGGTGGCCATCCCGCCGGACCCGCCCGGCATGGACGGCACCACGAAGTCATGGCCCATCTGCGAGGCGGCCGGGTGCGCCATGAAGTAGATCGGGATCAGCAGCAGCGACCCGGCGCAGAACGCGATCGCGACCCGCTCGAACCGGCGGAACGAACCGGTGAACGCGGCCGCGACGATCACGATCGCCGCGAGGATCACCGCAGGGATCTTCGGAAGGCCGAGGTACCCGGCGGCGAGCGTGATGCCGATGAACTCGGTCACCAGCGTCAGCGCGTTCAGGATGAACAGGTCGATGACGCTGAACGCGCCCCAGAACCGGCCGAACCGCTGGAAGATCAGCTTGGCGTGCCCGACCCCGGTGACGGCACCGAGCCGGAGCACCATCTCCTGGTTGACGTACAGCACGGGGATCAGCAGGAGCAACGTCCAGAGCAGGTGCGTGCCGTAGTTCTGCCCGGCCTGCCCGTAGGTGGCGAAAGCGCCGGCGTCGTTGTCGCCGACCATGACGATCAGGCCGGG
The DNA here is from genome assembly GCA_025964615.1 of Actinomycetes bacterium. GTDB lineage: Bacteria > Actinomycetota > Actinomycetes > Streptosporangiales > Streptosporangiaceae > RYN-227. Next base: position 8,495 of record JAOPYM010000496.1, read on the forward strand.
GCCGATGATCGCCAGGAGGGTCTTGAGCTTGGCCGACATCCCCTTGCGGGGGGCCGTGTCGTCGTGCCTGATGGTGCCGAGCGCACCACGGATGTCACCGACGTGAGCATCGTCGAGTACGGCGGTACGGGGGATGGTGGTGGTCATGGTGAGCCCTCCCTGACCCCATCGCGGGGGTCCACCGGGAGGCACGCGGCATCCATCCGCCCTGCGAGAGACGTGCAGGACAGATCAACGCGAAGGGTTTCGCGCAGGACGGGTGGTTACGGCGTGCCGAAGGAAAACGAGGTCAGCCGGATGCGGGGCCGATCATGGCCCGGACTACTACCGCAATCCATCTTTCTCTCGCCTCCTTCCGGCCGCGACGCACGAGGACGTCTCACGACTCGGCAAAAGGGGAGGCACCGGCATCGAAGACCGGCTCACCCCTACTCGTCAGAGCTTTAGCACGACACGTCGTAGCGACCCAGAGATCGCAGCCACTTGGGGTCACCCCTTATGTCGGGGAGACCTGTCCTGACCCTGGGCATCTCTCGATGTCGTGGGGTCAGTGGCCTGTGTCCGTGTCGACGCCTCACCGAACGAGGTGCCTATGAACATTGCTTCACACAGTACGGATCTCCCCCCGAAGAGTCAAACCCGCCATACCCCCCGCCGACCCGTTGAGCCGTGGCGTTTCCCGCACCTCGCACGAAGAAGGTGCGGGA
>JAOPYM010000499.1 GCA_025964615.1 Actinomycetes bacterium
ACGGCGAGGCTGTGCGATGTCGCTGCCTGCGCCGCCCCGGCGAAGGCGCCGATGGCGATCGGCCATGCGAGCAGGCTGGAGACGACGACCTTGACGTGCTTCACGGATCCCCCCAAAGATGATTCACGCTCTCTGCCAGCTAGCGGTGTTCCACGCCTTCCCGCCCGACAAGCCAAAGTCGCCGCAAAGATCGCGACGGCGGAACCCGGCGCGGGGGCAGGGGCCTACTCGGCCGAGCCGGCGTCGTACATCTCCTCGTGCTGCTTTCGGGGGGAGCAGACCGAGGCGGACGGGCAGGCACACCGGCTGCCGCCGCCGTCCAGCTTCACGATGACCGTGTCGGCCGGCACGTTGCGGCCCACGACATGACCCTCGCCCTCCGGGGTCGCCACCCGAGAGCCGAGCTGCGGCATCCGCTCGTGCGCCTGCGTATAGAGCGGGTGCTCGTACTTCAGGCAGCACATCAGCCGCCCGCACGCCCCGGCGATCCGCAGCGGGTTGACCGGCAGGTCCTGCTCCTTGGCCATCCGTACCGAGACCGGTTCGAAGTCCTTGAGGAACGTGGCGCAGCACAGATCCCGGCCGCACGGCCCGATCCCGCCCTGCAGCCGGGCCTCGTCGCGCGGCCCCACCTGGCGCAGTTCCACCCGGGCCTTCATGGTCCGCGCCAGATCCCGGACCAGATCCCGGAAGTCCACCCGCTGCGGCGCCGAGAAGTACACCTTGAAGATGTTCTCGCCGTCGAGGTAGTCGACACCGATGACCTTCATGGGCAGCTCGTGCCTGCGGATCAGACGCTTGGCGGTGGTCCGGACCTCGGCCCTGCGGCGGCTGTTGGTCTCGTCCCTGGCCAGGTGCTCGTCGGTCGCGATGCCCGCGCAGACGGGCAGCCCGCCGATGTCCTCCGATGACCACTGCGGCGCCCACACGCATTCGGCGACCTCGGCCCCCGACTCGGTCGGCACCAGCACCCGGTCGCCGACCTTCGGGCTGTACGGCCCGGGGTCCAGGTAGTACAGCCGACCGTAACGGGTGAAACTGACGGCCATCACCATGCCCATCGCACACTCCCGTCGCCCGGCCGCACGACCCACCTTAGTTCGTACGATCCCGAACCGTCAGCGCCAAGATCAGAAGCCGAGGTCGTCGAGTTCCTTGAGGAGCGCGGAAGCCGATCCCGGCGGACCGGCAGCCGGTGATCCGCCGCCCCGCACGGCGGGCGCGGTGGCGTGCCGGCGGTCGCGGAAGACCCAGCCGCCGATCAGGCCGGCGCCGAACCCGAACAGGTGGGCCTGCCAGCCGATGCCCTCCTTCGGCACAAGTACGGAGAACTGGTAGGCGAACGAGAGCCCCATGATCAGGCCGATCACGATGTCGATCCGATTCCGGTCGAAGAAGCCGCGCACCATGATGTAGCCGAAGTACCCGAACACCATCCCGCTCGCGCCCGCCGCCACGGTGTTCGGCGCGGACGTCAACCAGGAGCCGAGGCCGCTGGCCAGCGCGATCAGCAGGGACACCCAGAGGAACTTCCTGACCCCCCGGTAGGCCGCCAGGAACCCGAAGATGAACAGCGGCCCGGAGTTGCCCTCGATGTGCGCCCAGCTGAAGTGCAGGAACGGCGCGGTGAAGACGTCGGGCAGGGTCGCGAGGTCACGGGACCGGATCCCGTAGTCGACGCTGAGGTGGTAGTGGTCGGCCCAGTTGACCACCTGTACGGTCCAGATGACCGCCAGGAATCCCACCATCACCCACAGCGCCTTGCGCGCTTCGGCGATCATGGCTTCGGCGTCCATCGATCCTCCTCGACCCGTCTATTCGCGAGGCTATCCGACCCGCTCCCAGCCTGAAACCTCCTAGCCTGCTGGCGCTCGCTCCGCTCGCGCGGTGCGGGAGTCAGCCGCAGTGGCTCCAGCCGCTGGTCCAGGATGCGGAGCCGTATGCGCCGCCCCACCGCACGCACTTCTTCGGCGCGTAGGCCTTCACCGGACCGGCATAGAAGTACCACTGACCGCTGTCGCTGTGCGAGGAGCCGTTCTGCACGCTGAGGGTCGAACTCAGGTAGGTCTTGCCCGTGCTGCTCGCGACCATGGTCGTCACGCAGTTCTGACCGGACCCGTTGTCGTACATGAGGTAGATCGTGGCGGCACCCACGCTGTGGGTCTCCAGGAGACCGAACGAGGAACCGCAGACGTTCTGCGGGGTCCACGGGTCGGGGGTCGGTCCGGCGGCCGGTGGCGGCGTGTAGCTGTGGTTCGGGGTCGCCGTACTGCCGCTGCCGCGCTTGGGCACGGCTTGCGGCGACGGTGTGCCGCCCTTGGCACTGGGGCTCTTTCCCTTTCCCGTCGCGGGCTTCTGCTGCGCCGACCGGGCCACGGGCCCTGGTGCGATGACCGGGCCCGGGGTGGCGTTCAGCGCGGCGGGAGTACGGCTGATGGCCGCCGCGGCGTGGCCGGAACCACTGAACGCCGGGACGGCGAACACAGCGGTCACCGCGACCACCGCGGCCGCCGCCACGCACAGTCCGGCGACGATGGCGGCCCTGGGGACCCCGCCCCGAGGCGCCTGCGGAGCGGGACCCGGACCTGGACCCGGACCTGGACCCGGACCCGGACCGACCAGGACAACAGTGGGAGGTGGGATGACCGGCGCGAGCGGTCGCTCCTCCCCGATCAGGCGGAGCAGCACGTCGCGGGCGGCCGGGCGAGCGGCCGGATCCTTGGCGAGGCACGCGGCGACGAGCCCCCGCAACGGCTCCTCCAGAGCGCCGAGATCGGGCTGGCCCTGCAGGATCCGCTGCATCACCACCGGAGCCGCTGCCAGCCCGAACGCGGGCTGCCCGGTCGCCGCGTGCACCATGGTGACGGCCCAGGCGAACATGTCCGCCGGGGGACCCGCCTGACTGCCCGCATACTGCTCAGGCGCCATGTAGGCGGGACTGCCCGCGATCTGCCCGGACGTGGCCACCGAGACGGCGTCCAGCGCCCTGGCGATCCCGAAGTCGATGACGATTGGCCCGTCCGGGCCGATCAGTACGTTGCCCGGCTTGAAGTCGAGGTGGACGACGCCCGCCTCGTGGATGGCGGCGAGCGCGGTCACCGTGTTGATCGCCAGCCGGTCCAGGGCGGCCCCGGAACGCGGGCCCTCCAGCTCCAGCTGCCGGGTCAGCGAAGGACCCGCGACGTACTCGCTGACGAGGTAGACCCGCTCCTCGTCCGCACCGAAGTCGAGGATCTGAGCGGTGCAGAATCTGGCGACCTTGCGGGCCACCGACGCCTCTCGCAGCAACCGCGCGCGGGCCCGGGGGTCGTGGGTGAACTGGGGATGCAGGAGCTTGATCGCGACCTGCCGCTGGGAGGCGTCGTGGCCCAGGTAGACCGTGCCCTGGCCGCCCTGCCCGAGCCGGCCGGTCAGCTGGTAGGGCCCGACTCTCTCGGGCTCACCCGTTCGCAGCGGGACAAGCTCACTCAAATCCGACCCCTTGATCTGACCTCTTGATCTGACCTCGTGATCTGACCTCTTGGCATCACCGGTGACAGATCGGCCGAAAGCCTACTCCTTGAGTGCCCCCGGTCACGTCGGCGAGCAGGCCGGGTACGGCGGCCTCGACCAGTTCCATGACCTCTTCGAACTCGGCCCTGCCTGCCCCGTCCTCAGCCGCCGTGCAGTACGAGGGTCATGGCCTCGAAGGCCAGCAGCGGATTCACGGCGGCGTCCACCCGTTCCCGGCAGCGGACGATGGCGTCCAGCCTGCGGAGCGTCGCCTCGGGAGTCGTACGGCCCGCGGCAGCGCGCAGTTCCGGCTCCCGGTCCGCGTTCACGAGCTGCACGGCGGATCCGAGCTGCAGGGTCAGCACGTCCCGGTAGTACGAGGCCAGGTCGAGCAGGGCCTGGTCGAGGGAGTCGCGTTTCACCC
>JAOPYM010000502.1 GCA_025964615.1 Actinomycetes bacterium
CCCGCGCCCTCGGCGCCGGCGGCTCCCGTGGCCCCGGTCGCCCCGGTCCAGCAGGCGCCCAGGTCGGCTCCCGCACCGCGTCCCGCAGGTCCGCGTCCGGGCCCGGTGCCCAGCGTTCCGGTGGCCGACGCGGGTGCTCCGGCGGCTCCGGCCGCGCCCCCGGCCCGTCCGGCGGGCGAGGGCGGTGCGCCAGGTCCCAGGCCGGGTCCGCGTCCCGCGCCGCGGCAGCAGGGCGGCGACCGTCAGGGTTCGCGCCCGTCGGGTCCGCGTCCGGGCAACAACCCGTTCAGCTCGACCAACACCGGGATGGGCTCGGCCAAGCCGGGTCCGCGTCCCGGCCCGCGTCCGGGTCCGGCCGCGGGAGACCGTCCCAGCGATCGCCCCAGCGACCGTCCGGACCGTGGCTCCGAGCGTCCCAGCGGCGGTCGCCCAAGTGACGGTGCGGACCGTCCGCCGCGTCCGGCCGGAGCCCGCAGCGGCCCGCCCGGTGCCGGTGGCCCGCGTCCCGGCCCTGGTGGCCCGCGTCCGGGTGGCCCGCGTCCCAACCCCATGAACATGCCCTCGTCCAGGCCCGCCAGCAGCCCGAGCGGTCCTCCCGGCCGCGGCGGTCCCGGTGGCGGCGGTGGCCGTCCCGGCGGTCCCGGCGGTCCCGGCGGTGCCGGTGCCGGTCGTCCGAGCGGTCCCGGTGGTGGCGGCGGCGCGGGGCGTCCCGGCGGTGCCGGGCGTCCCGGTGGTGGTGGCGGCGGTGGCTTCGGAGCCCCGCGTCCCGGTGGTGGCGGTGGTGGCGGTGGCCGTCCGGGTGCTCCCGGTGGTGGCGGCGGTGGCTTCGGCCCGCGCCCCGGTGCCGGTGGCCGTGGCCGCGGCGGTACGGCGGGTGCCTTCGGGCGTCCCGGCGGCCGGCCGACCCGTGGTCGCAAGTCGAAGAAGCAGCGGCGTCAAGAGTTCGACAACATGCAGGCGCCCGCGATCGGCGGCATCAACGCCCCGCGCGGCAACGGCAAGGTCGTTCGGCTGCCGCAGGGCGCGTCCCTGACCGACTTCGCCGAGAAGATCGGCGCCAACCCGGCGTCGCTCGTGGCGATCATGATGCACCTCGGCGAGATGGTCACCGCGACCCAGTCGGTGACCGAGGAGACCCTGCAGTTGCTGGGCGAGGAGCTGGACTTCAACGTCCAGGTCGTCAGCCCGGAGGACGAGGACCGCGAGCTGCTCGAATCGTTCGACATCGAGTTCGGTGAGGACGAGGGCGGCGAGGAGCACCTGGTCATCCGCCCGCCGGTCGTGACCGTCATGGGTCACGTCGACCACGGTAAGACCAAGCTGCTCGACGCCATCCGCAACGCCAACGTGGTCGCGGGCGAGGCCGGCGGCATCACCCAGCACATCGGCGCATACCAGGTCGAGACCGTCGTCGACGGCCATGACCGCAGGATCACCTTCATCGACACCCCGGGTCACGAGGCGTTCACCGCCATGCGTGCCCGTGGCGCCGAGACCACCGACCTGGTGGTCCTGGTGATCGCCGCCGACGACGGTGTGAAGCCGCAGACCACCGAGGCCATCGACCACGCCACGGCGGCCGGTGTGCCGATCGTGGTCGCGGTCAACAAGGTCGACAAGGAGGGCGCCGACCCGCAGCGCGTGCGGGCCCAGCTCACCGAGTACGGCCTGGTCGCGGAGGAGTTCGGTGGCCAGACCATCTTCGTCGACGTGTCGGCGAAGATGGGCATGGGCATCGACAGCCTGCTCGAGGCGATCGTGCTGACCGCCGACGCCGAGCTGGACCTGCGGGCCAACCCGGACATGCCGGCCCAGGGCAGTGCCATCGAGGCGCACTTGGACAAGGGCCGCGGCCCGGTGGCCACCGTGCTGGTCCAGCGCGGCACGCTCCGGATCGGCGACTCCATCGTCTGTGGCGGGGCCTACGGCCGCGTGCGGGCCATGCTGGACGAGAGCGGCAACATTCTCCACGAGGCGCTGCCGTCCCGTCCGGTGCAGGTGCTCGGCCTCACGGCCGTGCCCGGCGCGGGCGACAACTTCCTGGTCGTCGAGGACGACCGGGTGGCCCGGCAGATCGCCGACAAGCGGCAGGCCCGCAAGCGCAACGCGGATCTGCTCAAGAGCCGTCCGAAGCAGTCCCTCGAGGAGCTGTTCGACGATCTCAAGCGCGGCGAGCGTCAGGAACTGCTGCTCATCCTCAAGGGCGACGTCTCCGGTTCCGTGGAGGCCCTGGAGGACTCGCTGCTCAAGATCGACGTGGGCAACGAGGTCAACCTGCGGGTCATCCGGCGCGGTGTCGGTGCCATCACGCAGGACGACGTCAACCTGTCGCTGGCCTCCGACGGTGCGGTCATCATCGGCTTCAACGTGCGTCCCGAGCGGAACGCGCAGGAGCTGGCAGACCGCGAAGGCGTCGACATCCGGTTCTACTCGGTCATCTACCAGGCGATCGAGGAGATCGAGGCGGCCCTCAAGGGCATGCTCAAGCCGGAGTTCGAAGAGGTGCAGCTCGGCACCGCGCAGATCCGCGCGGTGTTCAAGGTGCCGAAGATCAACAACATCGCCGGCTGCATGGTGCAGTCGGGCACGATCAACCGCAACGCCAAGGCGCGGCTGGTCAGGCAGGGTGTCGTGATCTCCGACAACCTCACCGTGTCCTCGCTCCGCAGGGAGAAGGACGACGTCACCGAGGTCCGCGAGGGCTTCGAGTGCGGTATCGGCATCGGGTACCAGGACATCAAGATCGATGACATCATCGAGTGCTACGAGATGCGGGAGAAGCCCCGCGCCTGAGGCACGACGTGACGACGGCGCGCGGCACCGGTATCCGGGGCCGCGCGCCGTCGCTGTGAGGCCTGCCACCTGCGAAAACGGGTTGCGAGATCATGGACATATCCGTGAAGGTGATGGCATGTATGTAGGCGCTCTGACGTTGGACCTGTTGCTGGGCGACGTGCATTCGCTCAAGCAGAAGCGGTCGGTGATCCGGCCCATCGTGGCTGAGGTTCAGCGGCGTTACCCCACGGTGGCGGTCGCCGAAACCGGGGACAACGACCTGCACCGCCGGGCTGAGATCGGCGTGGCGGTGGTCTCCGCGACAGCCGGAAACTGCACCGAGGTACTGGAAGCGTGCGAACGGCTCGTGGCCGGGCGCCCGGAGATCGAACTGCTGTCCGCGCGGCAGCGGCTGTTCTCCGAAGAAGACTGACGACGAGGGGTAGACAACTCATGGATGCGGCTCGGGCACGCAAGCTCGCCGATCGTATTCAGCAGATCGTGGCGGAGATGCTGGAGCGGCGGATCAAGGACCCGAGGCTCGGTTTCGTGACCGTGACCGACACGAAGCTCACCAACGACCTGCGGGACGCCACGGTCTACTACACGGTCTTCGCCGACGCGGAACGCGCCGACACGGCCGCGGCTCTGGAGAGCGCCAAGGGCGTGATCCGCTCCGAGGTCGGCAAGCAGACCGGGCTGCGGTACACCCCGACGCTCACCTTCGTGCTGGACGCCGTCATGGACAACGTCAAGCAGATCGACGACCTGCTCGCCAAGGCGCGGGCCAGCGACGCGCTGGTGGCCAAGGCCGCCGAAGGCGCCAAGCACGCGGGGGATCCGAACCCTTACCGTGTGGATGCAGAGGAAGTCGGGGAAAGCGACGAGGGCGGGGAAGAGGGATACTCCGCCACGTGAGCCCCCCTGAACGAGCCTTGGAGAGCTGATTGAAATCGCCCGTCTCGGGACTGGTCGTCGTGGACAAGCCCGCCGAATGGACCTCGCACGACGTGGTGTCGAAGATGCGCCGGCTCGCGGGCACCCGCAGGGTCGGGCATGCCGGGACGCTCGATCCGATGGCCACCGGGGTGCTGGTCATCGGTGTCGAGAAGGCCACCCGGCTGCTCGGGCACCTCGCACTCACCGAGAAGGGCTACGACGCCGTCATCAGGCTCGGCCAGAGCACCAACACCGATGACGCCGAGGGCGAGCTCACCGCCACGGCCTCCACCGCGCACGTCACCGACGAGGCCCTGCGCGCGGAGATCGCCGTACTGACCGGTGCGATCCAGCAGACGCCGCCGCAGGTCAGCGCCATCAAGGTCGACGGGCAGCGGGCGTACAAGATGGCCCGCAAGGGCGAGGAGGTCGCGCTCAAGGCCCGGCCGGTGACCGTACACGAGTTCGAGGTCCACGAGATCACCCGCACCGGCGGCCTGATCGACGTCCGGGCCTCCATCACCTGCTCGTCAGGGACCTACATCCGCGCCCTGGCCAGGGACCTGGGGGCGGCGCTCGGCACCGGCGGCCACCTGACGTACCTGCGCCGTACCCGGGTCGGTCCCTATGACCTGAGCATGGCCCGCACCCTCGACCAACTCGCCGAGGACTGTGTGGTCCTGCCGATCGGCGACGCGGTCACCGCGGCGTTCCCGCGCCGTGAGGTGTCCGAGGACCAGGCGCGCTCCGTCGCACACGGCGGCCGGCTGCCCGCGGCGGGGCTCGGCCCCGGACCGGTCGGCGTCTTCGGCCCGGACGGCACCCTGCTGGCCCTGGTCGAGGAGCAGGGCGAGGTCGCCAAGTCCCTCGCGGTCTTCGTCTGACCTGCTCCGGAGAGCAGAGCTACCCGGCAGTAGAATCTCAGAGGAACCGACCCGCCCGAATGGCCGGGGCACCGAGCATGGCAGGCTTGTCGCGGCAGGCAGGCCTTCAGTAAGGGAGCGACCACGTGCGGCGCTGGCATGGCCTCGATGAGGTCCCGCCCGGGTGGGGCAGGTCGGTGGTGACCATCGGCGTGTTCGACGGGGTGCACCGAGGGCATCAGAGCGTCGTCGGCAAGGCCGCGGCGCTCGCCCGTGACCTGGGCCTGCGCTCGGTGGTGATCACCTTCGACCCGCACCCGGACGAGGTCGTGCGGCCGGGCACGCATCCGCCGCTGCTGTCCACGACGCAGCGGCGCGCCGAGCTGCTGTCGCAGCTGGGCACGGACGCGATCATCCTGCTGCCGTTCACGCTGGAGCTGTCGCAGATGGGGCCCGACGAGTTCGTGCAATCCGTCCTGGTGGACCGGTTGCACGCGTCGCGGGTGATCGTCGGTGAGGACTTCCGCTTCGGGCACAAGGCCCGCGGCGACGTCGCCCTGCTCAAGAAGCTGGGCGAGAAATACGACTTTACGGCTGAAGGGGTCCCCTTGGTGGCGAACGGCGAGACGATCTCCTCGACTTCGATCCGCGAACTGCTGTCCGCGGGCGATGTCGAAGCCGCCGCGCGTTCGCTCGGACGTCCGCACCGGGTCGAGGGTGTGGTCGTACGGGGGCATCAGCGAGGGCGGGCGCTGGGCTTTCCGACCGCGAACGTGGAGTCGCTGCCGCACACCGCGATTCCGGCGGACGGGGTCTACGCGGGCTGGCTGGCCTGCGACTCCGACCGTTACCCCGGCTGCCGGTGGCCGGCCGCGATCTCGGTGGGCACGAATCCGACGTTCGACGGCGTGGAGCGCACGGTGGAGGCCTACGCGCTGGACCGTGACGACCTCGACCTGTACGGCGAGCACGTCGGGGTGGACTTCGCGGTGCGGATCCGGGGCATGGTGAAGTTCGACTCGATCGAGGCGCTCATCGAGGAGATGCACCGCGACGTGGACCGGGCCCGCGAGGTCGCCCGGTAACCGGTCCGTGACGGATCGCCCGGCAATACGTGGTACGGTTGGTAGTCGCCGGGATAAGGCCCGGCCGTGGTCTGCTGCACCCTCATGTGGCAGCCACTATCCATACGCGCCATGCGGGCCTGTGTACTGCCCAGGTTCTGCGGGTGACGACCGTTAGAAGGAGCCACGTGTCGCTCGACACCGTCATCAAGAACCAGATCATCTCTGAATACGCGACCACTGAGGGTGACACCGGATCCCCGGAGGTCCAGGTCGCGCTGCTGACCCGTCGGATCAACGATCTGACCCAGCACCTCAAGGATCACAAGCACGACCACCACAGCCGCCGCGGCCTCCTGTTGCTGGTCGGCCGTCGTCGTCGGCTCCTGAAGTACCTGCAGGACAAGGACATCAACCGGTACCGGCAGCTGATCGAACGCCTCGGTCTGCGCCGCTAGCGTGACAAAGGGGGTGGCTCGGAAGAGCCACCCCCTTGCTGCATAACAGGCTTATCAGGCTTACCAGTAAGACCCGCTAGCCCGCGAACGTCGACCAGGCGCGGCCGGTCCTCGGTAGTGGTCTCCGGAACACAGGGTTCCGTGGACTTCGATCGAAGACCGGCGCTACGCGACAACACTCGGGACACGGACGCGGGGGACTACGAAACCAGGAGGTTTCCCCGTGAGTGATGCTGTGCGCATCGATGGAGCGCAGAGCGCCGAGGCCGTAATCGACAACGGTTCCTTCGGCACCCGCACGATCCGCTTCGAGACGGGCCGGCTGGCCCGTCAGTCGGCCGGTTCGGCCGTGGCCTACCTCGATGACGAGACGATGATCTTGTCGGCCACGACCGCGTCGAAGAAGCCCAAGGACAACCTGGACTTCTTCCCGCTGACCGTCGACGTCGAGGAGCGGATGTACGCCGCCGGGCGCATCCCCGGCTCGTTCTTCCGCAGGGAGGGCCGTCCGTCCGAGGACGCGATCCTCACCTGCCGCCTGATCGACCGGCCGCTGCGCCCGTCGTTCGTCAAGGGGCTGCGCAACGAGATCCAGATCGTCGAGACGGTCATGGCCCTCAACCCCGACCACCTCTACGACGTCGTCGCGATCAACGCGGCGTCGATGTCCACCCAGCTCGCCGGGCTGCCGTTCTCCGGCCCGATCGGCGGCGTCCGCGTCGCCCTTATCGACGGCCAGTGGGTCGGCTTCCCGACCCACACCGAGCTGGCGCGCGCGACCTTCGACATGGTCGTCGCCGGCCGGGTGATCGAGAGCGGCGACGTCGCGATCATGATGGTCGAGGCCGAGTCCACCAAGGACACCCTGGTGCTCGTCTCCGAAGGGGCCGTCGGCCCCACCGAGGAGACGATCGCGCAGGGCCTCGAGGCGGCCAAGCCGTTCATCAAGGAACTCTGCCGGGCGCAGAGCGAGCTGGCGGCCGTGACGGCCAAGGAGACCCGGGACTACCCGGTGTTCCTGGACTACGCCGACGACGCCTATGACGCCGTCGCGGCGGAGGTGGGCAGCGAGCTGACGCAGGCGCTGACCATCGCCGACAAGCAGGAGCGCGAGGCCCGGCTCGACGAGCTCAAGGTCACCGTGGTCGAGAAACTCTCGCCCTCCTTCGAGGGGCGCGAGAAGGAGCTGTCGGCCGCGTACAAGTCGGTGCAGAAGAAGCTCATGCGCGAGCGGGTCATCCGTGACCAGATCCGCATGGACGGCCGTGGCGTCAAGGACATCCGGTCGCTGAACGCCGAGGCCCACGTGGTCCCGCGCGTGCACGGCTCGGCCCTGTTCGAGCGCGGCGAGACCCAGATCCTGGGCGTCACCACGCTGAACATGCTCCGCATGGAGCAGATGATCGACACGCTCAACCCCGAGCGCACCAAGCGCTACATGCACAACTACAACTTCCCGCCGTACTCGACCGGTGAGACCGGCCGGGTCGGCTCGCCGAAGCGGCGTGAGATCGGGCACGGCGCGCTCGCCGAGCGGGCCCTGCTCCCGGTGCTCCCGACGCGCGAGGAGTTCCCGTACGCCATCCGGCAGGTCTCGGAGGCGCTCGGCTCCAACGGCTCGACCAGCATGGGCTCGGTCTGCGCGTCCACGATGGCGCTGCTCGACGCGGGTGTGCCGCTGAAGGCCATGGTCGCGGGCATCGCGATGGGCTTGATCAGTGAGGGCGGCGAGTACGTCACGCTGACCGACATCCTCGGGGCCGAGGACGCCATGGGCGACATGGACTTCAAGGTCGCCGGTACCCGCGAGCTCATCACCGCGCTGCAGCTCGACACCAAACTCGACGGCATCCCCGCCGACGTGCTGGCGGCGGCGCTGCGGCAGGCCAAGGGCGCCCGCCTGGCGATCCTGGACGTCATGGAGGAGGCCATCGAGGCCCCCGCCGAGATGAGCCAGTACGCTCCGCGGATCATCACGATCAAGGTCCCCGTCGACAAGATCGGAGAGGTCATCGGCCCGAAGGGCAAGATGATCAACTCGATCCAGGAGGAGACCGGCGCCGACATCACGATCGAGGACGACGGCACCATCTACATCGGTGCCATCGATGGCGTCTCCGCCGAGGCGGCGCGTACCGCGATCAACTCGATCGCCAACCCGCACATGCCGGAGCCGGGCGAGCGCTTCCTGGGCACGGTCGTGAAGACGACCACCTTCGGTGCGTTCATCTCGCTGCTGCCCGGCAAGGACGGCCTGCTGCACGTCTCGCAGATCCGCAAGCTGCACGGCGGCGTCCGGATCGAGAACGTCGAGGACTTCATCAAGGTCGGCGAGAAGATCCAGGTCGAGGTCACCGAGATCGACCCGCGGGGCAAGCTCTCGCTGGCGCCGGTCGAGGTCGTCGAGCGTGAGGCGGCCGAGGGTGGCGCTCCCGCCGCCGACGGTGCTCCCGCGTTCGAGGCCGCTCCGGCGGGCGAGTCCGACGGCGACCGCGGTGAGCCGCGCCGCCGCCGTACCCGCAGCACCGGTGGTGGCCGCGACAGTGGTGGCCGCAACTCCTGATCGACCCCATCACCGCCGTGTTCCTCTTCCCGATGCCGGGAAGGGGAGCACGGCGGTGTCAGTTGCCAGAGAATGAGAGCAGAAGTGACACTGTCCGCGAGAGCCCAGGAGCCGGGCACCACCTACACGCTCCATCCAGGTGCGGACGGTGCGGGCACCGTCCGACGCACGGTCCTGCCCGGGGGCCTGCGCATCGTCACCGAGACCATGCCGACCGTGCGATCCGCGGCGTTCGGCATCTGGGTCGGCGTCGGCTCCAGAGATGAGGCGGTCGAGGACGCGGGCGCCACCCACTACCTTGAGCACCTGCTGTTCAAGGGCACCGAACGGCGCAGCGCGCTGGACATCTCGGCGGCCCTGGACGCGGTCGGCGGCGACCTCAACGCGTTCACGGCCAAGGAGTACACGTGCTACTACGCACGGGTGCTCGACGCGGATCTGCCGCTGGCCGTCGATGTGGTCTCCGACATGGTCTCCTCCTCGGTGATCACGCAGGCGGACCTCGACACCGAGCGCGACGTGGTCCTCGAAGAGATCTCCATGCGCGACGACGACCCCAGCGACCTGGTGCACGACGAGTTCTCCTACGCGCTCTACGGGGACGCCCCGCTGGGCCGCCCGATCCTCGGCACCGTCGAGTCGATCAACGCGCTCGGCCTGGACGCCGTGACCGGTTACTACAAGCAGCGATACCTGCCGCCGAACCTGGTCATCGCCGCGGCCGGCAACGTCGACCACGACAAGGTCGTCGAGCTGGTCACCAAGGCGTTCGACGGCAAGCTGTCCGATGACGTGCTGCCGAGCCCGCCCCGCATCGGGGGTTCGCTGACTCCGGGCCGTCCGGGTGTACGGGTCGTACCCAAGGACACCGAGCAGGCCAACCTGATCCTCGGCACCGTCGGCGTCTCCCGTACCGACGAGCGCCGCTGGGCCCTCGGCGTGCTCAACGCGGCGCTCGGCGGCGGCATGTCGTCGCGGCTCTTCCAGGAGATCAGGGAGAAGCGCGGCCTGGCCTACTCGGTCTACAGCTACACCTCGCAGTACGCCGACACCGGCACCTTCGGCGTCTACGCGGGCTGCCAGCCAGGCAAGGTCGACGAGGTGCTGGCGATCTGCCGCGACGAGGTCGCCAAGGCCGCGGCGTCCGGCATCACCCCCGAGGAACTGGTCCGCGGCAAGGGGCAGCTGCGCGGCTCGATGGTGCTCGGCCTGGAGGACACCGGGTCGCGGATGAGCCGCATCGGCAAGAGCGAACTGGTCTACGAGGAACTGCTCTCGGTGGACGACGTGCTCGCCCACATCGACGCGGTCACCCTGGACGACATCAGCGCGGTCGCCGCCGAGGTACTCGACCAGCAGATGACCCTGACGGTCATCGGCCCCTTCGAGGACCGTACGTTCTCGCTCTGAGCCCGGCAAGCAGGGGCCCTGTTCTCCCCGAAGAGGGCCCCTGCGGTCACCCGAGGCCGTTGTGTATGGCGGTGCTGAATCCGGGCCGGGGCGTGCGCTCACCGTCCTGAGTTCGGTCAGGCTCGGGAGGCTCGATGCCAGGCCGCAGAACGCCCGGTACCGTCGGCGGTCAAGGCGCCCTCGTCGCGGAGCCGGCCGAGGACGATACGGATGGTCGGGTCACTGATGCCGGGCAGGGCCGCTCGGATCTCGCTGACCCGGAAGACCGCCGATGCGTGCCTTAGCACGTACTCCCTGACCCGGTCCTGCTTGGTCCCGTCGCTTCGTTCGGCTGATGCCCGCTGGGCGAAGTCGCGGTACGCGCCGGAGAGAATTCCGACGAAGTACCCGAGCCAGGGCCAGGGATCCGAGCGGTCTTCATGCCAACGAGCCGCTAAACTACATAACCCGGAGCCTCTTTATGTAGTTTAGCGGCTGGTTAGCGGATTCCCTGCCTTCCTGGGACCTGGGGAGCCGGAGTCGGGCGCTCATCTCTGGTCACGTACCGGTTGGTGTAGTACGCCGAGGCCGGCAGTACCTTCTCGAGCTGACCTGTGTCGCGCAGTGCCTGCGCGAGCCTCGTCCACTGGTCGTCGGTGGCGGTGAACAGCCCGGCGGTGTTCGTGAGCAGCGGGACCGTGGCCTTCCACTCCGCCAGGTCGGTCGCATAACCGCTGGTCTGGAGCTTGTGGTACGCCTCGTACGCCCGCACCGCGTCCTCGGGGTGGGCGATCGCCCACTCGGTGGCCCTGGCGGTCGCCGCGAGCCACCTCCCGGCGAGGCCGTGGCTGCGCTCCAGCCATTCGGTGTTGGCCACATAGCTCCAGACGGGGACGTCCGGGGCCCCCGCCCCGGTGGCCAGCAGGGTCTCCGGCTGCTTGCCGGTCGCCTGGGCGTACGCGAGCGGGGCGAGGTTGGCGGTGCCGGTGGCGACATCGATCCGGCCCGCGACCAGTGACGGGATGCCGCTTTGGGTCATGGGCACCTGCTGGATGTCGGCGGCCGTGAGCCCGGCGCCGCTGAGCACCAGCGCGAGCATCGTTTTGGTCCACGCGTCGTCGCAGACGCCCACCCTGGCGCCCTTGAGCCCGAGTCCGGTGGGCATCCGCTTGGTGGCCGTGAAGAAGCCCCAGTTGTTGCGCTGGGAGAGGTTCGCGATGGAGATGACCGGCCGGCCCTGCCCGGCCGCGAGGATCTGGTCGGTCGTGCTGCCCTCGCCGATGTCGGCCTTCCCGCCCGCCACCACCGTGACGGCGGGGGTGCCGCCCGCCCGGACCAGCGAGACGCTGAGGCCCGCAGCGCGGTAGAAGCCGTTGGTGATCCCGATCGTGTACGGGATCCAGGTGATGTCGGGGTCGGCCCGGCCGGTGGCGACGTTCACTTTGCGCAGGCCGTCGGCGGTCCGTCCCGGGGCCGAGCCGCCGCACGCCGCGGCCAGGGCTACCGGCAGTAGTGCGCTCGCGCCGAACCGCATGGAGATCTTCATCGTCAGGCTGTTCTACCACCGAGGTGAGCCGATGCCCGAGCCAGGTCGCCATATCGGCATCGCGGGGCGGGCTGTCGTGCCGATACCGGGGCGCTGACCTGGGATACGCTGCGTCCCTGATCGGCCGAGGATGGCGGCGGCGGCAAGACCCGACCTCGCCGTCTGGCCGTCTCGCCGACGAGCGCTTGACGGCGGGACGCTGACAAAGGTTGTCCATAGGATGCTGACATGACCACTCTGCCGTCCTGGACTTCGGATCCGGAATCGCTGAACATCACAGAGGAGGTCTACGACGCCCTTCCTGATGACATTCGGAAGTTGATCGAGGTCATCGGCGGCAACGTCGTCCTGTGCTGATGCAGTTCCGGGTCAGGTGCCCGCGCCGGTCCTGATGAAGTCGACGATGCGCTCGCCCCCCGACTCCCCGAAGTCAGGCGTGGGAGGAGGCGCCTGAGGCGGCTATGACGATGACGCCGGTGACGATGAGGGCCATGCCGCCGACCGCGGTGAGGTTGAGGCGTTCGCCGAAGAGGACGGCGGCGGCGGCCGTGGTGCCGGCGGTGCCGGCTCCGGCCCACACGGCGTAGGCGATGCCCACGTTCAGGGTGCGCAGCGCGACCGCCATCAGGACGAAGGACACCAGGTAACCGATCACCACGGTGACCATCAACTGCCAGCGCAGCTCGTGGGCGGTACCGCGCAGGGACAGTGTGGCGATCACCTCCGAGAGGATCGCACCTGCTAGCAGGAGCCAGGCCACGCGGTTCACGCTCCCTCGAGAAGATCGGACATGCCCCTACTGTACCGTCCGGCCGGTACAGTAGCGAGGGCGGGAGGCAGGGGTCAGCGCTTGACGCGGCTGCGGAGGGCGAGGACCGCCAGGCCGAAGAGCAGCGGGCCAGTGAAGCGGAGCGTGAGCTCCATCCACGGTCCGGCCCCGGTCAGGTTCGGGTCGGGTCCGTGCAGGAAGGACGTGGCCGCGCGCAGCGTGTACTGGACGGAGCCGGCGTAGTCCAGGTGCGAGCCCCTCTTGAAGCCCCAGGCAGTGAAAGCCCCGGCGGTGACCGCGACCAGGACCGCCAGGGAGGTGAAGGCCCGCAGCGCCCGCAGGCCGTACCCGGAGGTGAGCCAGTACAGCCAGAGCAGCGCGTGCTCACCCCGGGCGATCAGCGATCCCCGCCAGTGGGCCGGCCGAGGCCAGCTCCGTACAGGTTCTGCGGGCGGTAGGGGGCATCCGGCGAACGTTAGAGCGGTCCGGCCGGACCGGCAAGCCCGCAGGAGGAGCCTGGCGGCGAACAAGGCAGCCACCCGGGATGCAAAGACCTGGCGGGGGTGTACGCCCTATGATCTCAGCTGCGCATATCTGACTATTTGTCCGGCGGTACGGACTTCAGTGCAGGGAGAGTGGGCATGAGCTTCATAGCCAAGGTTTTCGAGATCACCGAGAAGGGCGTCGAGGGCGGGGTCGACGCGGTCGAGGAGTGGAACCAGCACCGGCACGCGCAGAAGCTACTGCTGAAGCTGGGTGTCGCCGTCTACGCCGAGCAGCGTCTTGGCCACGACCACGACACGGTCGAGCGCATCCTCAACGCGATCGATGGTCACGTCGCCGAGACCGGCGAGGTCGAACTCGACCACCTGCGGGTGGCCAAGGACGTTCTTGGTGAGGAGTTCGTCCAGGCACACAGCGGCGAAGCAGTCGTCGAGGCGACCGCCTGAGACGCGTACCCCGGGGTCCGGCGGGCGCCTGCCCTCGGCCCCGGCAACGCGGCCCGGTTCCCTTCAGAGCTGCGCGGGCAGGCCGCCCGCGCACAGGGCGAGGCAGTCGTCGTGCGAGCGCAGTACGTCCAGGACGACCGGAGCGGGGCTCGCGAAGACCGTCGGGTAGTCGATCTCCCCGAGTTCGGGCCGTACCGCGAAGGCGAGCTGGTCGGCGACCGCCGAGAACTCCACCCCTTCGCCGCGCGGGTCGAGCCGTACCCAGAGACCGTCCAGCTCCACCGCCGCCAGCCCGTGCAGGACGTGTCCGGCCGGGGCGTTCACGAGGCGCTGGTAGCAGAGCCCCGAAGGGATGCCCGCCGCGCGCAGCAGCGCGACGTACAGATGTGACTTGGCGTAGCAGAGGCCGGTGCGCTGGACCAGGACGTCGGAAGCGCGCCAGGTGACCCGCCGGTCCCGCGCGTCGGCCGAATGCGTGACCGTGTCGCGGACGTACCCGAAGGCGGCCGAGGCGTAGCCCACATCGTCACCGCCCTCGTGCCGCAGGTCGGAGGCGGCCGCCTGGATCAGCGGGTGCTCGTGGTCGATCGCCTCGTCCTGGCCCAGATAGGCGTACGGGGGCGAATCGAAGATGAGGTTCACAGTCCGAGCAGCGGTTCGAGGCCGACGGTGAGCCGGTCGGGAAGCGCCGCGACGCCCCTGACGCCGAGCAGCACACCCGGCATGAACGACTCGCGGTTCATCGAGTCGTGCCGGATGGTCAGGACTTCGCCGGAGCCGCCGAACAGCACCTCCTGGTGTGCGATCAGACCCGACAGCCGTACCGAATGAACGTGCACGCCCTCCACCGAGGCGCCCCGTGCGCCGTCCATCGCCGCCACCGTGGCGTCGGGCGAGGGCCCGGCACCGGCCGCGGCCCGCGCCGAGGCGATCAGCTCGGCGGTGTGGAAGGAGGTGCCGCTGGGCGCGTCCACCTTGTTCGGGTGGTGCAGCTCGATGACCTCGACGGACTCGAAGAACGGCGCGGCCTTCGCCGCGAAGTGCATCATCAGCACCGCGCCGACGC
Organism: Actinomycetes bacterium; assembly: GCA_025964615.1. Lineage (GTDB taxonomy): Bacteria > Actinomycetota > Actinomycetes > Streptosporangiales > Streptosporangiaceae > RYN-227. The sequence goes on from JAOPYM010000502.1 coordinate 14,383, forward strand.
CGAAGTTGGGGACGATGAGGACGTTGGACCCGGTGCTCGCCGCCTGCCAGCCGCGGATGGCGTCGAGCCGGGCGGGGTCGAAGCCGGAGGTGCCGACGACCGCGTGCACGCCGTTCTCGACGCACCACCGGAGGTTGTCCATGACCACGCCGGGATGGGTGAAGTCGACCACCGCGTCGGCGAAGGTCAGCGCCTCGAACGAGTCGCCTTGATCCACCGCTGCGACGAGTTCCATGTCGTCCGCCGCTGAGACGGCCCGGCAGACCTCCGAACCCATCCGGCCCTTCGCGCCCAGTACCCCGACCTTGATCACGATCAATCCTCCCGAGACGTGAAACCCGCCGACGAGCCTATCGTCCCCGTGGAGCCCACCCTGGCGTCGCGCTGACCGTCGTGGCGGCTCACCCTGACCCTCCGTTGAGTCGTGGCGTTTCCCGCACCTTTTCTGCAAACGGTGCGGGA
>JAOPYM010000519.1 GCA_025964615.1 Actinomycetes bacterium
TGTTCAGTGCGATCTGGAGTTGCTGGGACAGCAGGTCCTTTTCGCGGGCGGCACGCTCGGACAAGATCCCGATGGTGGCGACATCGGCGAACGCCTGGCACAGGGCGGCGGTGTCGGGGTCCAGGCCTATGGGGGTGGCGCTGAAGAGGTTCAACGCGCCGATGACCTGGTCACGCAGCCGCATCGGCAACGCGTGCACCGCGACGAAACCCGCCTGCGCGGCCCCGGCGGCGAAGACCGGCCATCGTTGCGGGTGGGCGCCCAGGTCGGCGCAGATCACCGGCTGGCCGGTGGCGAAGCAGTCCAGGCACGGGCCCTGCTCGGACTGCAACTGAAACAGCTCCAGATCCTTGGCCTCCTGGGTGGATGCCGCGACCAGCTGTAGGTGGTCCTGCTGGTCGGTCAGCAGAATCCCGACCGCGTCCACCGCAAGAAGCTCCACGCACCGCTCGGTGAGAAGGTGCAGGAAGTCGATGACGTCGAAGTCAGCGACCAAGGTGTCGGCGAGCTCGACGAACACTCGAGCCAGTTGCTGTTGCTGTGACATGTCCGCTCTCATTTCTCCCTGCCCGGGCGCGGGTGCGCGCACGGGTTCTCCGTAGGTTCTAGCCGCCGCCGTGATCGGGGCTGAACCGTAGTTCCCGGTCCACCACCAGGCGGGCGATCTCGGCGAGCGGCAGTCCGCTGGTGAACGCCCGCGCTCGGAGCCGTACCAGCGCCTCGGCCAGTCCGCTGCCGAGCTGCACCGCGACCATCCCGGTGGCCTGATACACCTGCGCCCGCCCCTCACCCAGCCCATCAAGGGACAGGTGCCCCTGCGCGGGCTCCGCGCCCGCCGGTGGCGGGTGGGACGGGGTCAGCACCACCGAGAGCGCCGCGAACGAGAACGCCAGCGCGTCCGACAGCTGCTCACCCGACAGCGACCCCGCCGCGGCCCGGTACATCTCCAGAATGCCGACTCGGATGGCCCCTGCCTGCAACGGGAACGCGAACACCGCGCGTGCTCCGGCCGCCCGGGCCGCCGGCGCGTACACCGGCCACCGCACCGCGGCCTCCGCCGAATCCACGTCGCCCACCAGGACCGGCCCGCCGCCGGCGAACGCGTCCACACACGGGCCCTCACCCAGCGTGAACTGCAGATCATCCAAAGAGGCGGCCACCTCATCGGTCGCGTGCGCCACAGCCCGCCCACCGGACGATGTGGCCAGCGACAACACCGCACCATCGGTCCCGGTCGCCATCACGCACGCTCCGCACACATACGCCGCCGACACCGCACCACCACCGGCCGCCGCCTGTTCGGCGATCAACGCCCAGACCCGTTCGGCTCTGCTAAACCCGCCCATCGATGGCATGACGCCACCCACCACCTCAAGCAGGCCGAACCCGGGCATGTGAGCACCCCTCAGCATGTCACCTATGGACCTGCTGGTGGTCCGGGACAGGCTGAGCAGGACGAACCCGACCATGACGGCGGCTCCCAGCACAGCGACAACGATAGGCCTGGTAGGCGAGCCGCAGTTCTGTTGATCAAGCGGGCCGGACTGGGCGATCGTCAGCCAAGCAGGGTCCCGGACCCGACGGTCTTCGGTTTCGGCAAGGGCATCCGGTTCAGCCAGGCTTGGTGGCGTTTGTCCTGACTGCACTCAGTTCCAACGACACTGGCGGGCTCATTGTCACCGGGATGGCCGGCTGGCCGCCATTGCCGGTCACGCCGGCGGCGGCAAGGTCCTGACGAGCGGGGGCCGGCCCGCAGTCGACGCAGGCGCTGCCCGTCATGTGCCCGCCGCAGTCGCGGCAGGTGCGGCTTCGTACCAGTGGGCGGCCCGCGGAGCAGGCCGGGCAGAGATCTTCGGTGAGGTCTCCCAGCCATCCCGAACCGATCGAATCCGAACGTGTACTCGCCCGCATCGTGGCGGTTTGACGCTCACTGCGGGGATTCGCATGATCCACCTGACCGGCACTCAGATCATGTGGTTCCGAAACTCGCGCCGTCATGCGCGGGGCAGATCTCGGCTCCCGCGCCCGGGGCACCCACAGCGGTCAGCGCCGACAGGCTGCGCTCGAAGGGCCCGGTCCTGAGGTTGCCGACCAGCCGGTCGATGCGCAGGGTGCCCGGTTCAGACCTACGGCGGACGGTGGCACGGCCGATGCCGTCACTCGCGCCGGTGATGACGACGACCTGCCTTGACCTGGGTGAACTCACTGCCCGCCTCCTCCCGTCGACAAGTGTCACGGGCCCATCCCCGCCTTCCCGCTGCCTGTACAAGCCGTGCCCAACCCGGTGGCCACGGCGAACATGGACTCACCGGCCAGGTCGCTGTAGAAGATCTTCGATCGCGGTCAGCCGGGCCTTCAGCTCGGCGATGTCCCCACGGGTGGCGTTCTGCTCCGAGGGTTTGAGGACGATGACGAAATGCCCGTCGGGTTCCAAGCGGCCCAGGGCGACGTCGCCGATGGTGTCGCCGTTCTGGACCCGGACCGCGTGCTCGATCTCCCCGGGCCGCACCGCGAGCCGCTTAAGCGCTCTGGTGAGGAGGGCGCCGTCCTCGATGACGGTGGTCGGGGTGCCTTCCAGCAGGCGTACGGCACGGTCGTCGGAGGCCAGCCACCGATTCAGCAGCGCGTTGACGCTGACCAGGGTGACGGCACCGATGACACCGCCGAGCAGGCTGTTGTCGTTACCGATGATCGCGTTCTGCACCACGTTGGACAGCAGGAAGATCACCACGAAGTCGAAGGTGTTCAGGCTCGCCAGATCCCGTTTTCCGCCCACCCGGAACAGCACCACGATGAGCGCGTAGACCGCGACGGTACGCAGCACCTTCTCCGCGATAGGGACCTGAACAATGAAGATGTCGTGCCACATGACGTCTCCCTACGACCGATCGCCGGAACCTCATTGACGTTGGGCGCCGAGGCGCGTCACCGGCCGTCCCTCTTCCGCTGCCCACCCGAACGGCACTGAATCCGTTGGCCTCGGTCAGCTTCTGGCTACCTTTGTCATTCGCCAGGGCCGCCATCGTCCGGCTGGACGTCACCAGTTCCAGCACGCATGAGATGGGTGACCGTGAGGACCAGGCCCACCGATCCCACGACGATCGAAGTCAAGACGACCATCGTGAGATACAGCGTCGAAAGTGCGGCGATCATGCAGAACCCGCACACGGTGGCGAAGGCGATGAGTGCCAGATCCGCTACCTGAGCCCCCATCGACTCCCCTGGATCGTAAGGAAATCGGCCCGGGTCGCGCGTTCTTCTCATGTCCTCGTCCTTGTCTGTCGGCTTGGCCGATTAGTTCATCTGGTCGAGCCATCCGATGAGCGCGTCCTCGGTCCGAGCGAACTCGGCCTTACCGAGTTCTCCGCACTTGCCGAAGGCATCTCCATCCGGTCATGTCCCTGCGCTGGCGACATGGCCGTCACCAGGTCGTGGACACCACTTCTGACCCCCGGCATGAGAGACAAACCTCGAACAGGCGAATCGAGCCGGATCGGGAGAGGCAGAG
>JAOPYM010000527.1 GCA_025964615.1 Actinomycetes bacterium
GACAGACTCGTATCAAGCACCCAGGGGTCGACACGGAAGGGGCAAGAACATGATGAGCAACAGTCGCCTCAAGGGCGCCGCGGACGAACTGCAGCGTCAGTGGGAAACCGACCCGCGATGGAAGGGCATCGAGCGGACCTATACGGCCGAGGATGTCATCCGCCTGCGCGGCTCGGTCCAGGAGGAGCACACCCTTGCGCGCATCGGCGCCGAGCGGCTCTGGAAGCTGCTGCACGAAGAGGACTACATCAACGCCCTCGGCGCGCTGACCGGAAACCAGGCAGTCCAGCAGGTCAAGGCCGGCCTCAAGGCCATCTACCTGTCGGGCTGGCAGGTCGCAGGTGACGCCAACCTGTCCGGCCAGACCTACCCGGACCAGAGCATCTACCCGGCAAACTCCGTCCCCGCCGTGGTGCGCCGGATCAACAACGCGCTGCTCCGCGCCGACCAGATCACCTGGTCCGAGGGCGACGAGTCCGCTCCGCACTGGCTGGCCCCGATCGTGGCCGATGCCGAGGCCGGCTTCGGTGGCGTGCTGAACGCGTACGAGCTGATGAAGGGCATGATCGCTTCCGGTGCCGCAGGTGTGCACTGGGAGGACCAGCTGGCTTCGGAGAAGAAGTGCGGCCACCTTGGCGGGAAGGTCCTCATCCCGACCGGGCAGCACATCAAGACCCTGAACGCCGCTCGCCTGGCCGCCGACGTGTCCGGCGTCGCGTCCCTGATCATCGCGCGGACCGATGCCGAGGCCGCGACCCTGATCACGACCGACGTGGACGAGCGCGACCGCGAGTTCATCACCGGTGAGCGCACCGCCGAGGGCTTCTACCGGGTCCGCAACGGCATCGAGCCGTGCATCTCCCGCGCCCTGTCCTACGCGCCGCACTCCGACCTCATCTGGATGGAGACCGGCACCCCGGACCTGGAGGTGGCCCGCACGTTCTCCGAGGCCGTCAAGGCGCAGTACCCGGACCAGATGCTGGCCTACAACTGCTCGCCCTCCTTCAACTGGAAGAAGCACCTGGACGACTCCACCATCGCGAAGTTCCAGCGCGAGCTCGGCCACATGGGTTTCACGTTCCAGTTCATCACCCTGGCCGGCTTCCACGCGCTGAACTACTCGATGTTCGACCTGGCGCACGGCTACGCCAACGAGGGCATGACCGCCTACGTCGACCTGCAGGAGCGCGAGTTCGCCAGCGAGCAGCGCGGCTACACCGCGACCAAGCACCAGCGCGAGGTCGGCACCGGCTACTTCGACCTGGTGAGCACCACCATCAACCCGAACTCCTCGACCACGGCGCTCAAGGGCTCCACGGAGGCCGAGCAGTTCCACGGCTGAGCCTGACCTCGCCTTAGGTCCCCACCTAGAGGTCACCCCACGAAGGCCCCTTCCGGACCGTGCCCCGGGAGGGGCCTTCGCCGTGCCCGCTGTCAGAAAATCCCTTCCCACCGGCCCGCGTTCCGTGTTTGGGTGAAGCCGTGACCCCCGGGTGCTCGTCATCCGGGGGTGTTCGTGCGTGCTCGAATCGCATACGGGAGGTGATCGTGATCTTTCTGAGGGTGGCGAGCTATGCGTTTCGCCGCCAGGCCGCCTACCGGGCGGCCGCCGCTTCCGGGGTGCTGACCAACACCGTCTTCGGCGTGGTGCGGGCCTATGTGCTGATCGCGTTGTGGCAGGCCAGGCCGTCGCTGGGCGGATACCACGTGGCCGACGCGGTGGCCTACTGCTTCCTGACCCAGGCCTTGATCGGGCCGGTCAACATCTTCGCGGGCGGTCTGGACCTGGTCGAGCGGATCCGTACCGGGGACGTCGCCATCGACCTGCACCGGCCGGTCGACCTGCAAGCCTGGTGGCTGGCCGACGACCTGGGCCGGGCCGCCTTCGCACTGCTGTTCCGGGGCGGGGCTCCCCTGCTGTTCGGGGTGTTCGCCTTCCGGCTGCCGGTTCCGGGACCGCTCGTCTGGCTGGAGTTCCTGCTGTCGGTCCTGCTCGCGGTGCTGGTGAGCTTCGGGCTCCGCTACCTGGTGACGCTGCTGGTGTTCTGGCTGCACGACGACCGGGGAATCCGCTCCGTCGCCTTCATCGCGAGCATGTTCTTCTCCGGCATGGTGCTGCCGCTCGTGGTCTTTCCCGGGTGGCTGGGCGGGCTGTCCCGGGTCCTGCCGTGGGCCGCGCTGATCCAGGTACCGGCGGACGTGTTCCTCGGCAAGGGCCCAGACCTTCTCGACGCGTACGCCCTCCAGGTGGTCTGGGCCGTCACGCTGATCGGCGGCGGGCGGCTCCTCACCCGTGCCACCCGCCGGAAACTGGTGATCCACGGTGGTTAGGACGTACGGGCTGCTGGCCTGGACCTGGATGCGGGCCGCCGCACAGCACCCGGTCTCCATGAGCCTGATCACCGTGGGCGTGATCGTCTCCACCGGGCTCGACCTGGCGGCGATCGCCATCATCTTCGCCCGCACCCGGGAACTGGCCGGCTTCTCCGTCGCGGAGGTCATGTTCCTGTACGGCACGGCCGGAACCTCGTTCGCCGTGGCCGACATCCTGATCGGCACCGTCGAAGGGCTCGGCGACCACATCAAGCACGGTTCACTCGACGCGATCCTGGTACGGCCGGTCAGTCCGCTGATCCAGCTGGCGACAGAGGAGTTCTCGCCCCGGCGGATCGGGAAGCTCGTCCCGCCGGTGACGGTGCTGGCGCTGGTCCTCCCCCGGCTGCATCTCGCGTGGACCCTCGGCCGGATCGTGATGGTGCCGGTCATGCTCCTGTCCGGGGCGGTGATCTTCGGGGCGCTCTGGGTGCTGACCGCGTCCCTCCAGTTCCTGATCACCGACTCCCGGGAGGCCATGAACGCGGTCACCTACGGTGGCGGCACCCTCACTCCCTACCCGCTGACCGTCTTCGGAAAGGACTTCGTGCGCGGACTGACATTCATGATCCCGCTGGCCTTCGTCAACTGGGAGCCGGCGCTGTACATCCTGGGGCACCCCGATCCGCTGGGCCTGCCTGCGGCCGTCCGGTTCGCCTCCCCCGCCGTCGCCGCCGTGCTCTGCCTGCTCGCCGCCCGGGCCTGGCGGTCCGGTCTGCGCCACTACCGATCCACCGGGAGCTGAGGTCCATGATCGAAGTACGGGATGCCGTCAAGAACTTCACCATCCGGAGCAGCGGGGTCCGCACCAGGGTCACGGCGGTGGACGGGATCTCGTTCACCGTCGGAGCCGGCGAGTTCGTCGGCTACCTCGGCCCGAACGGGGCGGGAAAGTCCACGACCATCAAGATGCTCACCGGCATCCTCACCGCGTCGTCGGGATCGGTACGCGTGGCGGGTCTGGACCCCTCCCGGCAGCGGACCACGCTGGCCCGCCGGATCGGCGTGGTGTTCGGCCAGCGGACCACTCTCTGGTGGGACCTGCCGCTGCGCGACAGTCTGACTCTGATCCGGCACCTTTACAAAGTAGAGTCACGGGTGCACAGAGCGCGCCTCGACGAGCTGACCGAGCTGCTCGGCCTCGGGCCGTTCCTGGGCACCCCGGTGCGCCAGCTCAGCCTGGGCCAGCGGATGCGCGGCGACCTGACCGCCGCGCTGCTGCACGCTCCCCCGCTCCTTGTGCTCGACGAGCCGACCATCGGCCTCGACGTGGTCAGCAAGGCGACCGTACGGGACTTCCTGCAGCGCCTCAACGCCGAGCAGGGGACGACCATCCTGCTGACCACCCACGACCTGGGCGACATCGAGCGGCTCTGCGATCGGGTGATGATCATCGATCATGGGCGGCTGGCCTATGACGGAGACCTCGACACGCTCCGCACGACGGTGGACGCCGAGCGGGTGCTGATCGTGGACCTGGAACGCGCCTCGCCGCCGATCCGGATCGACGGCGTTGAGACCGTCCGCGTCGAGGGGCCCCGCCAGTGGCTCACGATCCCCCGCGGCCTCAACGCCGCGGCGGTCGTCGCCGCGGTCGCCCGCCGCCACGAAGTCCGCGACATCGCCCTTCGCGAACCGGACATCGAAGACGTCGTCACCCGCCTCTACCTCCGTTGACCCGTGGCGTTTCCCGCCCGAATACACCAACGGTGCGGGAAACGCCACGAGTCAACGGGTTCGCGGAGGGCGGACACCGTTACAGGGAGGCGGGGGATACGCTGCTGCCGGACCGCTACGGCAGGAGGCCGACGATGCCGATGACCCCCCAGGAGCTCTCCGACCGGCTTGAGATCGGGGAGGTGCTGGCCAGGTACGCGCTGGCGGTCGACACCGGGCAGTGGGGACTGCTCGACACGGTCTTCACCCCCGACGCCATCATCGACTACACCTCGTCGGGTGGCATCAAGGGGCTGCGCGGCGAGCTGATGGCGTGGCTGTCCCAGGTGCTTCCGAACTGGCCGGGACGCCAGCACCTCATCGGCGCCATCGCGATCAAGCTGGACGGCGATCAGGCCGGGGTGACGGCCTCCTTCACCGACACGCTCGCCCCCTCCCGGGAGATGATCGCGGCCGACGCGAAGGGGCTGATCCGCGGTGGCGGCTGGTACCACCACCGCATGGTCAGGACCCCGAACGGCTGGCGCAGCCGCGAGGTCGTCCAGGAACAGCTCTGGCGTACCGCCCAGTGACCGGGGTCGAGCCGATTCAGTAGGTGCCGATCACCCCGGTCCGGCTCTCCGTGGAGTGCGGGCCGCCGTCGTCGCGCGACCAGCGGCGTGGCGCCCAGGTGGTGACCAGCAGGGCGGCCCCCATCATGGCGAACACGCCATACCCCAGCAGCATCCGCAGTCCGATCCGCAGGTCTCCGGCCGGCGGGAGGTGGTTCGGCAGGTTCAGGGCGGATCTCGGCGAGATCAGGAAGTACAGCGTCCAGCCGAGGAAGACGAGGGCGGGGATCAGCGACACGAACGGTGACGCCCAGCGCGCCAGGATCACGATGCCCATGACCAGCCCGACCGCGGCCAGCAGCGCGAACGCACCGTACATCCGGGTGTGATCGGAGATCGTGTCGTCAAAGGCGTTGAACGAGGCACCGGCCCGGACGTAGCCCCACCCCGCCCCGTACGCCAGCACGGGAGTCAGAACCACCCCGAGCACGAAACCGAACGAGTGCCGCACCACCATCACCGTCCCATCGGACCACCTGGGCCGACCGATCGGTCCCCTCCGATAGATAACAGGTGCGGGCCCGCACAGCTAGGGGAGCGTGCAGGGAAACTTCGCCAAGGGCGGTGACCAGCCGGATCGGCCGGGTGCGCATCCCGGGCACGGCCAGTGCGGCCGGTGCAGTCATCGGGCCGTCGGCCGCACTGGACGTCATCGTCGTACGGCACCTGTGAGCAGGGCCTTGAGCTGCGGGGGCCTGACGGGGATGGCGCCTGACGTGTCACAGGTAGATACTGAACCGCATTCTGTTTTATCTGGGTGGAGGTCAATGATGTCCGAGTTCACGATGACCGTCGGCGGCGCAAGTGTGACGGCTCCCGCTACGTTCGGGGTCGTCGACCCCGCGACGGGCGAGGTCCACGCGCAGGCTCCCGACTGTTCCAGGCAACAGCTCGACCAGGCGATGAACGCCGCAGCCGGGGCGTTCAAGAGCTGGCGCAGGGACGAGGGCGCCCGGCGCAAGGCCCTGCACGAGGCCGCCGACCTGCTCATGTCGCGGGCCGCCGAGCTCGCCCCGGTGCTCACCGGCGAGCAGGGCAAGCCGCTCCAGGACGCCACCTTCGAGGTCATCGGCGCGGGCATCTGGCTGAAGTACTTCGCCGATCTGGAACTGCCCCGCGAGGTGATCCAGGACGACGACAACGCCTTCGTCGAAGTGCTCCGCCGTCCGATGGGCGTGGTGGCCGCCATCACGCCGTGGAACTACCCGCTCGTTCTCGCGTCCTGGAAGATCGGCCCGGCGCTGCTGGCCGGGAACACCATGGTGCTCAAGCCGTCCCCGTACACGCCGCTGGCCACGCTCAAGATGGGCGAGCTGCTGCGTGAGGTGTTCCCGCCCGGAGTGTTCAACGTGATCAGTGGCGGCGACGCGCTGGGCTCGTGGATGACCGGGCACGACACCCCTCGCAAGGTCAGTTTCACCGGCTCGGTGGCCACCGGCAAGAAGGTCGCGGCAGCTGCCGCGCCGGATCTCAAGCGGGTCACCCTGGAGCTGGGCGGCAACGACCCGGCCATCCTGCTCGACGACGTCGACCCCGCCACGGTGGCGGAGAAGGTGTTCGCCGGTGCCTTCCAGAACAACGGGCAGGTCTGCTCCGCGATCAAGCGCGTATACGTGCCGGAGGCGCTCTACGGTGACGTGGTCGACGCGCTGGCCGCCAAGGCCCGGTCCGCCAAGGTCGGGAACGGCATGGACGAGGGCGTCGAGTACGGGCCGATCAACAACCGGCCGCAGTTCGAGCGGGTGTCGGAGCTGGTCGCCGACGCCCTCGCGGGCGGTGCGCGGGCGGCCGCGGGCGGCAAGCCGATCGATGGGCCCGGTTTCTTCTTCGAGCCGACCATCCTCGCCGACCTCTCCGACGGCGCCCGGATCGTGGACGAGGAGCAGTTCGGCCCGGCGCTCCCGGTGATCTCCTACCGGGATCTCGACGACGCCGTCGACAGGGCCAACGGAACCCACTTCGGGCTTTCCGGCTCGGTGTGGAGCGCCGACCCCGAGCGCGCGGCCGAGGTGGCCGGGCGGCTCGAGTGCGGCACGGCCTGGGTCAACACCCACCTCGCGCTCTCCCCGCAGCAGCCTTTCGGCGGCTTCAAGTGGAGCGGCGTCGGGGTGGAGAACGGGCCGTGGGGTCTCTACGGCTTCACCGAGATCCAGGTCATGCACCGCTCCAAGCACTGACCCGATACCGAGACGGCATCCCATGTGGGAGATTCTCCGGAGATCGGACCGAGCTGCGGAGGTACAGGGATGTCTGAGTGGGACGTCATGCGGCAGGGCGACAACGGCGACCAGGCCCTCGTGTCGACCTATGACAGCCGGGTCGGTGCGCTGACCAGGGTCCTGGTGATGCAGAGCGGTGCGGCGCACAAGCAGAGCTACTGGGTCGAGGGGCCGGCCGAGCCTGTGCTGACCACCAACCGCGATCTGTACCTGCATCTGCTGCGGCTCGGGAGGCGGGCGCGCGGCGATTCGTGGTCGCTGTCGGCGTTCCTGCGCGGGCTTCGCCAGGTGGGCGAGTCCGTGCAGGACCGCGGCGAGCTGACGCTCGACGATGTGGCCGCGATGTTCGACGCCGCCCTGACCGTCGCTCCCCCGGCCTACGACCGGTCCTGGTCCTCGGCCGACCTGGCGCTGCCGGGCGGGACGCCGGTCGATCACGCTGACTGGGACCGGGTGATCCGCTCCCAGCTCGCCGATCTGGAGGACCTCGCGGCCAGGCCCACCGGCGGACGGGGGAAGGTCGAGGTCTCCCGCAGCGGAGGTCCGCGGGCCACCCCGAGGCGCTGGTGCAACACCGAGGTGGCCGCGTACCTGGAGTGCGCGGTCGCCGGCAGCCTCGGCGGCTGGGACGCCGCCGACGGCGCGCGGGTCGCGCTGCCCGGCGGGCCCTCGGCCTCGCCGGTACGAGCGGTCACACCGCTGTCCTGGGAGGGCATGGCCCGTCTGGCCGTGTGCGGGCAGCTGTACGAATGACCTTCCCGGTACGGGCGGGGCGTGAGGTCTGGACGGGGCGCAGGATCAGGCGTTTCATCGAAGTGTGCCCCACCTCATCCTGCTCGGCGTCGGGGCCGCCGGCTGCGTCGAGTACGCGCCGGCCGGCCTCCTGCTCGAGTACGGCCACGTCCGGGTGGGTTTCGACGGCGGGCCCGGTTCCGAGCCGCCGGAGAGCATCCACGCCTGGCTGGTCTGTGACCTCCACGACGACCTGCAACCGGCCCGCCGGCGGATCGCGCAGGAGACCGGGATGCCCGACCCGGCCGTCGTACCCTACGACCACCTCCCGCTGCGGATCGAGCCGATGCCGGTCGCCCAGCTCGCCTACGGCTACCGGTTCACCGTGGGCCACCGGGTCGGTGTGTGGACCCCGGTGCTGGGCGGCTTCCCGGCCTGGGCGGAGGGCGCCGACCTGATGTTCGCCGACGCCACCGGGTCGCGGGTGCAGGTCGGTGACCTCGCGGCCGACGCGAAGCGCCTGGGCGTGCGGCGCCTGGTGTTCGTGCGGCTCGGCACGGCGGCGATGAGCGCCCTGGACGCGGGAGGCAGGCCTCCGTACGGAGAATGGGGTCAGGAGAGCCGGACCTACCGTCTCTGAGTGGATCCGATGAGTGGATCCGATGAGTGAATCCGATGAGTGGATCCGAACTGTACGCGTGGGGGGACGGAATGACGATCGATCTGCGCCACTGGCTCGGCGAGGCGGTCACCGCGATGGGCCGCTGGCAGGACACCTACGGGCCGTACCCGGCGCACCCCTCGCTCCAGGTGACCGACGAGGACCTCGGCGAGGCGCTGGCCCGGCTCACCGACCGCTTGCAGGACAACTACCCGTTCTTCCACCCGCGCTACGCCGGGCAGATGCTCAAGCCGCCGCATCCAGCCGCGATCATCGGCTACGTCGCCGCGATGCAGGTGAACCCGAACAACCACGCCCTGGACGGTGGCCCCGCGACCGCCGCGATGGAAAAGGAGGTGGTCGCCCGGCTGGCCACCATGTTCGGGTACGGCGACCATCTGGGGCACCTCACCAGCTCCGGCACGATCGCCAACCTGGAGGCTCTGTTCGTGGCGCGGGAGAGCCACCCTGGCAAGGGCGTCGCCTTCAGCGCCGAGAGCCACTACACGCACGGCCGGATGTGCGGGGTACTCGGTGTCGAGGGCCACAAGGTCGCCGTGGACGACCGGGGCCGGATCGATCTCGGCGCGCTGGAGGATCTGCTGCGCGGCGGCCGGATCGGCACGGTAGTGGCCACCGCGGGGACCACAGGTCTGGGCGCGGTCGAGCCCGTGCACGAGATCCTGACGCTGGCCCGCCGGTACGGGGCGCGGGTGCACGTCGACGCGGCGTACGGCGGGTTCTTCACTCTGCTCGCGGGCGAGTACGGCATCGATCGGGCGCCCTGGCGTGCCGTCGCCGGGTGCGACTCGATCGTGGTGGACCCGCACAAGCACGGCCTGCAGCCGTACGGCTGCGGGGCGGTGCTGTTCCGGGACCCCGCGGTGGGACGCTTCTACGTGCACGACTCGCCGTACACCTACTTCACCTCCGACGAGCTGCACCTGGGCGAGATCAGCCTGGAGTGCTCCAGGGCCGGGGCGGCCGCCGCCGCGCTCTGGCTGACCTTCGAGCTGCTGCCGCCGACGCGCGAGGGCCTCGGCCAGGTACTCGCCGCAGGCCGCCGGGCGGCACTGCGCTGGGCCGGCCTGATCGAGCAGTCCCCCGCCCTGGAGCTCTACCAGCCGCCCGAACTCGACATCGTCACCTACTTCCGGGCGGCTGAGAGCCTGACGGAGATCGACGCGGCCTCCGCGCGGATCATGACCCAGGGCATGAACGACCCCGGCGACCCCGTGTTCCTGAGCGTGCTCAAAGTCTCCGCGGAGGCCTTCGGGCGCCGGATTCCGGAAGTACGCGCGGATGCCGACGGGGCCAGGGTCCTGCGAAGCGTGCTGCTGAAGCCCGAACATGAGGAGTACGTGGGGACCCTGCACGCCCGCGTGGAGAAGCTGGCGAACTGAACCGCGGCCCCCTACGGTGAGGGGCGAAGCGGTCGCAACCCACCGAAGGGCTCATCCATGGTGTTCTCCGGACTGATCCTGATGGTCATCGGACTGTCCGTGCGGTTCGGGGTCGGGGGCGGGACCGCGCACTGGAGCGGCCTGATCACGGCGGCCGCCGGTCTGCTGCTCGTCGTGGCGGGCCTGCTGCGGGCCAGGCGCCGCCGCAACCGGGCCCGCCTGGGCCTCACCGATGACGTCGGCCCGGACTACCGCACCAACCGGGGCAAGATCTTCACGATGGTCATCGTGGTCCTCTATCTCTTCTCCCCCATCGATCTGGCCGTCCTTGAGTTCCTGCTACCGGTCGGGGTCGTCGGCGACACCGCGGCGCTGAGCTGGCTGGTCGTCACGACCGGTGGCGAGCTGACGCGCCACCGCCGTGCCCGCAGGCTGCGCCGCGAGCTGACTCGTCCCCGCTGAGAGAATCGTCCGGTTCCAGGCAGCCGGGTTCAGCCCGTCAAGGTAGCGGCGATCGCCTCGAAGACCTTGGGGTCGGCGTCCCACCGGGTTCCCGGCCTCGGCCAGTGAAGAGCGATGTCGGTGATGCCGAGCTCCGCGTAACGCCCGGCGAGTTCCTGGAAGGCGTCCACGGACTCCAGCCACGGCTCGTCGGTGAATCCGGTCATCAGCAGACGGTTCGCCACGTTCCTGCCTTCGATCGCGCAGGCGTCCGCGAGTCCTGCCAGCTGCCTGCGCACGGCCTCCGGGTCACCGTTGGCGATCCACGTCTCGCCCAGGCGGGCGGCGAGTCGCAGACCGCGCGGCCCGGTCGCCGCGATCGCGAACGGCACCCTGGGCCGCTGTGTCCCGCCGACTCCGGTCGCGACGTCCCGGGCCGACCAGTACTCGCCCTGATGGCTGACGGAGGGTTCGCGCAGCAGCACGTCGAGCATCGTCACCCACTCGGCGAACCGGTCCGCCCGCTGCTTCGCAGACCAGTCGGTGCCGAGAATGTCCCCGTCCGACTGGTGACTCGTACCGCCGGATCCGATCCCGATCTCAAGCCGGCCATCACTGATCTCGTCGATGGTCCTGATCGCATGCGCGGCGGGCACCGGGTGCCGGAAGTTCGGCGACGTCACCAGCGTCCCGATCCGGATCCGCTCCGTCGTCGCCGCCACCGCGGCCAGGGTCGCGTACGCGTCGTACCAGGGGGTGTGCCCGCGCCAGGCGGTGTGGTCGTACACCCAGGCATGGGCGAAGCCCATCTCCTCCACCCGCCGCCACTCCACCCCGGTCTTCGCCCAGGGTTCCGTCGGCCACATGATCACACCAATCCTCATGTGTCCTGGCTACCACACGTTGACTCGTGGCGTTTACCGCCCCGCTTCGCGATTGGGTGCGGGAAACGCCACGAGTCAACGGGGGGCGAACATGATCACGGCGACGCCGAGGAGGCAGATCAGGGCACCCGTGATGTCCCAGCGGCCGGGGCGGAAGCCGTCCATGACCACCCCCCACAGGAGCGAGCCGGCCACGAAGACACCTCCGTAGGCGGCCAGTACCCGGCCGAAGTTCGCGTCCTGCTGGAACGTCGCGACGAATCCGTACAGGCCGAGGGCGAGCACGCCGAGGCCTGCCAGCCACCAGCCTCGGTGCTCGCGGACCGCCTGCCACACCAGCCAGGCGCCGCCGATCTCGGCGAGCGCCGCCACCGCGAACAGCGCCATCGTCCGCAACACGCCCATGGCGGATCAGCGTAGTGCCGGCCGCGACCGGCCCAGGTCTGGTGATCCACGCCA
>JAOPYM010000528.1 GCA_025964615.1 Actinomycetes bacterium
TGTTCCCGCTGGGCACCGCAGAGCACCGCGACCTTGCCGATGTGCTGGTTGGTCTGCACCGCACGGGTGGCCTCGCCGGCATCGTCCAGCGTGAAGACCTGCGAGAGCGTCGGCTGCAGCATGCCGCGGCTGATCAGCCGGTTGGTCTCCACGGCCTCGCGGTAGTTGAAGCCGTGCGAGCCGACGATGCTCTTGACCCGCATCCAGAGGAACCGGTTGTCGTAGGAGTGCTGGTAACCGGTGGACGAGCCGCACGTGACGATCTTGCCACCGGTCTTGGCCACGTAGACGGAGGCGCCGAAGGTCTCCCGGCCGAGGTACTCGAAGACGATCTGCGGGTCCTCACCGGCCAGCCGGCGGATCTCCTCGCCGAGCATCCGGCCGGCCTTCGGGTGCAACATGCCCTGGTCGCCCAGCTCCAGGTTGGACCGGTTGATGACGTGTTCGACACCCTGCGCCCGTACCAGCTCGGCCTTCTCCTCGGAGGAGACGACCGCGACCGGGATGCCGCCGCCGTTCTTCACCATCTGGACCGCGTACGAGCCGAGACCGCCCGTCGCGCCCCAGACCAGTACGACGTCGCCCTGCTTCATCCGGGCCCCGTGCTTGCCCACCAGCATGCGGTACGCGGTGGCGGCGCAGAGGGTGTTGGAGGCCGACTCCTCCCACGACAGGTGCGCGGGCTTGTTCATCAGCTGGCTGGCCCGCACGACGCAGTACTCACCGAGCGAGCCGAAGTTGGTCTCGAAGCCCCACGCCTTCTGGCTCTCCGCCTGCACCCCGTCCTCGTAGCTGTCGTGGTCCTCGGGGTCGAAGTACGCCGGGGAGATGACGACCTTGTCGCCCGCCTTCCACTTGCGCACCGCGCTGCCGGTCCGCACCACGACGCCCGAGCCGTCGGAGCCGAGGATGTGGTACGGCAGGTCGTGCCGGGCGCCGTTCCAGCCCTGCCGGCCGAAGCGTTCAAGGAACGCGAACGTCGGTATCGGCTCGAAGGTGGCCGACCAGACGGTGTTGAAGTTGATCGCGGCCGACATGACGGCGACCAGGCACTCGTCGGGTGCCAGCTCGGGCATGTCGACCTCGCCGACGTGCATCGAGCGGCGTACGTCCTTGTCGGTCTGGCCCTCGAAGATCCCGACCTCGTTCTTGAGCGTGTGCGCCGCCCGGAACCTGGTGGGCAGCTCGCAGTCGAGCAGTTCAGCACCACTGGCGCCGGAGCGTACGGCGTCGAGCAGATCAGACATCGAGTTCCTCCTGGGATTCGGCTGGCGGGCCTCCAGCGAGTTCCACGCCCAGATGTGCCGCAATGAGATCGACACCGGGCGGGTCGAGCAGATTCAGGTGGTGCGTCCCGGGAATCCAGACGATCTCCAGGTTCGAGCAGAGTTCGCCGAAACCGTTGGTCTCGTCGAGTGCGTAGCGTTCACCGACGTCGAGCCCCCAGGGGGTCTGTTCGGGCGCCCGGTAGAGGACCACCCGGCCGTCGTAGGGTTCGGGCCGCCACGCCTCCAGGGACCGGGTGTCCTGATGCGAGGTCAGCTGGTGGTGCAGCACGGCCGGCGGCAGGATCTCGATCAGCGGCGCCGCCCGCTCCATCACCAGCGCGAACTGCGCCTCCTCCGACAGACCGGCCAGCTCGTCGTAGCTGAGGACAAGGTCCAGGGCGTAGGTCTTGTTGAGGTACTCGACGAATCCGGAGAACCGCCGGGCCATCGTGTCGGCCTCGTCCGCCACCGGCCTCGGCACCCCGGCGTCGAACAGGACCACCAGCTCGACCTCCCGGCCCGCCGCGACCAGCTGCCGGGCGGTCTCGTAGGCCAGTACGCCGCCGAAGGACCAGCCGCCGAGCCGGAACGGCCCCTCAGGCTGTGCCTCCTGCAGGTGCTCGACGTACCGTGCGCACCGCTCCTCCACACTGGGCGCGTCCTCGAACCGCTCCAGGCCGAAGAACGGCTGGCCGGTTCCGAGCAGGGCGGCCAGCTGCTGGTAGACACCGGTGGTGCCACCCGCCGGATGGGCGGAGAAGAAGGGGAGTCGGGAGCCGCGCGGCTGCAGCGGTCGGACTGTTTGCCGCGCGGCCTCCTCCTCGGCGCCGCGGATGACCTCGGCGACGTGTTCGGCGGTCGGGGTGATGAACAGCTCGGTGCGGTTGAGCTCGCAGCCGAGCTCGGCGGTGAGATGCCGTACCACCTCGTCGGCCTGGTGGTCCTGACCACCAAGTTCGAAGAACTCAGCGACGACGCTGATCCGTTCCAGCCCGAGGACCTCTTCGAAGATCCGCACGGCGAGCCGCTCGGCGGCGTCGCGGGGCATCACGTAGCCCTCTTCGGCCCTGACGACGACCTGTTCCGTGGCGCCCAGGCCGAGTTCGCTCGACGCCCAGGCCTCGAAGCCCTCGACACTGGCGCCCTGCAGCAGGATCGCCGGTGGCACCGTCAGGCCCAGGTCGTGCTCGACGGCACTCTTGATCCGTACCGCGACCAGGGAGTCCAGGCCGAGTTCGGTGAGCGGAATGGACGTGTCGAGATGCTCGGGGGCGAAGCCGAGGACGGTCGCGATCCGGCGGCGGATCCGCTCGGAGATCAGCTTCCTGGCCTCGTCAGGGCCGAGCGCCCTGATCGCCTCGGAGCCCGGCCAGTCGCCGTCCTCCTCGGCCTGCTGGTGTTCCGCCTCAGTGACCAGTGCGGCGAAGTACGGCATCCGGGTGATCTCGGGGAACAGCTGGAGCGCGGTCACCGGATCGAAGCGCAGCACCCCGGTGGCCTTCCGGTCGAAGGCGAGCAGCGCCTCAAGGGCCTCCGTGCCCTCCGCCGGGCTGATCGGATCGAGCACGGTGACGCTCAGATCCGCGGCCCCGCCCACCTGCGACCAGGTGCCCCAGTTGATCGTCGTGGCGGGCAGCCCGTGCGCCCGCCGGTGGTCGACGAGCGCGTCGAGGGCGGCGTTGGCGGCGGCGTACGAGCCCTGACCGGGTGAACCGAGCAGCGCGGCCGCGCTGGAGTGGACCAGCCAGAAGTCGAGGTCGATCCCCTCGGTGGCCTCGTGCAGCCGCCAGGCGCCCCGCACCTTCGGCGTCCACACCCTGTGGAGATCCTCGGCGCCCAGGTCGGCGATCAGCTTGTCGTCCATGCCGGCGGCGCCGTGCACGACGCCGCAGAGCCGCACGCCGTCCTCCCGGGCGACGGCCACGAGCCGTTCGGCGACCCCGTCCGCGGCGATGTCGCCGAGCACGATGCCAATGTCGACACCGCTCTCCCGGAGCCGCGCGATGATCTTTTCGGCCTCGGGCCCGGGTCCCGACCTGCCGGACAGCACGATCCGCCCGGCGCCCCGCTCGGCCAAAAGCTCCGCGGTGACCAGCCCGATCCCGCCGTACCCGCCGGTGATGATGTACGAGCCGCCCCTGCGGACGATCTTCCGGGGCTTCGCGCCCTCCCCGTGCAGGGCTGCCGCCTGCACCCGTGCGGCATACCGCACACCCCCCCGGTAAGCGACCTCCGAGTCCGCCGCCCCCGCCGCCAGCTCCGCGAGCACCTCCCGTTGACCCGTGGCGTTTCCCGCACCTCTTTGCGATTCGGTGCGGGAAACGCCAGCCTCTATTGGACGGGCCAACGGGAGGTCGATGAGGGTGGCGCGGAGGTCGGGGTGCTCGAAACCGAGGACCCGGATTAGGGCGCGGACGAAGGCCTGGCGGGGATTGCCGGGTTCGTCCTCGTGCACGGCGAGGGCCCCGCGGGTGACGATCCACAGGCGGGAGGTCAGGCGGGAGGTCAGGCGGGAGGTGGAGTCGGCGAGGGTACGGGCCGCGGTGGCGATCGCCAGGACCAGGCGTTCGTCCTCCAGGTCCGCGGGCGGCGCGAGGACCACGTGTGCGGGCGCCTCGGCGAGCGCCGAGCGGAGGGAGGCTTCGAGGCCGTCCCAGTCGACGGTGATCGCGCCCGTACCGAGCACGTCGTCACCCAGGACCACCCGGGACTCTGCGGGTGAACCGGCGGGGGCGCCACGGTCGGGGAGGGGGGCCTCCTGCCAGGTGACCTGGACGAGTTTGCCGGACAGGGGGACCGGGACGTCGGAGTGCTCGACCCTGCGGAGCACCACGCCGGTGGCCTCGGCCAGGACGGTGCCGTCGGCGTCCAGGAGCAGGATCGTGCCGATCGGGCCGTGCACGGTCTGCGTGAGCTCGACCTGGGCGGTGCCACCCCGGTGGGACGGCCCATACGCCCGGAGCGTCCCGATCGAGTCCGGTATCCAGACCCCGGGCTCCACCGTGGCGGCGGCCTCGGCCAGCGCCCGCAGGCACCGGTCGAACACCTCGGGATGCAGCCGGTAGTGCCTGCTGCCCCGCTCCGCCGCGTCCACCGCGAACCGCACCGGCGACCCGCCGGACGCGACCGTGACGGCGTCCGTACCGTCGCCGGAGGTGATCTCGGCGGTGGCGAGGCGGACCCAGGTCCCGGCGGGGGTCTGGGCGTGGATCTCGACGCGCCGGTCCCAGCCGACCATGGTGGTCACGGTGGCGTGCGGGGTGAGCGGGAGCAGCCGTTCGACGGCGAGCCCGCCGACCCGTACCGCATCCGAGCCGAGCGCCACCGAGCCGGCGGCGAGCGCCATCTCGGCCAGCGCCCCGGCGGGCAGCACGGCCGTGCCGTACACCCGCCGGTCGGCGAGCCAGGGCTGCGCGAGGGTACCGACATCGGTGCTCCACACGTGCCGGTCCTCGCCGGGCAGTTCGACGTGCGCGCCGAGCAGCGGGTGCTCGTCGGCGCGCGGGGCCGGGCGCGGCTCCACCCAGTGGTGCTCGTGCCGCCAGGGCGCGCGCGGCAGATCCGTCAGCGCTCCGCCCGGCCCAGGCAGCACCCGGTGACCGTTGACCGCAAGCGTGGCGAGCTGGGTGTGGAAGGTCAGCGTGTCGTCGGTCGGCCGGCCCTTCGGCGCCCGCTTCAGGGTGTACGTGACGAGGGTTCCTGGCACCTCCTCGAGCGTCTCCCCGACCGCGTGCGACAGGATCGGCTGGGCGTTGAGCTCGACGAACCTGCGGTGCCCGTCCTCGGCGGCGGCGGTGACGGCGCTGGTCAGCCGGACCGGGTTGCGCAGGTTCGCCGCCCAGTACTCCGCGTCGGGCCGGACCTCGGCACGCGGATCGTCGAGGGCGGTCGTGGAGAGCCGGATGCCTTCGGCGAGCGGCGTACCGGGCCGGAGGCCGACCGATGCCAGCTCCTCGCGCAGCAGCGGCAGCAGCGGGTCGACCTGCGGCGAGTGCCCGGCACCCTCGGCCTGCACCATCCGGGCGAGCAGCCCCTTGGCGGCGGCGCGAGCCACCACCTCCTCGACCTGCTCGATGGCACCGGTGATGACGGTCTGCCTGGGCGAGGAGTGCACCGCCGCGTAGACCTCCCGGCAGTCCGCGGACAGGTCCGCGACCTCGGCGGCGGAGGCCCCCACGACGGCCATCGCGCCCCCGCCGACCAGCGACATCATCAGCTTCGACCGGCGGGTGATGACCTTGACGCCGTCCTCGAGGGACAGCGAACCCGCGATGACGGCGGCGGCGATCTCGCCCATCGAGTGGCCGATCACCGCGGACGGGGTGATCCCGTACGAGGCCCACATCCGGGCCAGCCCGATCTGGATGCCGAACAGCACCGGCATGGTCCGCGCCGGGTCCTCGGCCTCGAAGCCGCCCTCCAGGAGTTCCCAGAGCGAGAACCCGGCCTCCTCGGCGAACAGCGGGTCGAGGTCGTCGATGGCCTCGGCGAAGGCCGGTTCCTCGGCGAGCAGGCTCTTGGCCATGCCGGGCCGCTGCGAGCCGTACCCGGACAGGATCCACACCGGCCTGTTCGGTACGGCGGCGAGCGCCACGCCGCTGACCACCGACGGGTGCGGTGTGCCCTCGGCGAGCGCGCGCAGGCCACCGACGAGCCCGGCCCGGTCGCGGGCGACGACGGCGCTGCGGGCCCGGCCCCGGCCGTTGCGGCGGCGCAGGGTGTGCTCGATGTCGGCGAGGTCGGCGTGCCCGGCCTCGGCCCAGTCGGCGAGTACGGCGGCGTGGTCGCGGATGCGGTCGGCCGTCGTGTCGGACAGGGCGTACGACCTGGTCGGCGCGGCGACGGCCCTGACCGAGGAGGACGGGGGCGCCGCCTCCAGGATGACGTGCGCGTTCGTACCGCCGAACCCGAAACCGGACACCCCGGCGCGCGGCGCGTGCCCGCGGGACGGCCACGGGGTCTCCTCGGCCGCGACCTGCAGGTGCAGGTCCTCGAACGGGATGTGCGGGTTGGGCTGCTTGTAGTGCAGGCTCGCGGGGATCGTACGGTGCGCCAGCGAGAGGACCGTCTTGATCAGGCCGGCGATGCCCGCCGCGGACTCCATGTGGCCGAGGTTGGACTTGGCCGAGCCGATCAGCAGCGGCTCCGTGACCAGCCGCCCGGCGCCGAGCACCTCGCCCATCGCCTTGGCCTCGATCGGGTCGCCGAGGAATGTGCCGGTGCCGTGCGCCTCGACGTAGTCGACCTCGCGGGTGTCGATTCCGCTGCGCGCGTAGACGTCGCGGAGCAGGGCCTTCTGCGCGTCGGAGTTGGGCGCGATGAGACCGTTGGACCGCCCGTCGGAGTTGACCCCCGAACCCCGGATCAGAGCGAGCACCCGGTCGCCGTCGCGCATCGCGTCGGACAGGCGCTTGAGGACCACGACACCGCAGCCCTCGGCGCGCACCATGCCGTCGGCGGAGGCGTCGAACGGCTTGCAGTGACCGTCGGGGGCGGTCCCACCGGCCTGGTCGAACGTCATCGTGATCGTCGGCGAGAGCAGCAGGTTCACGCCGCCCGCCAGCGCCACATCGGCCTCCCCCGCGCGCAGCGCCTGGGCGGCCAGGTGGGTCGAGACGAGCGAGGACGAGCACGCGGTGTCCACGATCATGCTGGGACCGCGCAGGTCCAGGAGGTACGAGAGCCGGTTGGCGATGATGCTGAGTGCCACGCCCGTGGCGGTGAAGGGCTCCAGGCGGGCGAAGTCGGAAGCGGTGAACGCCGCGTACTCGGGGGAGGAGACGCCGACGAACACGCCGGTACGGCTGCCGCGCAACGTCGCCGGGGCGATGCCCGCGTGCTCCAGGGCCTCCCAGGCCACCTCGAGGACGAGCCGCTGCTGGGGGTCCATCAGGGTCGCCTCGCGTGGCGTGATCCCGAAGAACTGCGCGTCGAACGCGGCGATGTCGTCGAGGAAACCGCCGAGCCGCGTCACGTTGGCGAGGGCGTCGGCGACCTCGGGGGAACCGTCGTTGAAGGCGTCCCAGCGCCCGTCGGGCACCTCACCGATGGCGTCACCACCGGCGAGCAGGAAGTCCCAGTACTCCCGGGCCCCGGTGACCCCGCCGGGAAAGCGGCAGCCGATGCCGATCACCGCGACGGGTTCATCGGTCGTGGCGGCCATCGGTGCCGGCAGTTCGGCGGCCACATCGCCACCGGTGAGGGCGGCGGAGATCCGGTTGATCGTGGGGTACTCCCAGACCAGCGTCGCGGGAATCGACCGGCCGAGCATCTCCTCCAGCTCACCGGCGATCGCGACGGCGTCGCGGGAGGCAAGACCGAACTCTTCGAGGGGGCGGTCGGCGTCGACCTCTTCGGTTGCAATCTGTGAGCGGCGGGCGACCTGCTCGATCAGGTAACGACGGATCGAGTCCTCGGTCACCGCCGGGGGTTCGTCCTGTGCGACTCCGGAACGATCTTGCGACTGCATGCTCTGGTTCCCCCAACGATGAACCCGGATCGTTCGACGCGGAGGGACAACCTTGTCCCATTTCGACCGCATCACGATGCGCATCCAGACCACGATTCTCAGGAGTTCCTTGTCACGGTGATGACAAGACGCCATACGTGCCGATGTGGCCTGATGGGACAGTAGACGTCCCCCGTGCGCTGGGCGTCGGGGACTACCACTGTGTTACCGGATAACCTGTCTTCCCGGCTAGGGGAGGGAATGAGTTGATTCTCACGGATCACCCGTTCGTCCGACTCTTCCGGCCCACTGCGATTACCGTGCGTAACGAACTCGGCCCCCATTCGCACCACACGCCTGAGGGGGCCCGAACCCCGTAATGGCACCCAGACGCGACCGTTTCCGGCTGACGCTGATCCTCGTGGCGATCAGCGCCTTCATGATCACCATGGACAACACGGTCTTCTCCGTCTCTCAGGAGAAGATGCTGTCGTCCCTGCACATCACGGCCCCGGTCCTGGAATGGGCGACCACCGGTTACATCCTGATCTTCTCCTGCCTGATGATCGCGGGCGGCCGGCTCACCGACATCTACGGCAGCCGGACCATGTTCGTCATCGGCATGACCGTGTTCACCTCGGCCTCGCTGACGGCCGGGCTGTGCGGCGGCAGTTTCGGCCTGCTGATGGGCGCCCGGCTGATCCAGGGCACCGGAGCCGCCCTCGCGCTGCCCGCCACCCTCGTCATCGTCACGGTCGGCCGCAGCGACGAGCAGAAGTCCATCGGCTCGATGGTCTGGATCATCACCTCGTCCGCGTCCCTGGCGCTCGGCCCGACGATCGCCGGCTACATCGTGCAGACCTGGGACTGGCACTGGCTCTTCCTGATCAACGTGGTCCCCGGCGTGCTGGCCATCCTGACCTCGTTCCTGGTGCTGCGCGCACCACAGGAGCGCAGCGACATCCCGGTGGACCTGCCGGGGCTGCTCATCTCGGCGACGACCATCTTCAGCATCGCCTACGCGCTGACCGAGGGACCCTCGCTGGGCTGGGGCAGCCCCGCAGCCATCGGGGTGTACGCCCTCGGCGCGATCGGCCTCGTGTCGCTCGCGACGGTCGAACGCTGGGCCCCCTCACCGATGTTCGAGACGAGCTTCTTCCGCAACAGGATCTTCGTCGGCGGCGTCGTCTCCCAGATGCTCTGCGGGCTCGGCTTCAACGGCGTGGTCTACTTCGGATCCAAGTTCATGCTGAAGGTGCTCGCCTTCAAGCCCGCCGAGGCGGGCCTGGTCTTCCTGCCGCCGTCGCTGGTGATGGGCGCGGTGACGCCGCTCGCCTTCTGGCTGGCCGCCAAGTACGGCCCTCGGCTGACCATCGGCGGCGGCATGGCCCTGATGGCCATCGGCATGATGCTCTTCTCCGCCCTCAAGCAGGGTTCCGGCTACTCCGACCTGATGCCGGGCGTGCTGGTCCTCGGCGCCGGCTCGGCGCTCTGCATGCCGCTCGCGGTGTACGTGCTGAAATCCATCCCCGAGGAGCGCATCGGGGTGGGCAACGGAATCCTCAACGTGGCCAGGGAACTGTCGGGGGCCTTCGGCATCGCGGTGCTCGGGGCGTTGATCTTCTCGCTGCAGAACACCGCCACCGAGCGCGGCGTCGACAAGGTGACGGCCTACCGGCAGGGCACCTCCATCGGCCTGGTGGCCGGTGCGTGCATGGTGATGATCGGCGCGCTGATCGCCGCGCTCACCCTGCCGCGCAGGGAGAAGGGCCCCCGGCACCGCCGGGTCCGCGTGGTGCCCGTGGCGGTTGCGGAACTGGCCACCGTACCCGCGTCCGTCCCCGAGCCCCGGCTCGAGCACACGCCGGTGCCCCCGGTCCCCCGGTATCCGGACCGGCCCGCGCTCCAGGTCTCCTGGCAGACCGGGCCACTGCCGATCATCACCTACGAGCAGGCGGTGATGTACTCCGAGCAGGCCGCCGGGGAGCCGCCCGGGCACGAGGTGGACGCCTCCGGGCCCAACGGCCGCTGGGCCGCCCGCGAGCCTGACGAGGACCGCCGCGCCAAGACCCCGAGCGGGTATTCCCCCTTCGACTGGCACGACTGGTGAGCCGCCTGGTCGTCATCATCGCGGCCGGGTCGCGCGGCGACATCCAGCCGTGCGTGGCGCTGGGCCGAGGCCTGTCGGCGCGCGGCGACAAGGTGCGCCTGGTGGCCAGTTCCCGGTACGAGCCGCTGGTCGCCGAGGCCGGCCTCGAGTTCGCGCCGCTGACCGCCGATCCCACCGAGATCCTCACTTCCGACGAGGGCCAGGAGTGGCTGGCCGGGGGTCGCAACCCGGTCAGGTTCCTCACCGGCCTCAAGAAGATCGTCGGCCCGATGGCGGACCGGCTCCTCGCCGAACTCCTTGCCGCGTGCCGGGACGCCGACCTGCTGATCACCCCGACCCTCGGCTTCCTCGGCGAGCACCTCGGCGACCATCTGGGCATCGGCCGGGCGCTGGTCCACTTCCAGCCCAGCCAGCCCACCAGGGCGTTCCCGCATCCGCTGTTGCCGCAGGCCCGGCTGCTCGGCGGCGCGGGCAACCGGCTGAGCTTCGGCGCGGTCGACCAGGTGGCCTGGCAGCTCCTCCGCCCGTTCATCAACCCATGGCGGGCGGCTGAACTCGGCCTGCCGAAGCTTCCCCTGTACGGCCCGATGCGCCGGGTCCGCGCGGAGGGACGCCCGGTGCTCTGCTGCTTCAGCGAGGCGGTGGTCCCCCGGCCCGCCGACTGGCCGCCGCAGGTCCACGTGACCGGCTACTGGTTCCTGGACGAGGCCCCCGGCTGGTCTCCGCCGCCCGAGCTCGCGGCGTTCCTGGCAGACGGCCCGCCGCCGGTCTACGTCGGCTTCGGCAGCATGGTCCCCAAGGACGCCGCCGCGACCGGCGCCGTCGTGCGCGCCGCACTCCGCCGGGCGGGCGTACGCGGCATCGTCAGCGACGGAGAGTCCGACGCGGACATCCTGGTCGTACGGGACGTACCGCACGCATGGCTCTTCCCGAAGATGGCGGCAGTGGTCCACCACGGCGGCGCGGGCACCAGCGCGGCCGGACTGCGCGCGGGAGTACCGACCCTGGTATGCCCGTTCTTCGGCGACCAGCCCTACTGGGGCGAACGGGTGCATGCCCTGGGCGCCGGACCCGTACCCCATCCCATCCGCAAACTCACCGCAGCCGCCCTCGCCACCGCCATCCGCACAGCCGTGGACTCCCCCGGCATGCGCGAACGTGCACAGGACATCGCACGGCACCTTAAGGAAGAGGACGGCGTCGCCCGCGCCTGCGACGTCATCGCCACCCTCTGAACTGCGGGAGGGCGCCATGACCACCGCCGTACCTGTGCGCCCGGGCCATCTGCGCGACGCCGCCGAGAAGATCGAGCACGACACCGGCCTGAACTGGGCCTATTTCCACGCCGACGTCACGAGACCTCCCGCTGAGGGGGCCCGGTCAGCAGGGCTTCCAACGCGGTCAGGTCAGCCGGCTTGCTTGACTGCGACGAGGCGATAGGCATTGCTGCGCTTGCGTGCGAACGGGTTGATCAACAGATCGAGGGTGTACGCCAGCATTAGCAGCGGGACGGAGATGCTGCGGGCGGCGATGAATCGGGCATGGTCCATGGCGTTCGGTCGGGGTGCCCAAGGCCGGGCAGGATCGGGGCCGAAAAGGTTGATCAACGATACGGCGGCACCCGCGATGTCGGGAGCCTGCCGCGCCTGGCGGCGCTGGATTTCCAGGACCTGAAAGCCCCGCGCAGCCAAGGCCTCGATGAGGTTTCCGAGCGGAATCAGGTGCAGGTGCTGTGGCGCCAGCCAAGGAATCCAGAAGCCACGAAGCAAGCGCCCGTACGAGCATTCGGGATCGGGTAGCTCGACAAGGAGATGGCCGCCGGGACGCAGACACTTGGCTGCCGCGTCCAAATCGCTGTATGGGTCGAGAGTGTGCTCGAGGTAATGATGCATGCTGACCACATCGTAGTTCCCGGCCAGTTCATCGATCCGCTCAGGGAAGAGGCCGCGGAAACCGTGAGCGATCCAGCCTCTCCGTTCGGCCTCCTCAACACCTTCGCCCATGTCGAGGCCGTGGAACTCGGTCTGCGGGAAGACCGTGGCGGCGGCCCGGGGAAAATGGCCGTGGCCGGTTCCAACGTCCAGCCAGCGTGTGGGTGTGGCGACCGACTTCACCATTTCGGCGCGCGCCAGATAGTGTGATAGCTGGCCGCTGAACACGTGTTCCATGTCCGCACCGCCGCGGCCCGCATAGATGTCTCGATAGTAGAAATCGAGCCCTTCCGGGGTGAGCTGCGGGTTCTGGAAGACGTGACCGCAGCCGCCGCACCGCTCCAGAGTGAAGCGTCCGGGTTTGAGCTGGATGATGTCCCAGGTCCGCACATGGACCCGGAGGGCACCGGAACCGCACCATGGGCAGCTCTTCTGGCGCGGCTGGAGAAACCTATCCACTCCGTGGGCCAATTCGGCCTCGTACCAGTCTCGGGATTCTTCGTTACGCAGCGCAATGCGCAGCTCCCACGGCGACCGCGGGGCGCGTATCAGGTGCCACCAGGCTCGCGGGACCTCAATCGGCCGGAACAGAGCCGCCCTATGAAGATCCGTAGGACTCATCCGAGCGCCCACGAACATAAGGTAGGGAGCGAGGCAGTATGCGGCGAGAGGGATCAGGCCCCAGACCGGTGATGCGAATAGACCAGCCAGCACCAGAAGATAGCCCGCGATGGAAAGGGCAAGGGTCTGCGTAACCGCAGTGTCGGCGGGAAGGGCGACGCCAAGTGCCTTCAGCCAGGTTCGCCGATGGGTGAGGTCTGTGGTAACGGGGATGTCTACGACCAGTAGATCGGCCGCTTTGGCATATTGCCTCAGGCGTACGGTTACTTCGGCCATCTCGCCCACATCGAGTCCACGCCGCTCCGTGACACGAGCGCGATCGAGCAGGTCGGTGGCGGCGAGGATGGCGTGCCCGCCGCCACGGCCCTGGCCGACCGGGTCAATCCGGTAACTCGGTAGGTCCACTGCGCGGGCCAGGTCGAGCGCCTGCACCACCGAAAGCCCGGTCGGGACCAGATCGATCACCTGTAGGTCATGTGCCACGGCGTGCGCCACGGCGGCCGGCCACACCTCGGCGGGCACCTCGACACCCGCCGCGGTGACCATGTCGTACGAGCCTGAGCCAGGTACCGAGTCCAACAGTGCCGCGCTCATTGACAGGCGCTGGAACCTGGCCAGCCGGCCACGCATCCACCAGGCATGCAGCACGATCCCGGCAGTCACCAGGGCAACGAACCAACCAGCGGCCGTCAAGAGTTGCGCCTTCCACAATCGATCACTCAACAGAGATGGATCCTGCCCACCAGATCCACATTCTCATGTCGGAAGGGTAGATCAGCTAGGCGATCATTGCAGTCGACAGAGTGACAAACAAGACATAACCCACCTCGAATACCCAGCTGAGACGGCACGGCCCCCGTCCAGAGGAACTCGGACGGGGGCCGCGCCCGCCATCAGAACTTCTTGGCGCCGATGGACTTCATCAGGGTCGGCCAGAGCTTGAGGTACTCGCGACGCCAGGCCGGCCAGGCATGCCGCCCGTTGCCGTAGATGTCGGACGTGAACGGGATGCCGAGCTTCTGCATCTGGTCGCGGAACGCGACGTTCGTCGTGCCGACGGCCACCTCACTGAGCAGGCCGATGTCCCACGGCGCCACGTTCGGGTCACCGGGACCGGGCTTGCCGGAGGTACCAGAGGAGAAGAAGATCCCTGTTCCAGTCCCCTTCAGCCGACCGGCAAGCGCCCAGGGGTCGTGCGCGGTCCAGTTGGCGGCATCGGCGGACCCGGACGGTGCCCACGGGTTGCCCCAGATCCGGTAGGGGTCCACGCCGAGGTTGGCGTCCGTGTACATCAGCATCGCCGGAACGCCGGGCGATCGCAGCGACAGTGGGCCGCTGAAGGACGCTGCGTACTTGAACAGGCCCGGGTGCCGCTCGGCGTAGGTGATGGAGCCTTCACCACCGGAGGAGTTGCCCATGGCGGCCCGGATGCCACCGCCGTGGTAGTTGCGCTCGATCAGCTGGCGGACCTCCTGAGTGTGGAAGGTCTCCCACTTCGGGCTGCCACCCTTGCCGTAGTTGAACCAGTCGGTGTACGACCCGTTCGCGCCCTCGGGCATGACCACCATGGCGTTCCACGCCTTGGCGGTGGTGGCGATGTTCGTGTTGCGGGTCCACGAGGTGTAGGTGTCGTGACCGCCGTGGAAGACGTACAGCACCGGCCAGGTCGCGTGGGAGGTCCACCGCCAGGTCTTCGGGACGAGCACCCGGACATTCTGCGAGGAGCCGAGCGCGGGCGACTTGACGGTGAAGTCGAACTCCTGCGCGTTCAACCACTTGTACGCCGTGATCTTTGCGCCGTCGTCGGCGGGCTTGAAGGTCGCCGCCTCCGCGGTCACGACGGGAGCCAGCGTGGCACCCAGCGCCGCCGCGGCGAGTACCGCTCCGATCCGCCGTAGGCCGCGCCGTCGGTGTGAGCTAGCTGGCATCGTCATCCTCCGCTGTCCTCCAGTGCCATCCGGTGCCATCCGGATTGGGCACTATCTCGCGTGTACGGGGGGCGGCGCCGGTGCCGGTCGGTGGAACGATCGGCCACGGCACCCGTTCTGCGGGTGCTCTGCGGTGCTGCCCGGCGGGGGGCCGGGCGGGGGGTGGTGCGGTGGGACGTGGTGCCTCATAGGACGGCGGAACCGTCGCTTTGGTGTACGTCTGCGCGCTTTCGGATGGTGCGCCACGGTAGGCCAGGTGCTGATGCGCCGTGGGGGATTCTGCCATGGACCTGTTGTTGACTGATAGTGGAATAGATCCAGATCGTCGACTTTCCCGAACCGAGACCTGAGCGGGGACCGCGTCCGGGGCCGGCAGATCGTGCACCTCGCGCAGGTCGATCTTGCGGTGCAGCGCCGCCAGCGGTCCCGGCAGCCACCAGTTGGCGTCGCCGAGGAACCGCATGGTCGCGGGTACGAGCAGCGATCTCACCAGGGCGGCGTCCACCACGACGGCGACGAACATACCGACACCGATCAGCTTCACGACGGTGATCTCGGCCAGCGAGAACGCCCCGATGACCACCAGGAACAGGACGGCGGCACTGGTGATGATGCCGCCGGTCTTCTGCATGCCGACCGCGACGGCCGCCCGGTTGTCGTGGGTACGGTCCCACTCCTCCCGGATCCGGCTGAGCAGGAAGACCTCGTAGTCCATGGACAGGCCGAAGACCATCGCCAGGATGAACACCATCGTGGTCGCGTCGACCGAGCCGACCGGGGTGAAGCCGAGCAGCCCGGAGAGATGGCCGTCCTGGAAACCCCACACGATCACGCCGAAGGAGGCCCCGATGGAGAGCATGTTCATGATGACGGCCTTGAGCGGCAGCAGCACCGAGCCGAACGCGGCGAACAGCAGCACGTAGGTCGCGATGCCGACGAAGAGCGCCATCCACGGCAGCGTCTGCATCAGGCTGGTCATCAGGTCGATCTGACCCGCGGTGCTGCCGCCCACATCGGTGTAGACGACCAGCCCCTTCTGGTCGGGGATCTTCATGGCCCTGATCGTCTGTACAAGATCCTTGGCGGCTTGCGATGCCGGATCGAGGTGGTGGGTGACCGAGATCCGGACGGCTCCGTACCCTCCGTCATAACCGCTGACCTTCGCCTGGGCGACGCCGGGCAGATGCGCCAGCCGGTTCTGGTAGTCCAGGAGATAGGTGGGGAGCTTGCCCGCCTTTTTCCAGGTGCTGGGGATGATGTCGCCGCGGACCACCACGTCGATGGGTTCCAGGTTGCCGTTCGGGAAGTCCTTCTTGATCCCCTCGACGACCAACCGGGTGGGGCTCCCCGCCGGCAGCACCCGCACGTCGGGCGTGCCGAACTGGGCGTGCAGGAACGGCTGGAACAGCACTCCGAGGATCGCCAGCACGATCACGAAGTACGGCAGCGGCCGCCGCATCACGCTGTGCCCGAGCCGGTACCAGAACTGCCGCTCGGCCCGGTCCTCCCGGATCTTGCGGCGCCGCCACGGCATCCCGCCCCGCTCGATCCGAGGGCCGAGGATCGCCAGCATGGTGGGGAGCACGACGTTGGCGCCGAAGACCGCGACCGCGACCGTGGACATCCCGGCCAGGCCGATGGAGCGCAGGAACATCTGCGGGAACAGCAGCAGCCCGGCCAGCGCGGTGGTGACCGTGATGCCGGAGAACGCGATGGTACGGCCGGCCGTCGCCATCGTGTTGGCCAGCGCGGTCTCCCGGTCGGTCCCGCGGGCAAGCTCCTCCCGGAACCGGGTCAGCACGAACAGCGAATAGTCGATGGCCAGCGCCGCGGCCATCATGGTGACCACTTCCAGGGCCATGCTGGAGACCTGGGTGACCAGCGTGATCACCCGTACCACGGCGAAGCCGCCGATCGTCGAGAAGATCGCGACGACCAGCGGCAGGCCGGCGGCGACCACCGCGCCGAAGATCATGATCGTCAGGATGAACAGGATCGGCAGCGAGATGGCCTCGGCGTTGGAGACGTCGCCGATGGTCCGGGTCGCGAACTCCAGGCCCAGCGGGACCGCGCCGCCGAGCGACAGCTTCAAGCCGGGCACCTGCAGCAGATCCTTGACCTTCGCGTACGCGTCGGCCTTCTGCAGGTCGGGGACGGCCAGCTGGATGGCCACGTACGTGGAGTGCCGGTCGGTGGAGATCAGCGCGCCGAGGTTGCGCGGGGAGTCCCAGTAGCTGATGACGCTGGAGACCTGGGCGGTGGGCAGCCGGGCCACGGTGGTGACGATGTCCCGCATGAACGTCGGGTCGTTCACCGTACGGGATTCGTCCCGGTAGATGGCCAGGACGTCCGGGTTCGTACTGCCGAAGTAGGTCGCCGACAGGGTCGCCACCCGGGTCGAGGCGGAGTGCGGGTCGTCGAAACCGCCCTGCGAGAACCGGCTGAAGACCCCGATGCCGTACCAGCCGCAGAGCACGGTGAGCAGCAGGACGAGGGCAAAGCTGATCCAGCGCCTTCGGTGAATAAGGCGCCCGAGACCAGCGAACATGACCCTCCCCTAGTTGCGCGCATCCAGGCGTACCCGGGTGGTCGGCAGATCGCCGTCCAGATGACGCTGTTTTGTCGCCGCGCGGGCGACTTTACCGCTGGAGGTACGCGACAGACCGCCAGGCTCGATCAGCACGAACTCATGCACCGCCATCTCATGCTCAACATTGACAGCGCTACGCACCGCGACCTCGACCTCCACCAGATCCAGACGCGCCAACGGCACCCGCCGGTTCCGCTCGGCCACCACCACCAGCCGCTCGGTCTCCCCACCCGGCACCGCAAAAGCCGCCACGAAATCAGGACGGACCGCCGGATGCGCCTCCTGAACGGTCACCTCAAGATCCTGCGGATAATGGTTGGTCCCATCAACGATGATCAGGTCCTTGATCCGCCCCGTGACATACAACTCACCCTCATGGATCACCCCGAAATCACCGGTCCGCATCCACGGGCCCTGCGGAAGGTCCGCCGAAGAGATCAGCCGGCCACCGAAGGTGTCCTGGCTGCGCTCAGAGTTCTTCCAGTAACCCGGAGCCACATTCGGGCCGTACACCCAGATCTCGCCCACCCGATCATCCGGCTGCTCGACGGAGGTGTCGGGATCCACGATCGCGACGTACTGCCCCATCGGCCGCCCGCAGGAGACCAGGCTCGTCGTGTGCCCGCCCCCGGACGCCACCACCGACCCCGCCAGCAGCGCGTCCCGATCCACCACCACGATCTTCGGCGGCGCATCATCAGCCGCGGCGCACACGAACACCGTCGCCTCCGCGAGCCCATACCCCGGGCCCTGCGCACCCGCTCGCAACCCGGCCGGGCCGAACGTGTCACCGAACAGCTTCAACGTCGACGGCCGCACCGGCTCGGCCCCGTTCAGGCAGGTGACCAGCCCGCTCAGGTCCAGCCCGGCGATCTTCTCCGGGGTGGCCCGCTCCGTCACGTACTCATATGCGAAGTTCGGCCCCGCGGTGTAGACGCAGTCGTGCTCGGAGATCAGCTGTAGCCACCGCAACGGGTTCATCAGGAACGACACCGGATCAGTGAAGATCGTGTGGTTGCCGTGCACCATCGGCAGCGCCATGCTGGCGATCAGGCCCATGTCGTGGAAGAGCGGCAGCCAGCTCACCATCACCGGCTCGGTGCTCTGCGGCCTCCAGCCCGACCAGAGCTGGCGGGCGTTGGCGTCCACATTCCCGTGCGTGATCTCGACACCCGCCGGACGCCGCGTGGAACCCGAGGTGTACTGCAGGTACGCGACCTCATCGATCCCGATCGGCTCATCGACCCAGCCGGCCGCCAGCGCCTCATCGATGTCCTCGGCGAAGATGATCTCCTTCGGCCTGGGTACGTCATGCCCGGCCAGGAACCGCTCCACGTCCGGCAACACGGCCCTCGTGGTGACCACGACCGCCGGCTCCGAATCGGTGTACGCCCCGATCAGCCGGTCGGCGTGACCCGGGGAATCCGGCGAGAACAACGGCACCGCGATCACCCGCGACCACATCGCGGCCAGCATCGTCGTCATGTAGTCCAGGCCCTGCGGCAGCAGCAACGCCACCCGGTCACCGGGTTCGGCGCTGTGCCGCAACCGGACCGCCATCGCCCGCGAACGGCGGTACGTCTCCGCCCACGAGTAGGTGACCTTCAAACCCCTGGGATCCGCCGAGTAGTCCACGAAGGTGTAGGCCGGTGCGTCCGGTTTCTGCACCGCCCAAGTGGCGACGAGCTCGATCAGCGTCGCACGAGGCGCATCTTCAGCGAGCTCGGGGAGGAGGGATCCCAGTGCCATAGCGCGTACTCCAGGGGGGAACAGGCCATCGACGTCGCATGGGCGGGGAGCCGGCGATGGCAGTCGAGCAGCAGGGAAAGGAACGGCCCGCCGCGCCGACCGGCCGCACAGGAAGGATCGTGCACGCGAAAAGCTACCCGATGGTAGCCATAACGGGCAGTGACTCGGCCGAAAAAACGTGCAATCCCGCCAGAGTCCGTCAGCGGAAGAACCGGTGGATCCTTCGCGCGCCCGCGCCCATCCTCTCGATGGCCCGGGTCAGCGCGACCCTGCGCCGCCACAGTCCGAGGCCGGCCGCGAGCCAGAGGACCGTGACCTCCGCCACCACGACGACGCCGAGCACCCGCAGCCAGGACGCCTGGTCACCCGGCACCCCCGACACCGTGGTCAGGCCCATCGGCGCGGTGTCCTCCCCGGCCTGAAGCCCGATCGTGTTGAGAGGGGCGACGTTCCGCGTCATCGCGTGCTGAGCCACCCCACTCGGCGGCACCGCGTTCGGAGCCGGCGCGTTCGGAGCCACCCTGTTCGGAGCCACCCTGTTCGGCACCACCCCGTTCGGCACCACCCCGTTCGGGGCCGCCACGTTCGGGGCCGCCACGTTCGGGGCCGGGACCGGGGCCGGGGCCGGGGCCGGATCCGGGGCCGGGGGTATGGGTCCGGCCGCCTGGAGGCCGGGCAGGCTCTGGATCGGCGGCAGTGGCGGGAAACCGCCTGGCGGTACCAGCGGAGCCACCTCGGGCACGGGCATCTGGACGGATGGCGCGGGCTGCTGCGGGTACATGGGCGCGGGCTGCTGCGGGTACATGGGCGCGGGCTGCGCCGGGTACATGGGCGCGGGCTGCGCCGGTACCTGCCGTTCGAAGTACCGGGGCGGCCTCGGCCGGTGCGTGACCCGGTGGGACGTCCGAGGTCTCGCGACGAAGGGCTGCCGGAGTTCGGCGGCGGGTGGCGGGGCGGCGGCCTGCCCGGATCCGGCGCGCGGCGGCTCCGGCGTCAGCGTGGCCGCCTGCCTGGGGGCCGCCGTGGGCGAGCCGGTGACCTGGGCGATGGCGGCGCCCGGTGTCGTGCCGGTGACCCGGCCCGAGCCCGTACCCGCGCCGCCACCCGAGAGCGGAGCCGACGGCGTCTGCGGCCCGGTCTCGGGCGGAGGCACGGCCGACGGCGTTACGGCCGAGTCCCCATCCGGCAGGCCCGCCGCATTGGGGCGTCGGCGATCGCGGTGATGCTCGCCCCGGAATCCCGGCCGGGGCTCCGGACGGTCAGCCGCACGCTGGACGGCCCGGCCACGTCGCCGAGCCGGCAGATCAGCCGGCTGTCCGCCCCATCGTCGATGCCGAGCGTCTGATGGCAGCTCGCCGC